>CAZKZI010000078.1:9173-14767 GCA_964557205.1 uncultured Lentisphaeraceae bacterium
TCTTCGATGCCAAAGAAGGGCCTTTGACAATAGCGGTCACTTCGGGTGGCTCTGTGCAGAGTCGTGACAAGGTAGTGATCACCAGTGAGCTGGAAGGCCATAACACTGTCATTTGGGTTATCGATGAAGGCATCACAGTGCAACCCGGCGACCTGTTGCTGGAATTCGACTCGAGCGATCTCGTCGAAAAGCGTAACGAGCAGGAAATTACGGTGGCCAACACCGAGGCCAATTTGATTATCACGTGTGAGAAGCTAGGGATCACCGAGGGTGACTGCGAGGCTTCGCTTATCGACTGTGAGATTGCCAAAATGTTGGCTAAAATGGCGCTCGAAAAGTATCGGGAGGGTGATTACCCGCAACAGGTGCGTCAGTATGAGGCGGACATCGCCTTGGCGAACGAAGAGGTCAAGCGGGCCGCTGAGCGAATGGAATGGTCGCAGAAGCTTGCGAGCGCCGGGTTCCTTACGCGCACCGAGTTGCAGGCTGACGAGCTGGCGCTGCAGCGGAAGAAACTGGATCTGGAGATGGCGCAGACGAGGATGAACGTGTTGACGAACTTCTCTGTCTTGCAGCAGCGCGCCACGCTGGAGAGCACATTACGCAAGACCGAGCGAGCGATGGTGCGCACGACTTGGCAGAACAAGGCGACTTTAAGACAGGTCGAATCGGAACTGCGTGCGCGAACCCGCGAGCGTGACCGCTCCACTAACCGGCTGGCGGAACTGAATGTACAGATTGAAAAAAGCAAGATATACGCGCCAACCAACGGCATGGTGCTATATGCCTCAACAGTGCGCATTTCTCGGCGACAATGGTGGGTCAAGCCTTTGGCTGTAGGAGCGATTGCGGTTGAGCGGAAGGAGCTGATCTACATCCCATTGGAATCTGGCATGGTGGTCGAGGTCATGATACCTGAGGCTAGTCTCAACAAGATCGAGAACGGCATGCCCGCGAATGTTAAAATCGATGCGTTCCCTGGACGCGTGTTTACCGGCAAGCTGGTCAAGATCGGCATTTTGCCTGACGGACAAAGTTCGCAGTTGAATCCCGATTTGAAACTGTATAAGTGTGAGATAGAATGCGACTTCAAGGAGGTCGCGATCAGGCCTGGAATGAGTTGCGAGGTTGAGCTGGTCAAAGAATCGCATGATATGGTTTTGTATGTGCCGGTTCAGTGTGTGGTGCGGGTTGACGGTGTGCCTCGAGTCTATGTCAAGGATGACGGGGAATGGGTTCCGCGGATTGTGCGGGTAGGTATGGACAATAACCGTATGATTCACATATTGGAAGGGATCAAGGTTGGTGACCAGGTGATGTTGGCGCCGCCTGTCAAAGAACGCCGCAATGAGGTGGAGGAACAGGCTCCAGTTAAAAACGGAAGCGATAAGCGTCCGCCTGCAAAAGAGGTTAACGGTGGCCCGGCATGATCGTCCGGAGCAGAGATTTTTTGCAGGCTTCGGCAGATGAGGTGATCCATCTGGATAACGTGAAGAGGCATTACGCTGTGGGCGATGAGGTTGTGAAGGCTCTGGATGGCGTTTCGTTCTCGATCCGGAAAGGTTCATACTGGTCGATCATGGGATCAAGTGGTTCTGGTAAGAGTACGATGCTCAATATCCTTGGTTGCCTTGACCGTCCCTCGTCAGGCACATATTGGCTTAACGGCGGGAATGTGGCGGATATGGACGATAATGCTTTGAGTGACCATCGGCTTAAGAATCTGGGATTCATTTTTCAGAGTTTTAACCTGATCCCGCAACTCACCGTATGCGAGAATATTGAAGTGCCGATGTTATACTTGGGGCTTTCTCAAGGGGCGCGTAAAGATAAGGCCGAGGCTCTGGCGCTTAGAGTGGGCATGGAAAATCGGCTGCGTCACTTGCCGTCGGAACTTTCCGGCGGGCAGCGTCAGAGGGTGGCGGTGGCACGCGCTTTGGCAAACGATCCGGCGGTGCTGCTGGCGGATGAGCCAACCGGCAATCTGGATAGTGTCACGAGCGTGCAGATAATGAAAATTTTTCAAGAGCTGTCGGAACAGGGGAAGACCATAATTCTGGTAACACACGAGCCGGATATAGCCGTTTATGCAAAGTCCAGCATTGTGCTAAAGGACGGCATGGTTCTTTCGGTTACAGAGGGCGTGAAGTGAAGCAGGTACTATACTTATGGCCTTTTGTTAAACTGGGGCTGACGGACGTGTGGCGCCATAAGACGCGGTCATTCCTGACAATGTTGGGTGTGGTTTTCGGTGTCGGCAGTGTCATCGCCATGCTGGCAGTGGGGGAAGGCGCCAGTCAGCAGGCACTGGACTCCATCAAGCGTTTGGGTAGCGACAACATCATGGTGCTGTCGGTGAAGCCTTCTGGCGAAGAGAGTGCCAACACGAGTTCCGAACGCGGTAAGCTGGCTGTTTACGGGTTGCTTTATGATGACGAAGAGCGTATCCGGCAGACTGTTCCCGGGGTAGTGATGACCGTGCCTGCACGCATGACACGGCGTATTGCGCGCCTCGGTGAACGGCAACTGGAAATGCGAGTGGTTGAGACAGAGCCGGAATGGTTTGACGTCGTACAGCGACCGGTCATGGCCGGACGCATGTTGTCATCTAATGACCTTGCGGATCGCGCGAATGTATGTGTGCTGACCGAGCACGGGGTTCGGAGATTGTTGGCGGCGGAGGGCATGATCGGGCAGCGCATACGCATCGCTTCCGGCATTTTTGAGGTTATTGGAATTGTGAAAAACGAGACGGGCGGGACGGTTCGTGCCCCCGACAGTGAAGCCGACGCTTACATCCCGATCACAACAGGGACAAAGCTTTTTGGTGAGGCCAACATACGTTATTCCGCAGGCGGCATGGAGGGCGAGAAGGTGGAGTTGAGTCAGATAATTGTTAAAATGCGGGACACATCAGTGGTAGAGGCCGGCAGTCTGGCCATTGATGCTGTACTGGCGCGTTTCCATAAAAAAAATGATTACAAGATCGACGTGCCTCTGACGCTTTTGCGGGAAGCGGAGCGCACCAAGCGCACTTACAATATAGTCTTGGGCACAATCGCCGGGATCAGTCTGCTGGTGGGCGGCATAGGCATCATGAACATTATGTTGGCCTCGGTCACCGAGCGGACCAAAGAGATCGGAATACGCCGTGCCATCGGCGCTAGGCGCAGCCGGATTGTGGTGCAGTTTTTGATCAACACCTGCGTGTTGTCAATCGGGGGCGGCGTGGTCGGTTTACTTTTAGGGGTTAGCATTCCCTTTCTGGTAACCTATTTCACCGATATGCCGACAGTCGTGCAGCCGTACAGCCTTTTGCTCGCGTTCGGCATTAGTGTTGCGATCGGCATTCTGTTCGGGCTTTATCCGGCGATGCGGGCTGCAACACTGGATCCGATTGATGCTTTGCGACACGAATGACGTCTAAGCAGTTTCGTTTGATCGTTACTACTCAAGGATTCAGGAGTCAGAATGAGAAACCCGGCGCCGTCAGTAAGTTGCTGGAAGCCCAAATTAAGCCGTAGAGTTATGGGCGGCTTATTTAGAAAAACAACCGGATTGCCAGGTGTATTAGGCCGGCCGCATAGAGGCCGCTGACAAGATCGTCGAGCAGTATGCCCCAGGCACCGTGCATTTCCCGGTCAATCTGGCGCGCGGGCGCGATTTTGATGATGTCCAGAATCCGGAACAGTAAGAATCCGGCTGTGGCCACGAACCAAAGCGGACCGGTCGTGACCAGCAAAGGCACTACTAGATACCCGGCTACCTCGTCCAACACGAAATGGCTGGGATCTTCGTCGTTCCAGCGTGACAGCGCCCATGGTGTCAGCTTGAAGTGCGCTATGCACACCGCCACAAAAACAAGCAACAGCAGTGTGTGCTGATGGGCTTCAGCGATCCACTGTGTGACTGCCAGATGAGCGGCTACGCCGAATAGAGTGCCAAAAGTGCCGGGTGCGATAGGGGCCAGTCCCAGACCGAACGCCGTGGCACCTAACAGGCATAACTTATCCTTTAACGCATGTTTCTTTGGAGCAGAATTCATTGGGTGTCCTCTAGCCGTCTTAAATAAATTGGATCTTAACAAACGAGGCAAGTTTTGTAACGAAGGTTTGTTGCATCGCCCCGAGGATTCAGGAGCCAGGGTTCAGGGTTCAGTCGGTCGCGCGGCTGCGCTGCGAATGATCGCGGCGAGCGACAGGCTGGATGGCCGCGCCCGCCGTGGGCGCGGCGAGTCTGGGTTGGGAAAGAGTGGTGCGGTTCATGCCGCTTCTCCAGTCGCCGTCCGCGTCGCGGATGTGACATTTATAAAGTGTCGGTTTAGAATTGTCAACATCATGCCAGCCAGATCGGAGCCGGGCGCTGGTTGCTCTGGGGGACGAGTTGACATGATCTAAGATCCTACACCACTTCTTCCGGATAGAACCGTGACGGGCGTGTCGCGCGACAAATCCTCAAGCAGAAACGCGAGCATGCCGTCGGGGTTCAGGTGGCCGATCACGATGTCATCAGCGTTCTCCAGAACATATTGGTTGCACCAAGCGGCGCGGGCGGCGCTAACGTTCGCGACGTCCGGATCGAACGGTGTGACCACGAGCCGACCATCATCCAACGGTTCATCACGGGTGTGGCCGCAGGCCAACACGTGGATCGTCGGAATGTTACGGGCGCGGCACATGCGCAGCACGGCTCGTTCGAGCGGCGAAAGAAAGCCAGAAATGACACACTGCGCATGCGCAAGCCAGTCTCTTGTGTCGTAGCGTGCATTGTCTGCGTTGTAGCGTGCATCATCTACGTCGTTGCACGCATCATTTATGTCGGGGCACCTCTCCGTGGGTGCCCCCCTCTCAGAACGTGACGCGAGAAACGCCGTCTTGCGAAGATTCAGCAAATCTCGATTCCCGTAGTAACGCAACGCGCCGAAACGCAGGAGGCTGGCGTTGGACGGGTTGTTGCGTATGTAGTCACGGATGCGGCGCAGTTCAGCGTCGTCGTCGCGGACAATATGCTCGTAGTATTCGCGCTGCCACACCCGACCGTTGAAACAGGGCCACTGCTGCTCCACAACGCCGTGGCGGTAACGCGCGGTCGTAAGCGATTTGAAACGCTGCATAAAGTCGAACAACGTCGCGCCGTCTGTCTTTCGACGATAATCGTGATAGCGAAGCGTTTGTGCAGCGCAAGACGGGCGTCCACGGAGGGGCGCCCCGACAAGATCATTTGCGTCGCGATTGACGATCCCGTTCTCGCGTTTGACACGCACGATGCCATGAATATGATCCGGCATCACGACGAACTCGTCGACAGCATACGCCGGACAGAACTGCGGAATCTCGTTCCAGATGTCGAAGATCATCTGTCCGGCGGGAGAAAGCCGCATGCGTCCATTGAGCACTGTGCCGAAAAGCCGCTGGCGGCTCTGTGTCGCTTGAGTCACGTAGTAGAGCCCGCCCGCGTAATCGTGGCCCGGCAACCGCAAGGTCTGACGCCGCGGCTCGGTCGCGTCGGATCCCTCCGGGTGTACGTCGGTTCTCATGGTTGTCGCACGCTCCCTTCCTAAACAGTCCCGCCCCGCCATCACGCCAAATCAGGAT
>CAZKZI010000079.1:0-14665 GCA_964557205.1 uncultured Lentisphaeraceae bacterium
GGCCCATACCCCGTAGCGTCATGCTTGTGCGCATCGGCCCATACCCCGTAGCGTCATGCTTGTGCGCATCGGCCCATACCCCGTAGCGTCTCCTCGTGCGCATCGGCCCATACCCCGTAGCGACCCATACCCCGTAACGGCCCACTCCTAACTCCTAATTCTCCACTCTTCTCTATTCCCTATTCCCTTGCAACCCCCGCCTCTAGCCTGTATAATCAACGGTATTCAAGCGGCACCATAAATATTGGTGTCCAGCCGATTGATTTACAAAAATCGAAGGGTAGAAACCGCAATGAAAGAAAACCCGAAACTGACCAACAACGCCGGCGCGCCGGTCGCCAACAACAACAACGTGATGACCGCAGGCAAGCGGGGTCCGCAACTGCTGCAGGACACCTGGTTCCTGGAAAAGCTGGCGCACTTCGACCGCGAGGTGATCCCCGAGCGCCGCATGCACGCCAAAGGCTCGGGCGCGTACGGCACCTTCACCGTCACTAACGACATCACCAGATACACCAAGGCTTCGATCTTCGCCGCAGTCGGCAAAAAGACCGACCTCTTCGTGCGCTTGTCGACCGTGGCGGGTGAACGCGGCGCCGCCGATGCCGAACGCGACATCCGCGGCTTCGCGATGAAGTTCTATACCGACCAGGGCAACTGGGATCTGGTCGGAAACAACACCCCGGTCTTTTTCCTGCGCGACCCGCTGAAGTTCCCGGACCTGAACCATGTGGTTAAACGCGACCCTCGCACCAACCTGCGCAGTGCGCTGAACAACTGGGACTTCTGGACCTCGCTGCCCGAGGCTCTGCATCAGGTGACGGTGGTGATGAGCGACCGCGGCATACCAGCCTCCTATCGCAACATGAACGGTTATGGCAGCCACACTTACAGCATGCTCAACGCCAATAACGAACGCTTCTGGGTCAAGTTTCACTTGAAGACGCAGCAGGGAATCAAGAACCTGACCGACGAGGAGGCCGAGAAGATCATCGGCAAGTGCCGCGAGAGCCATCAGCGCGACCTCTATTACAGTATCGAGAAAGGTGACTTCCCGCGCTGGACCATGAGCATCCAGGTCATGCCGGAACTCGACGCGGAGAAGGTCCCCTTCCATCCCTTCGACCTGACCAAGGTCTGGCCGCACAAGGACTACCCGCTGATCGAGGTCGGCGTGATGGAGCTGAACCGCAATCCGGACAACTACTTTGCCGAGGTCGAGCAAGCCGCCTTCAACCCGAACAACATCGTGCCCGGTATCGGTTTCTCGCCCGACAAGATGCTGCAGGGCCGCCTCTTCTCTTATGGCGACGCCCAACGCTACCGCCTCGGCGTCAACCATCACCTGATTCCGGTCAACCGTCCGCGTTGCCCCTTCCACAGCTACCACCGTGACGGCTCCATGCGTGTGGACGGCAACCACGGCAGCACGCTGAGCTACGAGCCGAACAGCTACGGCGAGTGGCAGGAACAGCCGGAGTTCCGCGAGCCGCCGCTGAAGATCAACGGCGCCGCCGACCATTGGGACTACCGCGAGGATGACGCTGACTACTTCACGCAGCCCGGCAACCTCTTCCGCATCATGCCGCCGGACGAACAGCTGCGGCTCTTCGGTAACACCGCCCGCGCCATGGGCGACGCGCCGAAAGAGATCAAGATTCGCCATATCCGCCACTGCCACAAGGCCGACCCGGCCTACGGCCAGGGCGTGGCCAACGCCCTGGGCATATCCATGAGCGAGATACAGTGAACGACTTGTCAGACTCGTCGGACAGGTCAAACCTATCAGACAAGTCTAACTCCACTAATCCGAATACGATTCACTTCGCATGCGATTTTTGGTAAGAAAAGAACATGCGATCCAAATCGTTCAAATGGCTGGTCCTGATTGCCGCGCTGGTCATGCTGGCGGCATGGCAGAGCCGCAGGCTGGCATCAACCCGACGCGATGGTATGCCGGAGGCTTACGCGGGCTATTCTTCTGACGTTCCCCCGGCCCTGAACTTCGTGATGGCCGGGCTAGGCGGTTTCCGCGGCATCGTCTCTGAAATCCTCTGGTTCCGCGTCAACCGTCTGCAGGAAGAGGGACGCTTCCTGGAGCTGGTGCAGCTTGCCGAGTGGATCGCCATGCTCGATCCCCATGCCTCAGAGGCGTGGGCCTACAACGCCTGGAACCTCGCCTACAACGTCAGCATCATGATGGTGCGCGACGAGGATCGCCTGCGCTGGGTCCGGAACGGCATCCGGCTGCTGCGCGACGACGGTCTGCGCTTCAATCCGCGCGAGGCCAAGCTTTACCGCGAGCTGGCGTGGCTCTATCAGAATAAGATCGGCGACAACCTCGACAGCGCGCATTTGGCGTATAAGCTGGATCTGGCACGAAGCATGACACCCGTTGTCAACGCTGACGGCACGGTCAACCCCTCGACGGAAACCCGCGCCAAGCTGGCGGTACTGCGCCTTGACACAGATCGCATGCTGGAACTGGAGCGCCGCTTCGGCCCGCTCGACTGGCGCCTCGCCGAATCGCACGCCATCTACTGGGCCAGCCAAGGCCTCGAATACGCCGTCGGCACGGAACGGCTCATGTGCCAACGCGGCGTTTACCAGCCGTTGATGCTCAGCGTCTTCAACGGCCGTTTCACCGGCAATGTCAAAACCGGCGAGTGGCGCGTGGCCGGCAATCCCGCACTGGCCTTGGCCGCCGCCGAAATTCTGGAAGACACCTGCCGCGAGTTCCCCTCTAACATCATGCGCAATATCCTAATCCGCTTCCTGGCCACCGCCGTCCAGCAAATGCGGCGGGAAGGCCAAGAGCAACTAATGCAGGAACTTTACCGGCGGCTGGCAGACAACCTGCCCATGCCAGCACAAAAACCCTCGCTGGCTGAAGTCCTGCAAGGCTGGAAACCTAAAAATGAAAGTGATTGATTTTGCCGCTGCGGCCCTCTTGCCGTTGCTTCTGATTGCCGCCAGAGCTGAAATCCGCGAGGTTGAAGCACCGGAAGCACGTCTGATCCAAGCGTGCGAGACGTTGCTTAAAATGCCCTTGAGTGCGCCGGATCTTCAGATGTTGGCCAATGTCTCGCGCGACGCGTCTGCAAACCCAGAGATCCGCAAGCGCTCTATGTCGGCTTACGCACTGTCCTTGTTGTTGCAAGGCAACACCAATTCCTTTATGCGCGCAGTCAAAATCCAGCATTCGACCTTCCCGGACGGACAACAGCCGCTGATACGCGTGACCGAAAACGACTACATCGCTGCTTGCGGTGATTGCGAAGGCAAAGGCATCAAGCCTGCCACCTGCCCCTACTGTCTCGGCAGCGGCAAATGCCGAACATGCAAAGGCACGGGACAGGTGCAATCGTCCGCTGGAGCCTCGGTCAAATGCACCGCATGCGTGACCCCGGGTGTTTGCAGAATGTGCGCAGGGCGCAAGATTCTCGACAAGCCTTGCCCAGCTTGTAACGGCACAGGGCGCGTATTCAAGCTCGGCGCACGTGTGCGTGAAAATTATAACGAGTTGCTCTCCGACATTATTTACAAGTGCCGTAAAAATGCCGAGTTCGCGGCCATGTTCAACGCTGCCGCGAACGAGCGTGACCCCAACTTACGCATATCCATGCTGCACTCGCTGACCAACCGTTTCCAGCACCGGGATGAAGTGGCAGAAGCGCTCGGGCTGCTCGACACGGCCATGGCCTCACAAGCACACCAAGCCGCCATCAGGCAGGAACGGGAAACCCGTGAACGGCATGAACGTGAGATCATCGCGTTGCGTAAATTTGAAACAGCCGAGAACATCCCCAATGCCATCAGTACACTGAAAACTTATCTCCAAGATAATCCCGACACCCACGCGAAATTGGAGATTCAACTGCTGATTGAAAATTTGGAAGCGCGGTTGGCAAGGCATCGGCTGACGCGAAGAATCCTTACGGGCTTGGCGATCCTGTTCTCCCTGCTGATGCTGGTTATGTTCATACAGCCTCTGCTGCGGCGCAAACCGGTTTCCGGCACCGGGACGTTGCCGGGCATGGATAAACTAAAGTCCGACGACTTCACCGACCCGCTCAAGCTGACTGCTCAGGAGAGCCGCGACCGCGCCAAGAGCCAGACCGCGCGCATCCCGTTTTCCAAGTAAACAATCCGAGGCGTTTGCGCAAACCGGAAGTTTTGCAAACGCCTCAAATTATCAGCATGCAGTCGCCGTAGCTGAAGAACCGGTAGCGCTGGCGCACAGCCTCGCGGTAGGCGGCCATGATCTTGTCGCGCCCGGCGAACGCCGAGACCATCATGATCAGCGTTGATTGCGGCAGGTGGAAGTTAGTCAGCATCACGTCCGTGACCCGAAAGCGGTAAGGCGGGTAGATAAAGATCGAGCTTTCGCCCTCATCCGCGACCACCGCTCCATTGTGAGCGGCCGCCATGTTCTCCAGCGTGCGCACGCTGGTACTGCCAACCGCCACCACCCTGCCGCCGCGCGCGCGGCAAGCTGCCACCGCCCCGGCTGTGGCAGCAGAAATCTTGTAACGCTCGGCGTCCATCACATGCTCCTCAACCGTCGCGGCCTTGACCGGCTTGAAGGTTCCCGGCCCGACGTGCAGCGTCACAGTCGCACGTTGAACCGCTTTTCTCGCCAGCGCGGCAAACAGCTCTTCGGTAAAATGCAGGCCGGCGGTGGGCGCCGCCACCGCGCCGGTCTCGCGCGCGTAGATGGTCTGGTAACGTTCACGGTCAAGCCGCGTCTGGCGGCTGTCGCCCTGCCGCCGGATGTAGGGCGGCACCGGTGTCAGCCCGTAATGCTCCAGCAGTTCCATCAACGTTGTCTGCGAGCGGAACACCACTGTACACGCCCCCTCCATGCCGCGCTCGATCACCTCGGCCTCAAGCAGGCCTTCCGCGAAGACGGCCTTCTGGCCGACGCGGACCGGACGCCCGGACCCGCAGATGCAAGACCAGCACTCCGTGCCGGGCGCCGCCAGCGGGCGCACCAGCAGCAACTCCAGCGCACCGCCGGTGTCCGTCCAGTGTCCGAGCAGCCGGGCAGGGAATACGCGCGTGTCGTTCAGCACCAGCAGGTCGCCCGCGTTAAGATAATCCGGAAGGTCCGCGACAGCGCGGTGTTCCAGACGGCCGTCGGCACGATGCAACACCAGCATGCGCGAGGCGCCACGTTCTGCGGGTGGTTCCTGCGCGATCAGCTCCGCCGGCAATTCGTAATCAAATTCTCTGGTAAACATAAGCTAGTGAAGCTGAGCCCTCTCTCTTTTACCCTCGTCATTGCGGTCACTTGGTGGCCGCAACAACCAATCTTCCGCTTCAGCGTCTGCGGCCGGGCAGGAGCGTGTCACGCGCAGTGCGGCGTGTCTCGGGATGGTCGAGCGTGTAGTGCAACCCGCGGCTCTCCTTGCGGCGCGCGGCACTGCGCACGATCAGCTCTGCCGCCAAAGCCAGGTTGCGCAACTCAAGCGTGTCGGACGTTACCAGGTAATCGAAATAATACTCGCGAATCTCGCGGCGCAGATTGCGGATGCGGCGCAAAGCCCGGTCCAGCCGCTTGTCGGTGCGCACAATGCCGACATAGTCCCACATGCAGGTGCGTATCTCCATCCAGTTGTGCGCCACCATGACGGCCTCATCACTTGCCACAGCCGTGCCGTATTGCCAGTCAGGGATACGCAGGGGGTCGGGCAGGCTCTGCGGCGCGTTGACCATGCGCCCTGCCGCCTCGTAAGCGCACACCAGCGCTTCCAACAGCGAATTGCTGGCCAGGCGGTTGGCTCCGTGCAATCCCGTGCAGGCGGTTTCGCCCACCGCGTAAAGGCCAGACAGCGAAGTCATGCCGTTCACGGTGGCATTGATGCCGCCGCAGCAGTAATGCGCTGAAGGCACGATCGGTATCAGGTCTTTCGCCATGTCGATGCCGAAGGAGAGACACGCCTCGTAAATGTTAGGGAAGCGCTCTATCAGGTACTCTCTGGATTTGTGACGGATGTCCAGACAGCAGTAAGGCGCGCCCGTGCGTTTCATCTCGGAGTCGATGGCGCGGGCCACGACGTCACGCGGCGCCAGCGCGCCGCGCGGATCGTAATCTTTCATGAACGGACGGCCTTCGGTGTCGACCAGCTCCGCGCCCTCGCCGCGCACGGCCTCGCTGATCAGGAACCGCCTAGCCTGCGGGTGATATAGGCATGTGGGATGGAACTGGATGAACTCCATGTTGGCGATGTCCGCGCCGGCGCGCCAAGCCAGCGCCACGCCGTCGCCGGTGGCGATGTCCGGATTGCAGGTGTATAGATAGACTTTGCCTGCACCCCCTGTCGCCAGCACCGTATGCGGCGAGCGCACAGCGTAGATCTCGCCTGCGTTATGATCCAGCACATACGCGCCCACGCAGCGATTTTCGCCTGGGTGATTGAGCCAACGCGTGGTGACTAGATCAATGACCATCGTGAATTCAAACGTGCGGATGTTGGGGTGCTTGCGGACTTGATCCACCAGCACCGATTCCACGCGCTGACCGGTGATATCGCCAGCGTGCAGGATGCGCCGCTGCGAATGACCGCCCTCGCGCCCGAGGTCGTATCCGGGCTGACCGTCATCACGCGGATTAAAACAAACGCCAAGACTCTCCAGATCGGCGATGCGTTCAGGCCCCCCCGCCACGATCTGGCGTACAACCTTTTCGTTGCACAATCCCGCGCCTGCGGTAAGGGTATCGGCGACATGCTGTTCAAAGCTGTCTCCCTCGGCCATCACGCAGGCAATGCCGCCCTGAGCGCGGTTGGTGTTGCAATCATCCAGTTTTTTCTTGGTCACCAGCATGACCCGTCCGTGCGGCGCCAGATACAGGGCGCTCATCAGACCGGCGATGCCGCTGCCCACCACAAAAAAATCGCAATCTTCTATACGCATAACTCAATATCCCGTGCCGCGCTCACTCAAAGCGCAAGCCTCCACCAGCATCGCGCCGGTGCCGTAAAAACAAGCGGCGGTGAGCCCTGCCGAGCCACCGCCGATAATCAAAACTCCGATCTCCATCGCGTTATCGTTGCTGTTCTTCCGCTATCAGCGCGATCATGCGGTTAAGCAATGTGCTCATGTCGTTCTGCGACTTGAGCCCGCTCTGGCACATGTTGACCAGTTCAGCGCATTTGTGCATTGTGCTCATGCGCGCACGTTCTAGCTCGGTACGGCGCAACTTGACGCTGTTCAGGGTCTCCTCAAGCTCGGAGACATGCTGCTCGATCTTCTGCAACATGCGACGCGTCTGAAAAAGCTGACTAAGCAACTCGCCGGTCGACAAGTCTAGATCGTCGACCTTCATCCCGTCGGGAATCGGCACCTGCACCGGACTGCCACATTCCACACATGTGATCTGCAGGCCAGCGCCTCTAAAATCAATCGCAAGATTGTGTCCGCAGACCGGACAGTCAAAAACAATATCAGTCGCCCGTATCTCATCGTTGTCGGACTCGGGCACGTTTTCTTCAGCCGGCGCGTTTTTCATAAGAAACTCCTGATTTGTTTAACGCTTTGTCCGTTTTATGATTTCCGCGTCCTTGTCGTGAACCGTTTATCCGGCTTTCACAATCTTGCCCTGTTTGATGCAAGCCGCGCAGACCCGCATACTTTTCACGCCGCCAGCCTCACCCTTAACGCGCACTTTCTTCAGGTTGGGCAAAAAACGCCGTTTCGTGATTCCGGTCGTATGGAGACCGATGCCACCCTTATACTTGGCAAGACCGTGCCTGACAATCGTGTTGCCGGCCATCGGCCCCTTGCCGCAAATCTCACAAACTCTGGACATACCTTTTACTCCTTAAGCATTTAAAATATTAGCAATTACTGTGCGCCGACACAAGCGGGAAAAACGGATCTTCCGGGTGCGATGCAACGAAGTAAAATCGCACCCGGCGGCCGGTGTTTTCCCGCAACTTTCACTTGAAAAGGCGCATCAGCTTCAGTCGGCCACGATCGCTTCATTCGGGCACTCGCCCACGCATGCGCCGCAATCGACACACTTGTCGGGATCTATCGTGTAAATCGGATCGCCCTCACTGATTGCCTCGGTCGGACACGCGTCTTTGCAGAGGCCGCAAGCAACGCAACTGTCTGTGATCTTATATGCCATGATATACTCCTTTGGATGCCGACACGGTCATGCGGCCACGCATGTTTCCACATCGCCGACACTTAAAAGCCTTTGTTTAAATATTATATTTTAGACTAAACCGCTGCAGGCCGCAAACAAAACCGCATAGGCATGGTGTGATTTGCAAAATATTGCAATCACACAGTATCCAGAAGTCAGAATGTTTTCACGCAACTTTCGCCTGAAAGAGCACATCCTTTTCATTTCCGCATAATCGAGACATCAAATGCGAATGGGAAATGACGCAACGCCTTGCCGTTCAAATTCTGACTACCGACTTCTGTCTTCTGTCTTCTGACTTCTTGTTAATCACTGTGCCCAGAGAACATCATTGGTCGAAAGCAGCCCCTCCCGCATCTGCGCCCGTATGCGCAACACGTCAACCCTGCGCGGAACGCCTCTGGGTGTCCGCGCCTGAGACTCTCCGTCAAGAGCTTTGAGTGCGCTCCCGGCCCCGCCACTTCTGAACAGCGCCACCCCCCGGCCTCCTGGAATAACATCCCGTAAACGCCCGCCCGCCACAGCCACAGCCACAGCCAAAGCCAGACCGGCGGCCAGCCTTGCGTGGGCGCCACACACGGCCACGCACACGCCGAGTCCAACCGCCAACGCCGCAAAAACCGCGACAGCCCCCAACACTCCTGACAGTGGAACCAGCGCCGCAAAAAACAGTCCTGCCGCCGCTGCACCCAAAGCGTCTGCCAGTACGAAAATCGTTGCGTCCTCGGCTCGGCTACCTCCACAAACCGCCAAAGCCAAGGGCGCAACGCCGCCTGCGACAAAACCGGCGGGCAGACACAACCCCACAAGCCCTGAAGCAGATGTTGCCCGCTCCGAAGCCGACAGCAAAATAAAAACCACCGCAGCCTGGATAAAGGTCAACCCCATGATCGCGAACCGCACAAAAATATGCTTTCCACCTAGCCACCGCAATGACAACTGACCTGTCCGGTTACCCATAAAAAGACCTGTAAAATAGAGACAACTGCCTGTTCCGGCCAGTAGGTAGAGAGAGCCGAATCGCATCTGCAGCCGGTACAGCAGCGCAAGCGACACGGCGAGCCCCAAAGCGCCGCACGCGGCCAGACAAGCCGCCAAGAGCCGCCTGGAGGCACCCTCGGGCCTGCCGCAACACACCGGCAACATCCATAAGGCTAACAGCAACAGTCCCAAAATCCGGCCGCCGCCGCTTTCACGCAGGCGTGCAAACCACGCCCCCGGAGCCGTGTCAGGCCAGTCAGCCCTGACCGCATTCGCTAAACCCGCGCCTAAGATATTCTGAGGCGCCATCTCCGAAGGCGGCACGGGTTCTTCCTCGCCGCCCAATGCCGGACACTGCACTGCCAACCGCCTTACGCGTTCAGGATCGTATAGCCGCCCGACCGCAACCGACGGATATAACTCCTCCTTTTTCAACAAGGCAAAACGCCCCGGCGCTTTATCGGCATCATAAACCAGGTTCGGCACCTGCGCCGCCACCCACCAGCCACCGGCTCCGGGCACAAAAATCCCAGCCTCGGGCCATGCCTGCCTGACGGCGCGCACGGTCAGATCTAACAGTGCCGAACGCTCTGGCGTCAACGCGGCGACTTCACAATCGAGCCTGAACAGTGCCGCACCCGTCCTATGCGTTACGCGGCGGACCGCTTGCGCGAATTCACACCCTCGCCACACCGCACCTTCCAGCGTGGTGGCTGGCGGAGGCGCCACCAACACCACATCGAAACGTCCCGGCTCCTCCCGCTCCAGCAATCTCTGCGGCGGAATCCCTGCCGCCACAATGCGGTTGCCGCCAGATACCGCCAACGGCAGCAGCCGTACCCCGTAAGCGGCATCACAAGGGCACCACACAACATCGATATCCGGACGCACCCTTTCAAGCGCCAGCCCAGCCGCCAAAGATACCCGCCCCAACAGCAGAACCCTCTGCGCGTATGGACGCTGCGACAAAACCAGCGCCGTGATCTCCATGGCGCGGTCACCCTCGGGTATCACCTCGTTCACACCACCCGACGACAACGCGTAAAAACTGCCGCCGTGACATCCGTAAAAGGTGGTTCCGCCGCCGGTCTCAAACCTCGCAGGCGCATCGACCGCCTCCGGGAAATAACGGAACCACTCCGCGTCATCGCGCGGATCCGGCGCGATCCCGGCCAGCAAAAGCGCCAACAGCCCGGCACCGCCCACCGCCGCCCCGAACGCCTCCCACGCGAAAGCCCGGCTGACCGTCAATCCCGCGTCCTCAAGACGCTGACATATGACCGGAATGACCCAGCCCGCCGCGAAGCAAAACGGCACATTGACCAGAAAACAGCCTGCCGCCAGACGCGGCAGCGGGAAGGCCTGATAATCCGGCACCCCCATCCAAGAGCGCAGATTTACGATCAAAGCGTATTGCAGAAAATAGAGTGCCGCGCTAAAACCGATAAGCATCCAGGGGAAACGCGACAACCGCACCACAATACGCCGACCGATCCTGGAAGCTGCCGTTGCTGCACCCAGACCGCACCACAGTAACCAGCTCGACAGAAAAAAAGCAACACCGGTCTCGGCCGCCTCGAAGCGCCACAAAAAACGGCGCAGAAGCAACGTCTGCGCCACCAAGGCGACCGCGCCGAAAACCGCCGCCGCCGCTAGAACCGAGAATGAACGAAGTTTTCGCATCCTTCACCCCCCGCCTATATGGCAGAGCCTCAGACTTTGTCGAACTTCTGGCCCGGTACCGGCGCGGCAACATCAGCCACCCCGTGCTGGCTTACCAGAGCCTTCATCGCTTCCACCTTTTCGGGTTCCCCGTGTACCGCGAAGACCCTTTGGAGCCGATCACTCTTGATGCCGTCAAACCAGCGCATCAGAGCTTTGCGGTCGGCATGGGCCGACAAAGCGTTAATTGTATGCACGCGCGCGTTCAGTTCGAACTCGTCACCTAGAATCTTGATAGGTGACTGTCGCTCAACAATGCGGCGGCCTAAAGTATGTTCAGCCTGATAACCAACAATCAGAATGATATTGCGCGCATCGCTGACAGTGTGGCGCAGATGATGCAGGACCCGCCCGCCCTCGCACATGCCGGAAGCGGAAATGACCACCATAGGCCCCGGCGCCTCATTCAGGGCTCGCGACTGATCTGCCGTCTCGGTGAACTTTAATCCGGGGAATTTCATGGGGTCAACTCCCTCACGCAAGATGTCGGACGCCACTTCGTCATAACACTCACGATGTCGCGCATATACCTTGGTAGCCTTCAGGGAAAGCGGACTGTCAACGTAAACCGGCGTCGGCGGCATACGCCCCTCTTCCGTCAGGCGGTTCAGGTAGTAGAGAATCTGTTGTGTGCGCCCGACACTGAAAGCGGGAATTATCAGCTTTGAGCGCAACTGGTGGATATCCTCGATAAATCCCTTCAGCCTGCCCTTGACGTCTTCTGACGAAGGATGGTCACGGTCGGCATAGGTGCTCTCGATCAGCAGAATATTCGCGCCCTCGGGATAATCGTAGTCGCGCAGGATCGGTTGACCCGGCTGACCCAAATCGCCAGAGAAAAGCAACCGCCGGGATTTTTCACCAGCCTGCTGTACATCGAGTTGAACCAGCGCTGACCCGAGAATGTGGCCGGCATTATGAAATATCAGCGAAACCCCGTCTCCAAGATCAACCATGCGCTTCAAAGGTTCCGGCTGGAACTGTTGCATGATCTTGTCGACATCCTGCTGTTCATAGAGCGGTTCGAAAAGATTTTTGCCCTGTCTGGCGCGCTTTTTGTTCACGAACTCCAAATCGCGCGCCTGCAGAAATGCTGAATCGCGCAACATGATATCGCACAAATCGCGTGTGGCCGGAGTGCAATAGACTTTGCCCGCGAATCCGTTGCGGGCCAGCGTCGGCAGGTTGCCGCTGTGGTCAATATGCGCATGCGAGAGCACCACCGCGTCAATCGTGGCTGGATCTACCGGCATTTGACGGTTTTTCTCGAATGCCTCCTTGCGGTTGCCCTGGAACAGCCCGCAGTCCAGCAGCATCCTCTTACCGTTGGCCTCGACCAGATGCATCGACCCCGTGGTTGTTTGTGCCGCTCCTAAAAAAGTCAGGTTGATCATTCGCCGCCTCCCTTATTATTTTACGCCCTCGCCGCGCTGCGGATTCGCTTGGAAGTACGCATCGCGCAAAATTCTTTTCCGCACATCGAACAGTGGTCGTCCGTGGCCGCGCCCTCTGCCGCGCGGGTCTTGAACCAGCGTGCCCGCGCATGCTCGGGATCAAGCGCCAGCTTGAACTGAGCCTCCCAGTCAAACGCTATGCGTGCCCGCGACATGGCATCGTCACGATCCCGTGCGCCGGGCAAACCACGCGCCACGTCGCCAGCATGCGCCGCGATGCGGTACGCGATCATTCCCTGGTGAACCTCTTCGCTGTCCGGTAAGCCGAGATGCTCTGCTGGTGTAACGTAGCACAACAGCGAAGCGCCGTAAACTGCGGCCGCCGTCGCTCCGATACAAGACGTGATGTGGTCGTAACCCGGCGCGATATCAGTCACCACCGGGCCGAGTACATAAAACGGTGCGCCGTCACAAACCTGCTGCTGACGTTCCATGTTCATCTGAATCTGATTGAAAGGAACATGCCCTGGCCCTTCGACCATCACCTGCACGCCACGTTCCCGACAACGCCGCACCAGCTCACCCAGCACATCCAGCTCCCCGAACTGCGCGGCGTCGCTCGCGTCCGCCAGACAACCCGGCCGCAGACCGTCGCCCAGCGACACTGTGACGTCATGCTTCGCCAGAATTTCCATCACTTCGTCCCAGCGGGTGTAGAGGGGGTTCTCGTCATTGTGGCGGCTCATCCACTCCGCCATGATCGCCCCGCCGCGACTCACGATACCCATAATGCGCCCCATCGCCAGATCAACATGCCGCCGCAGCAGTCCCGCGTGCAGTGTCATGAAATCCACTCCTTGCTCCGCCTGCTCGGTAATGACCTGCAGCAAGAGATCCGGATCCATCACAGGCACGTCGCCCTCTATCCGGGAAACCGTCTCATAAACTGGCACCGTGCCCAAAGGCGTGGGCGATGCGTCCAACATGCCCTGACGAATCGAACGCAAATCCGGCCCGACGCTGAGGTCCATCACGAAATCCGCACCTGCCGCCAACGCGACCTGAAGTTTATCCAACTCGTCGCCCTTGCCTGAACGCGTGGTTGAACGCCCGAGATTAGCATTGACCTTGGTCCTGAAAAGCCTGCCCACCCCTACCGGGCGCGCGGTCGCGTGTGCCGGATTGAGCGGGATCACCGCATATCCGCACTCGACCGCCTCGCGCACCTTTTCCGGCGCGACATTCTCATCTTCCGCAACCTGCCGCATCGCGTCGGTGATCTCTCCGTTCCTCGCCGCTTTCAACTGTGTCATAAAATTTCTACCTTAAATTTTACTGCCACCCATCTCGGGGTCAACAAAAAAAGCGGTGCCGTTCACCGGCCCGCCTAAAGAGTGGTTAAGCCCTATTTCCTCACGCCGGCATAACCCGGATCAGGTTCAACGGGTCTACCTCTCAGCCGTCCTGCAACGGCACCCCGATGGCAACGTCTCAAGCATATTATATTCAGCACCGCCGGGCAAGCTGCCTTTTCTGGCGGGGTGCGGGAGACGGTTCCGGGCGGACAACGGGTTATGTCAAGTCGCCGCACGGGGTGAGAGCCCCCCAAAAAACCTTTGGGGGCTGTCGGAGATAAAATAATTCGGTATAATGGGCGACATTGCGTGAAGCCATAAAGGTCGGCGGCGAGGCGAATCACCGCAACGCCGTGGAGCTCACGGAAAAATTAAGAGGATGATATGATAAAAAAACTGTTGGTTTTTGGTTCTTGGTTACTGGTCGCCGTTCTGGCGTTCGCCGGGGAGCGGGTCGCGCTGTGGCCGGAAGGAAAGATCCCTGATTTACAGACCCATCAGATTGCGGCGACCACCCAGGAGGTGAAAGCGCCGGGATTCAAGGCGGCGGAATATGCGATGCCGTATCTCGACTGGTACGAGGCGCCGGCGGCGAAAAACGGCGGATGCATGCTGCTCATTTCCGGCGGCGGTTATCAGCGTTGCTGCGACGGGGTGTGGATGGACCGGGCCGCGAAGAAGTTCACCGAACTCGGGTTCGTTTGCGCGAGCCTCACCTACCGTACGCCGCGTCCGCAAGGGCTGCCGATCTACCAGAGCGCGTGGGAGGACGGGCAGCGCGCCGTCCGTCTCGTCCGCAGCGATGCGAAGAAGCGCGGCTTCGACCCGGAGAAGATCGGCGCGTTCGGGTTCTCCGCGGGCTCGCACCTGACGGTCTTGCTCGCGACGAGCGCGCTTACACCGGCGTACGGGCCGATCGACGCGCTCGACCAGCTTCCGTGCCACGTCAACTGGGCGGTGCCGATCTACACCGCCTACGCGCTCACGGACGGACTCGTCGGACCCAACACGCGCGAGGGCGACGCGATCGACGTAAAGCTCTCGGACGTGTTCAA
>CAZKZI010000080.1:0-14649 GCA_964557205.1 uncultured Lentisphaeraceae bacterium
TGAACGGCAACTCGCTCACATGGGTCGGCCGGTATCTGCCGAACGCCTGGGGCGTCTACGACATGCACGGGAACTCCTATGAATCGTGCCTGGATTGGAAGGTCGATAATATCAACCCGTTAGGTCTGGACTTTCTGCTGGATCCCACCGGCCCGACCCCTTCCCCTACGTACACAACACGCATTGTTCGCGGTGGCGTTTTTAGTGGCTTTTCAAAGGATTGCCGGTCGGCTCTTCGCACGCATGCGGGGCCCAGCAGTTCGTTTGGTTACCGGTTGGTTGTGCCAGCGGCGGATTAGGCCTTACAAACCAACAACGGCAATAAAAAACAAGTTGTTTCACCACGAAGAACACGAAGAGTACGAAGTAGTATGGATGATTCAACCACCCCTTCGTGAACTTCGTGGTGAGAATTCTGGGTTGTGGGCGACGCCCACGTTAGAAAGAGGTTTGAAGTGAAGAGCTTTCGTTTTGATTCCGGTAAATGGCTGTGCTTTGTTTTCATCGTTTTTACAGGGTCACTTTTCGGAAAAGAGTCTGATTCCTCCGGCTCACGCGGCGTGGCCGAGACCAATCCCGTGCCGTCCTACATGATTCTGGATCTGACCAAGTTTGCCTGTGAAGCGGGACAAGTCACGTATCGTTACGGCGCGAATATGTGGAAGGAACTCGCGCAAGACAATGTGTATCAGACAAGCAAGCTGGTGCTGCGGCGCATCCCGGCAACCGCTTCTCCGCAGTGGCGTGCCCTCAGCGGTGGGGCGGATTCTTTCAAGATGGGATCGCCGGAGGGGGAGGCCGGACGTGTTGCAAAACGTGAAACACAGACCTCTGTCAAAATAGACGGCGACTTCTGGATATCCGTGTATGAACTGACCCAGGCGCAGGTTGAGATGCTGTTGCCGCACACGCACAAGGCCGCTCCGGGCAAGGAGCGTTTTCCTGCGAGTCGGCTGAGTTACGAGCTGATCCGCGGGACGTCTGCGGAGGGGGTGGCTGACACCTCTTTTCTCGGACTGCTGCGGGAAAAGACCGCGCTCCCATTTGATTTGCCGACCGAGGCGCAATGGGAGTATGCGTGCCGGGCCGGGACCCTTACGCCCTTTAATGACGGTGTCGCCGTAAAAGACACGAATGCGTACGCGGTGTGCATGAACCGCCTGGGCGTTTATGCCGGGAACAGCGGCGAAAAGGTTGCAGGAGAAACCGCCGCGTCCGCGCGTCCGGTTGGCGGATTCCAGCCCAATGCGTGGGGGCTTTATGACATGCACGGGAATCTGGCCGAGTGGTGTCTCGATCCCTTTGAAGAGACGCCGGTGCCGTTTCAGAAAAGCCATCCTCGAAAAACAAAAGAAACGGTCAAGGGAGCGTCGGACATCTTCGCGGTACGCGGCGGCGCGTACAACATTGCGGCGGAAATCTGCCGTTCGGCCTCAAGGTCTTATGCCCCGTCGACTTCAGCACATCCGTATGTCGGCTTCCGTGTCTGCCTTCCCACGGCGCTTGAACAACACGTGTATGCGCCGGACATGTCTGAACCGGTCAGGATGGACGGGCGAGTGGAATTGTTTGTGGATGATGCCATGGTCGCTGAACAGAAAGGATGTGCTTTTGTCCTGCATTCGCCCCGGCAGAGGAACGTTGCCGTGAGCCATGACGCGCCGTGGGAAGGCAACAACAGTTGCTATCATACGGTGTTTCAAGATGTGGACCGGGCAAGAATGTATTATCGGGGAAGCCACTTGACCGTAGATTCGGGAAAGAACTTGAAGTGGATGCATGCCGAGTTCGTGTGTTATGCCGAAAGCAAGGACGGCATTCATTGGGTCAAACCGAATCTTGGTTTCGCTTCGTATCAGGGATCAACCACGAACAATATCCTTGCGCTCGAGAGACCCGAGGGGAAACTCACCGCGTTATGCGCGCACAACTTCACGCCGTTTCTTGACACGAATCCCAAGTGTCTGCCCGGACAGCGGTACAAGGGTGTCGCGAACATGAAAGGCGGGTTGCGGGGGTATGTGTCGGCTGACGGTTTGCGCTGGCGACCGGTGTCGGACAAGCCAATCCTGACCAAAGGGCGCTTTGATTCGCAGAACGTCGTTTTTTGGGACAAGAATTGCCAGTCTTATGTTTCTTACTACAGAGACTTCGTCGATCAAACCCGGATCGTGTCGCGGGCGACTTCTGCCGATTTTCTGACGTGGTCTGATCCCGAATCTCTGCTCTATGAAAAAGGGACGAAGAAAGAGCACTTGTACACCAACGCGATTGAGGCCTATTCGCGCGCGAAGGGCTTTTACTTCGGGTTCCCCATGCGTTTCAATGAGGCCGCTAATCCTGCCGGCCATTTTCTGACAGGTACGTCAGATGGCGGATTCATGTCGAGCCGGGACGGACTCCATTTCAAGCGTTGGCCGGAAGCCTTTGTGAGGCCGGGGCCTATGCGCGAACGGTGGGTCAACCGGAACAACATGATCGCGTGGGGAACATTGATCACCCCTTCTCCTTATGAGGGTGCGCCGCCGGAAATTTCATTATTCTCGACCGAAGGGTATTGGGGTGATTCGGGAAGCCGTTTGCGCCGTATGACGGTGCGGTTGGACGGGTTCGTCTCGATACAGGCGAAAAGGGAAGGCGGAACGTTTATGATGCGCCCCATGGTCTTTTCAAAAAACACTGGCAAAAAAACGTGCTTGGCGCTGAATGCCGCGACCGCCGCGTTTGGGGGCGTCCGGTGCGAACTGGTTGATCGGCAAGGGCATCCGATTCCCGGGTACACGCTCGCCGAATGCCATCCGCTTTTGGGTGACGGTGTCCAGATGATCGTCAGTTGGCGCGGTAAGGACGACCTTTCAACGTTTGCCGACGCTCCGTTCCGGTTGCGGTTTGAATTGAGCGACGCAGATATTTACGGGCTGCAATTTGTCACGGGCGAGTAAGAATAAACCGAGGAAAAAAGAGGTGCAGAAGCGACATGTTTTGTTTTAGGGGTGTCCTTTTTCTGGCGTTTGCGGGCGTTGTGTGCCAATACGGTCTCCGGGCGCAAGCGACGGAGCCGGATGTGCTTGCTATCGGCAATCGACGCCAGATGCTCGTCGACGATTTTCTAGTTGAAAGGCTGGACGGTGCCGAACGCGAACTGCATCACCCGGTGCCGCAGGAAATAGTTTTCCGATACGACCAGCCTTGGGAGGGTAACGTATCCTGTTATACTGCGATATTCAAAGACAGCGACAGGTACAGGATGTATTACAATGGAGCGCATGCGGAGTTTTACGGTGTCTTGGGGACAAACCGCAAGGCCCATGCGGAACACACCTGTATGGCCGAAAGTTTTGACGGAATCCACTGGAGCCGCCCGAATTTAGGGTTGGTCGAATTCAGCGGATCAAAGGCTAACAACATCGTGCCTGTGCCTGCCCGCTGGACCCATTGTTTCACTCCGTTTAAAGACAGGAATCCCGCTTGTCTCCCTGAAGAGCGTTACAAGGCGGTTGCCTATGACCACGGCAGCATAGGGCTATACGCATTCACTTCACCGGACGGCATCAACTGGCGCATGGTCGGCGACGGCTCCATCATCACAGAAGGCCGCTTTGACTCGCAGAATCTAGCTTTCTATGATCCAGAGCGTAAACTTTATGTAGCGTACATACGGAATATGCGCAATGGAGTTCGCGACATCGCCACTGCCACCAGTCTGGATTTCAGGATATGGAGTAAACCGCAGTTTCTCTGTTACAACAAAGATGCTCCTAATGAGCATCTTTACACTAACGCGATTCTCCGTTATGAACGGGCGCCGGATTATCTTTTCGGGTTCCCGATGCGTTTTGTTGATTTGCGCTTGGGACAGGGGAATGTGCTCAGTGGTGTCGGTGATGGAGGTTTTATGACCAGCCGGGACGGTATTAACTTCCGGCGCAGTCTGGAAGCTTTTAAAAGGCCGGGAAGAAACCGTGAAGCATGGTTCAACCGCTGCAATTACGCGGCGTGGGGTATGATTGAGACGGCAGGGGAATTTTCTGACAGCGGCAATGACCTTTCGATTTTTTATAGCGAAGGGTTTGCCGAAAGTGACGCTGTCAAATTGCGGCGTTACACACTCCGTCCGGACGGGTTCATTTCTGTGCATGCCGGCGCTTCAGGAGGTAACTTGCTGACCAAGCCACTGCAATTCACCGCGATGCCGGCAGGATCGGGAAGCATTCATAAGGGCATAAAATTGTCTAACCGGGTAACGGTTGTTGAAAACCCCAAAGCAAAACATTTTGGGAACCGGGCCATTCATTTCCCCTCGCCTGGCGTATTGGAGATTCCGCAGACACAAAAGCTTGGCTCTTGCGCCACTTTTGCGTTGACCGTGGATCAGATGCCGCGGGGCGCGGAGCGCCGGTTTTTTTCGTCATCCGACAAGGATGCCGTGGCATCGCGCAAGCTGTTTTGTTTTCATGTTTATCTCGCGCCGTCACCAGAAATGTATAAATACTCATTGCTGCGTTGCTGGTATAGCCCGGCCGGGAAAGTCGAGATCAAGGGTGAAGCGTTTGAAAAGCTTATAGCCGTGTCCGGCAGCCACCATTTGGCCGCCACATACGAACGCGGCAAAATGAAGCTTTATATTGACGGCAAAATAGTGGCCGAGCACGACAGCGGAAAAGAATTGTCGCTGGACTTCACACTCGGAAACCTGCGTTTCGGCAACGATTATCCGCCTAACGGACTTTTCAACAGCCCTTTTATCGGGGTTGCCGACGACGTTCTGGTTGTCAAAAGGGTGCTCGATCATGCGGAAATCGCAAAGCTTGCCGCACTTGGAGCTGAGGCGACTCTGGATGTCGGAAAAGAAAGCGGCATTCTTTATACGATGGAAGAGGACAACGCCGGGTTACCGGTCGATGTGCTAAAAGCGGACGGAGAGCAAAACGCTATGATCCCGACGAGTGTCGTAAACGGCGATACGATGCTTTTCATAAATTGCGCGACGGCTGCATTGGGATCGATACGGGTAGAATTACGGGATGTGAATGACACCCCGTTTCCGGGCTACACACTGGATGATTGCGATGTGATTTTCGATGACGCGATCGAACGTGCGGTGAGCTGGTGTGGCATAGCGGAGTTAAGTGAATTGGCAGGGAAACCGGTAAAGCTGTTTTTTGAATTAAAGGATGCCGATTTGTATTCGTTCCATTTGGGATGGACTGCGGATATTGCCGCGCGTCGTTCCCGTCTGTGAGCGAAGAGCAGTACGAGAAGCTGGCGGACGAGTTGCGCGAACAGGGGATTCTTAGGGAGGCGCGGCAGGAATTAGCGATTATGCCTCACACGAAGGCATGAAGAGGTCACAGGCCCATGTCTTCATTCACCACAATGACGTGCATATCGGTTCGGGTGGGTTTCCTGTCGATGATTGTCGTCACATTGCAGATGCGCTGAGGCGAGTCGCAGTCGTTGCATAATCCGGAGACCGCGCACGGGGTCTGCTTGTTGAGGCGCATGGCGTTGGGAGGGGCGGATATGTTTTTGATACGCTTGACAGCATCGCTGATGTCGCCTTCCACGATCTTGTTGCGGCCGACGACCACGATGACTTTGGCGGGTCCGTAGATCATGGCCGCGACGCGGTTGCCGTTGCCGTCGATGTTCACCAGACTGCCGTCAAGGGTTACGGCGTTGGTGCCGGTCAGGAAAAGGTCGCAGGTTTGCTGCCGGCGCATGATATCCTGCCGTTGTTCCGGCGTCAGGTTCGGAAAACCGTGGTTGAGGATCTCTTTGCCTTCTCCGGCCAGGTCAGCGGTGAGTTCCAGGTCGGCGACGGACAGCGAACCGCCGAAGCCGACATTCTTGGCTGAGACGGCCTGTTCCAGAATATATTGGGCGGCTTCTCCAGCGGTGGCGCAGTAGACGGCGGTGAAGTGTTTTTTTGTGAGGTTCTCCACCAGCTTGCGGCATTTCTTTTCCGAGGTCCATTGGTTCAATTTTTCTGTGCGTGGTAGCATTGTGCTTTCTCCTTTATTGGTGTTGATAAGTCAGGGCAAGGCAATCGAATTGACCAAGAGGCGCACTTGCCGTACGCGTTCGCCGCCGGCAAACTCCTTTACGGTTTTTTCGATATTGCGCAGGTGCGCGCGTCTGATTTCGAAGAGGTGCGGCGACGAGTCCACATAGACATAGAGCGTATTGTTCTCCCATTTGCCCGGCCGCGCCACTTTCGCGACTTCAGGCGGCACCAGGTCCGGCCAGGCCTTGCTCAGGCTGTTGAGCCAGGGGGTTTCCTTGATTTTCAGGCTGGCCAGGATTTTTTCCACGGCGTTGGCCATGGTTTCCGGGTCTTGTCTCGTCTCCGGCGGGTCGCGGTCGATCGGCAGGCCGGGGATGATGTTGTTGAAAAGATTGCGGACACCGCGGTTGTGCCGCGTGTCGCGCTCTGTCAGCTCCCTCCGCGCCGCAGACTTTTTAGCCAAAAATGCGGACTCGGTTTCATTGGCTTCAAAAAAGATGATGTCCGGGGTCGGAGCATCTGTCTCGCCAAACTGGTGTTTGCCTTTACGCATGGTTAAAGTATATCATGAATGTATTGATGAAATGAAGTAAAGAGGAGCAAGCAGTGAAAAAAGGAAACATGTTGATCGCCCAGAGCGGCGGACCGTCAATGGTGATCAATCAGAGTCTGACAGGAGCGGTGTTGGCCGCGCGCGCGAGCAAAGGCATTTCCAGGATATACGGGGCACTGCACGGCATCCAGGGCATACTTGACGAGAAGTTTATTGATTTGAAGAAGGAGAACCGCAAAACGCTGGAGGCGGTCGCGAACACGCCATCTTCCGCTTTGGGTTCGGCGCGGCGCAAACCTACACAAGAAGATTGCGATGCGATTTTCAATGTTCTGCTCAAGCTGGACGTGCGTTATTTTTTCTACATAGGCGGCAATGATTCGGCGGACACGGTGCATATCATCAATGAGGCGGCGATCAAGGCCGAGTACGCCATACACTGTTTTCATATCCCAAAGACGATCGATAATGATCTGCGCGAGAACGACCACACTCCGGGCTACGGCAGCGCCGCGCGTTTCGTGGCTTGCGCGGTCAAGGGCGACGATCTGGACAACCGCGCGCTGGGCGGGGTCAAGATAGATGTGATCATGGGACGTAATGCCGGTTTTCTGACTGCGGCGGCGGCCTTGGCGCGGCAGGACAAGGATGACGGTCCGCATTTGATATATTTGCCCGAGCGTCCGTTCAGCATGGACAGTTTTGTGAAGAATGTTAAAACCGCCATGAAAAAGTATGGACGCTGTGTCGTGGCGGTTTCTGAGGGTATCTCCGATGCGGACGGCGTGCCGATAGTGGCCAAGTTCACGCAGGAAACCGATCCGCACGGCAATGTCCAGTTGAGTGGCACCGGGGCCTTGGGAGATCTTTTGGCCAAGGCGCTGAAAGAGCGTGCCGGAATCAAGCGTGTGCGCGCCGATACCTTCGGGTATCTGCAACGCTCGTTTCCCGGCATCGCTTCTGCAACTGATGCTCTGGAGGCGCGTCTGGTAGGGATGGCGGCGGTACAGGCCGCGGTCGAGGAAGATGTCGCGAGCGGGTCGATCACGATCAAACGGCGGGCGACGAAAAAATACAGGGTGGATTTTGTGGTGGTGCCGTTGCGCAAGGTGGCAAAGGAGACCCGCCACATGCCGGACTCTTTCATCAACAAGGCTGGCAACAATGTGACGAATGCCTTCATCGAGTATGCGCGTCCATTGGTCGGCGCTCTGCCGCCATGCTCGCGGTTTAAGCAGTTGCGTCAGGAGAAGGAGTGAGGAGTTAGGAATATGGATGCGAAAGATAATGAGACGGGGATAAAGGAGATTGCGCCGGAAGAGACGTTTTCGCGCATCGAGCTGCAGATAGAGCAGGAGAAACTGAAGCTGGAGCGCGAGCGGATACTGTTAGAGCGTGAACGTTTGGAGTCGGCGCGGGAGCGGATCAAGGCTCAGGAAGGATTGCATGCCGACAAGAACGGCAAACTTGCTGTAAGTCTCTCCAACTTGATTCTTGTGTCGATCATATGCACTCTGACGGGCGGGATACTCGGCGCCTTTTCGGCCTCGACGCATCTTAACCGCCGCAGCGCGGCCAGGTTGCAGGAGGTCATGCAGACATTGGCGTCGGCATCGCCGGAGGGTCTCGGCATCACCACCAACCAGGCCCAGTCCGCGAAGTCGGACTTGCCGGCATGGCTAAAGGCCATGCAGCCGAAAGGTGCGCATGCCGGCATCTCGCTGGTGGTCATCCAGTAGCGTGATCTTTTTTTGCCAGAATGTTTATCCAAAGGGAACGAGGATGTCTTTCTTTAAAGCCTATGATATGCGCGGCGAGTTCGGTCGGGACTTCAATCTCGACACGGTCTACCGTGTAGGGCGCTGGCTGCCGGTGTTGCTGGACGCGCGGCGCATGCTGGTCGGCCGTGACGCGCGTCTCTCATCGGAGGCGGTGCGTGACGAGTTGTGCCGGGGCTTGACGGAATCGGGTTGTGTTGTGGACGACATGGGGTTGGCCACGACACCAATGGTCTATTTTTTCACCGCTCGGGACGCTTATGACGCATCGGTCCAGATCACTGCCTCCCATAATCCGGCCAGCCACAACGGAATGAAGATTTCTCGTGCCGGAGCCCTGCCCGTGGGTTACGACAGCGGGTTGGCGGAGCTTGAGCGTAGGGTGATGTCGGAAGAACTGCCGGCCTCGGCTGCAAAGGCTGGCGAACGGCGCCAGATTGATTGCCGTGAACGTTTTGTCGAGTGGCTGTGTCGTTACCGGAGCGATTTTTCCGGGTTGCGTTTTGCGGTTGACTGTTCTGACGGCGTAGCGGGTATTTTAGCGCGCGAGCTTTTCGGCGAGGGCCCGCTGTATCTCAACGACACGCCGGACGGCAATTTCCCCCACCACGCGCCAAACCCTATGGAGGCTGAAAACCGTGACCAATTGAAGGAGGCGGTGCTGGCGCAAGGACTAGACGCAGGGGTCATATTTGACGGCGATGCGGACAGGGTCATGTTTGTGGACGAGACAGGGGTCTTTGTGCAGCCGGACTATCTGATACCGCTGGTGGCGAGGCATTTTTTGGACACGGAGCCCGGTGCCACAGTCATACATGACATACGCACGTCACGAGGTGTCATTGAAACGTTAAAGGCAGACGGAGCACGACCGCTGATGGGCAAGGTAGGGCACGCCTTTGCCAAAATATTGCTGCGCGAGAGCGGGGCGGTCTGCGGTGGCGAACTGGCCGGGCACTATTATTTTCGTGATTTCTTTTTCTGTGACTCAGGAGAACTGGCGGCCCTGCTGATTCTCGAGGCTCTGGCCGCGTCCAAACGGAGAGGGGTGAGTTTCAGCAGGTTGATGGCACCGATCCGCAAATATGCCAACTCCGGGGAGCGCAACTACCGCATAGCGGACAAAGACGGCGCCATCAAGGCTGTTTTGGCGTATGTGGAGGATTGCGGGAAACCTTTGGCGCGGGTGGACTTCGACGGTGTGCGGGTTGATTTCTCGGACTGGTGGGTCAATGTCCGCAAATCAAACACAGAGCCTTATCTGCGGCTGGTGGCGGAGGCCGCTGACGCAGAGACCTTGGCCCGCAGGTTGAAAGGGCTGGAGCAGGCGTTGGCGTCATTTATCGGAGGCGGAAGGACAGGATGCGGAGTATGAAGGATGCTTGAAGTCGAGCGTATAACTTTTTCTTATGGCAGGCGGCGCGTTGTTGACGACGTATCGTTTGATATCGCGCCGGGTGAGATCGTCGCGCTGACCGGCCCGAACGGGGCGGGCAAGACCACTCTGATAAAGATACTCGCGTGTCTTTTGATGCAGGATGACGGCTGTGTACGCCTGGACGAGGTTAACCCTTTGTCGCGGCCGGTCAAGTACCGTCGCTGGATCGGATATCTCTCCGAGCGCTGCCCGCTGTATGAAGAAATGAAAGTGGACGAGTATCTTACACACCGTGTGCGTCTCAAGGGCGAGCGCAGCCTGCGAGTGCGGCGCCGTGTCAGCGAGGCACTGGAGATGTGCGGGTTGACCGAGGTGGCCTCCACCGGCATCCGCCTGTTGTCACAAGGCTACCGTAAACGTGTCGGTCTGGCCGAGGCCATTGTCCTGCACCCGCGCTTGCTGTTGCTGGACGATCTGCTGGCCGGGATCGATGCCGGCCAGCGCAAAAAGACTGCCGCGTTTTTATCGGCGGCCTCTGCCCGCTCAGCGGTTCTTGTGTCGGGTCATGAGCTTCATGAGCTTTTGCCGTGGTGCACGCGGTTTCTGGTAATGTCGCAAGGCCGGATCGTGGCGTCATTGCGTTCAAATGAGCATAATCGCGAAGAGCTGTTGGAGCTGGTTGAGTCGCATGTGGCGGAAGTGAACGCGGGGGGCGAAGAACCATGAGACCTGTTTATACGATATGGCTGCGAGAGTTGCGCGCGTTTTTCGGAGCGTTTTCCTGCGGAGTCACGTTGGCGGCTTTCCTTGCGGCGTACGGCTGGACGTTCGGGATGTTGCTGCGCGGCAATGAGGGCAGCGTGTTGCAGATACAGAGTCTGTGGGGGGTGGCGGTAACGCCGTGGCTGCCGGTTCTGAGTGCTATTCTTACGACGCGCCTGTTTGCCGAGGAACGCGCGACCGGCATGATCGAGATGCTGATGTCATCGCCTGTGCGCGAACGTGAAGTGGTGGCAGGTAAATTCTTGTCGGCTTTCACTGTGGTGGCGCTGGCTTTGCTGATTTCGCTGGTTGTGCCGCTGTGGGTCTTGCCGCGCATGTCTTTGCATGTGCAAGGGGATGTCAGCGGCCTGGCCTTCTCCGCCACCCTGCTGATACTGTTACTGCAGGCGGCTTTATGGTGTGCGGCCGGAACTTTGGTGTCGCTTTTCTTCAGTAATCAGGTGGCGGCTGCAGCCTGCTCGCTGCTCTTGTGTTGCGGCCTGCCTGCAGCAATGTATTTTGCGGTCATGGCTTGGGTCCCTGCTTTAAGGGCAGAGGTGGCGTGGATGCCTTTACTGGTGCATGTCTATGATTTTTCTACGGGTCTGTTTTCTGTGGCCGTGATGATGCTGTATCTGGCATCAGCCGTGTTTTTCCTTTTTGCATGTTCCAAATCATTGGCTTGTCTGCGCTTGCGCAGTTGAGTGAAGTATGGGTAAAAAACTTCAGGATAGAGTTTCGGCGCATGGCAGTAAGAAAATGCTGCTGTTTTCGTCGCTGGTTGCCATAGCTCTCGGTGCGGTATTGACGCTGATGCTGATAGTGTCGGCTTATCGTCTGAACCTGACTTGGGAGGTTCCGGTGGGCAAGGTGGTGAGTGTTTCCGGGCGTACGCGTGACGTGCTGGCGGATACTCAGGGAACCATAAAAATTTCATGTTTCATGGATCGGCGGCACCCGATGTTCCGGCCTGTGTCTCGGCTTTTGCGTGGCATGCGTCTCGCGTCACGCAGCGTGGCCGGGGCGGAGATATTGATCGAGTATGTCGATCCCAGATGGGATCTGGTTCGAGCGGCGCGGCTGGCCGCAAACGGTGTCCCCGAGAACGCCTTGCTGTTCGGACGTCAGCGTCGTCGAATTGTGGTGACTCTGGACGACATGCTGATGAAGAGTTCCGTCATGCGCGCGAAAGAAGACGGGCGTGATCCCGCGAGCCATTCGGAGCTTGGCGTGTTCCGTGGCGAGATGGTTTGCGCTTCGGCTATATCGCGGCTTTCGCGTCCGCATGAGCGTTCGGTGATTTATTGGTTGCAGGGACACGGTGAAGCGCGACCCGACGATTATGACGCGCTGCGCGGGTTCTCGGATATCGCGCGTGAGATCAAGCGTGACGGATTTGAATTGCGGGAACTAAATCTCGTCGGGCTCAAGCAGGTTCCGGACGATTGCCAGGTCTTGGTGATGGCAGGGGCGCGTTATGCGGTGGCTCTGGAAGAGGAACGGCTGCTGGACGCTTTTCTGCAGCGGGGTGGGCGGCTGTTTTTTATGGCTGCACCGAATTCGCCGTCCTGCATTAAAAAACTGCTGGAACGGTGGGGCATCCGTTTGACATCCCACATCGCCGCCAGCTCACGAACTTTGACCGGACATGAGGTGGTCGCTAGCGAATTCGCCGACCATGTGATCACGCGTAATCTAAAAAACGCCTCTGTGATTTTCGGCTATGCGGCATGCATTCAGTCGGTGGAAGATCCGACTGCGGGAGCAGACCGGCCTAAGGTCACCATGCTGGTGATGACCGACGGGCAGGGTTGGGGCGAAGGGGCACCGGATGTCTTCCCGAGGGTGTTCGAACCGACCACGGATCTGAGAGGGCCAGTGACGGTCGCGGCGGTTTCCGAGCGTGGCGGCAACGTGGCCAGCGATATCCATTTCCGGCCGACCCGTATCTGCGTCGTGGGCGAGGCTGATTTTGTGATGAACGGGACATTGGCCACGCGGGCCAATGCCAACCGCGACCTCTTCATGAATGCGCTTTACTGGTTGGCCGGGATTGAAGCGGGTACGGCCTCTTCACTCGGCGGCGACGCGACCTTGGTCACCGGTTTCGAGCGTCGCCAGTGGGTGCTATTCATGATTTTGTCATCGGCGGCAGTTCCTGCCGGTGTTTTGTCGGTGTTTTGCCTGGCGGCCCTGCGGCGTCGGCGTTAATGACCGGATGATATGGGAAACAGACGCATAATACTTTTTTTTCTGTGCGGGATAGCCCTGTGCTCTTTCTTGATGTGGGGCCTGCCGCGATATTCAGCCTTCGTGCCTTTCAAGCAGGAGGCGGTTGTGGCGCTGATGGATCATGATCTCAGTGAGATCGAGCGTGTGACAGTGGATCATGGCGACGCGCGCATAGGCTTGCGCCGGAATGCAGGACGGTGGATGATGGAGGCACCGTTTCAGGCGCAGGTCGAGCGCGGGTCAGTGCTGCGGTTGTTAGACCTTTTCGAGTCGGCGCTCGTGAAGGACTCCCTGAGTTTTCACGAACTGCGCAAAAGGGAGCTTTCTCTCAAGGAGTTCGGTTTGACATCGGCGCGCACGCATGTGGTGCTGGAGGGTAAAGGCAGGCACGAGTTCTTGTTCGGTTCTGTTACTCCGTTGGGCAAGGATGTTTTCGTGCGGGTCAATCAAGATGAGCGCGTGTTGGTGGTGTCTGGTGATTTGTATGCGTCAATCCCGCGGACCGCGGACGACATCCGTTCGCGTCGGTTGGTTGGTGACTCTGAAGGTTCGGTCAACGCAATCGAGATCCGCGCGCCAGAACGCCCTTTTATCAAGCTATCCAAAGAGTCTGGCACCTGGCGTCTGGTTCAGCCCTTGGCGGCGCCGGCCGCCGACGTTAAGGTCGAGACGTTGCTCGGGATGTTGGCTGAAGCGCGCGTCAGCCGGTTTATTTGGCCGACCGTCTCGAACGTCATGGATGTCGTAGAATCTGAAGCGGCGTTCCGCACAAGGCTGGGGGTGTATGGTTTGGGGGCGGATTCCGGAGTTCAGATCCAGCTTCAGTTTGAGCGGACAGATGAACCGGTGAGGATAGCTTTCGGTATTCCGGTCAAGGAGACGGAGGGATTCACTTATGTGCTGATGCACGGAGGAACAGCCATCGGCGCCGTTTCCAACACGGTGGTCGAGGCGGCGCGGCTGTTGCCGGGGGATTTGCGTGACACACGATTGTTTCCCGATCCGCCTGCAATGGTCAGCAGGCTGCACGTTTCGTTCGGGCAGGAGATGTTCGTTTTGGCTCAGACCGAAGCGCAATGGCGCTTCGAAACGCCGATATCCGATATGGCTGACCAGGCGGTGGTGGGGCATGCCGTTAAAAGTCTGCTTAACCTCAGTGCGGAAGAGATTGACGATGAGTTGACCAATGAGGTGCGCCGTGACGGTAATGAACCGAGCGAGCCGATCAGTAGGGTTGAGATGTTTTCGGGAGCGGCTTCATGGCGTTTCTCAATCACGCCAGACGATATGGACAATCGTTTCCTGCGTGTGGTTTTCACGAACTCACCAGCGGTTTTTCATGTTGCGGCTAGCAATGTCCCGTCGGCGTTGATCAGCATGATGGGCATGCTGGGGCTACGCGATAAGACGGTTATGGCTTTGTCGGAGAGCACACAGCGGCGGATTACAATTAAAAGATGGAAGGCTCGGCCCGACATTGTGGAGCGCCTCAACCGAGACGCGGCCTGGCGTGTGGGCGAGGGCGTTTCCGGCAAGGTCGCTACTGAAAGGCTGGATGCGGTTGTCGCGCTGCTGGAAAACCTCAAGGCGGATCGCATAGATAAGTTTGGCATGTCCCTGGAGGACATGGAAACTTACGGCTTGCGTGACCCATGGCTTTCTTTAAGTGTGGATGTGGATGCGGCGGATGCCGTGCGCAAGACATTGCTGGTGGGCAAAGAGGCCTGGTTCGGCAAGCGTTACGCGATGGTGCGCGGTCTTGACATACTGTTCGTGTTGTCCTCTGAGACTTTGGACGTGCTGAGCGGACGGATGGTTGATTCGTTGCAATGAAAGCGGGTCGCTCCGGGGTATGGGCCGATGCGCACGAGCTCGTTTTCTCGCGAAGCGAGATGGCGCCGGAATACCGGCTAAACGATCAAAGTGCGCCCTGGCCCAC
>CAZKZI010000081.1:0-14607 GCA_964557205.1 uncultured Lentisphaeraceae bacterium
ACGCAAGCGTCAGCAGGTTTGAAACCTCGCGAAGCTACGCCTCAAACCAATAAGTAACGCGTAGCGATACTGGTTGATAGTTGATGGTGGATGGTCTCTCATTCTGACTCCTGAGCAGTTACACTGGTATAAGCATCCTTACTCCAACTGCTTAATCGATCCCGCTTCGCTGTCGATCATGCCGCATCCTTGATAGCGAATCCCACGCTAAACACGGAAACACCTACAGGGGCAACCATCATTGCCCGTCGGCTGACGGCCATTTTTCCGAGAATTGTCCCAGCGGCCACAGCTCGAAGCGGCGCACAAATATGTCAGCGCCTTCAGTCTGTATGCAGACCTTGCCCTCGCTCGGCTTGACATTAAACGCTTCGTTCACGACATGCCCGTTGAAGATGTATTTAAGCGTGTCGCCTTGCGCGATGATCTCCATACGGTTCCACTCGCCAACCTTAGCGTCCAGATCATCCTTGCCCCGGTAACCAAGGGTGTCGCTCCAGTCCTCGCACCGTTTTTCCCAGTTAACCCGCCCGCCTGTCACAGTCTGCCGGGGCGCGCCGCGCTTCCAGCGTTTCTCGCCGTCACGGTCAAGCTCGATCTCGCAGGTCACACTCGGCCTGAGCACTGAGCCGTCAGGCAGCGGCGAGGACGCGATGACGATGATGTCGCCCATGCCGCCTTCGATGATGTTGGCCTCGACACTGGTGATCCAAGTTTTGCCATTGGCACCGTGCGGTCCGAAACCGTGAACAAGTATGCCATTGTCCCGCGTGCGCGTCTTGCGCGATCTCCATGTGTTAGGACCCCATTTGAAATCCATCACGAGGTGATAGTCACCGAAAGCCTCTTTGCTGGCCATATATCCAAAACCGCGACCGTTGATATACAGCATGTCGTTATATAGCTTGAAGATATCCTCAGGTGGGTCGCTTAGGTCCGGCTTGCCCGAAGCCAGATGTATATCGACCTTGCCCTCCCGCATCAGATCAATCAAGCTGATTTTGCGTTCAACCGGGCGTATGACTGTCACGCTTTCCGCGCCATATATCACAGCACAAAACAAAGCACTCACCATCGCCGCATTCACCGTTTTCATAATTACTCTCCTTACACTACACAAGTTAACCTTTTAACAAATCTTCGACTGTTTTTGCTGGGTTTCTCATTCTGAATACTGACTTCTGACTTCGAATAATAACCAACAATAATATATGCGTTATTGCTGGTACTGTCACTCCTGTTTTCACCGTGCGCTCGATTTCATCAAAACGTTTTGACAGAAGAACGCAAATTGGGCATGATTAGCTGTCTTAATTAGCTTGGAAACTTAACTGCTCAGGAGTCAGAATCCAGAATTCAAGAGCCAGAATGAGAGACTCATCAAGAACGGTAAGTTGCTGGAGGCTGGAGGCTACGGGAACGATCAACACTGAAGTTATGGAGAGAGAAGTTCGAGAGTTCAGGCGTTGGGGAGGCGGAGGACGGATTGTTGCGGATACGAAGAATATGAATGAATCACAAAAACCTAACGTTGATTTTGCGGCATCCGTCCCTGTGGATTACCTGAGTGATGAATCACGTAAGACTGGAACGGCCGACGCGATCGCATTCCCCCAGTCGGTGGAAGATATCTCTTCTCTGGCCCGTGCCGCCGCAGAAACCGGTGTCAAGGACATCACCGTGCAAGGTTCTCGCACTGGCATCGCGGCTGGCGCCGTGCCTGACGGCGGTGTGATAATAAACCTGTCCAGGATGAACCGTATTGCCGCAGGACGCATTGATCAGGAAGGCAAGGCTTACCTGCGGGTGCAGCCCGGACTGACCCTCGCTGAACTGCGGCGCCATCTGAACACCTTCAGCGTCAATGGCGCCGTTCAGCCAGCTAAGTGGATGTTCACGCCCGACCCCACCGAGACATCCGCCTCAATCGGCGGGATGGCGGCCTGCAACGCTTCCGGTGCCTGCTCGTTTGCCTACGGGCCTACCAGAAAGCATATCGAGGCACTGACCATCGTGCTTTCAGACGGCGAAACTATCTGTCTGGCACGTGGCCGAGAAAGAGCTTCGGGCTTGCGATTCTGCCTGAAAACTGACAGCGGGCGCCTGCTCAAAGGCGAACTACCGCGCTTAAAAATGCCAGACGTGAAGAATGCCTCGGGCTACTGGATCAGGCCGGACATGGACATGCTTGATCTTTTCATCGGCAGCGAGGGCACTCTGGGCATTATTGCTGATATAGAACTGCGGCTGCATCCCAAGCCGCCAGGAACATTGGGGGTGTTGTGCTATTTCGCTGACGAATCCGACACCTTGCGCTTCATCCACAAATTGCGTGAAGCCGCGCCAGCCATGTCACCCGACCTCCTCGCAGCCATTGAATATTTTGACGATGGCGCCCTGAAGCTCATCCGCGAAAACGCCCTTGGCATGGGCCTGCTACTGCCGACTCCCAAACTGCATTGGTCTTTCGCGCTATACATCGAGTGGTCGCTGGCATCAGGAGGCGAAGCTCCGGCGGATCTTACGGATAGGCTGCTGACTGAATGCGGCGGCCGCGGTTCGGACACATGGGTAGCGGCCGACACCCCTGCTCTGGACAAGCTGAGAATATTCCGGCATGCCGTGCCTGAACAGGTAAACGCGATTATTGCCGAACGCAAACGCGGCTGCCCGGACTTGACCAAACTGGGCACGGACCTCTCGGTGCCGGACGGTCGGCTGCTGGATGTCATGCGCCTCTACCGACGCGACCTTTTCGACGCGAACCTTGAACATGTCATTTTCGGACATATCGGCAACAACCATTTGCATGTCAACATACTGCCGCGCGACATGGACGAATACAGCCGCGGCAAAGAACTCTACAGTTCTTGGGCACGTAAGGTTGTGGACTGGGGCGGCAGCGTCTCGGCCGAGCACGGGATCGGACGTCTTAAAAAAGAGCTCCTGGCCATGATGTACGGTCCAGAAACCATAGCAGGCATGCGTATGTTAAAAAACCTTTTCGACCCCGCTCAGCGGTTAAACGCCGGACGGCTTTTCGACTGCCTGCAAACACCGGGAAAATACTGAACCCTGAACTCTGGCTCCTGAATCCTCCTTGATACTGGTTGCTGGAGACTGTCTGCTAGAAACTGAATACTATGAAAGCGATAACACTGACTGAACTTCAGGCCGTCGCCACACTCGCTGCGCGGTGCGCAGGAGATCACGTCATGGCTAACCGCCACCGGCGTTCCGATGTCAATTCCGTCCTGCGTACCGACATTAAACATAAACTCGACGTGGAAGCCCAAGAGACCGCTTCGGCCGTGATTTCGTCCGCCTTCCCCGGACATGCCATCCTAGGCGAGGAAACCAGTGACCAACCCTTGCCTGAGAGCGACTACCTTTGGATCATCGACCCAATCGACGGAACCATCAATTTTTTCCACGGCTTGCCGTGGTGGTGCTGCTCGGTCGCTGTCCGCTATAAGGGCAAGGCCATGGCGGGCTCAGTCTTCATTCCCGAAATGCTACAGATGTACGAAGCCACCAGCGAAAGCCCGGCCTTGTGCAACGGCGAGGTCATCCGGGTATCGACAACCGACAGGCTGGATCTTTCGATGTTGGCGACCGGAGCCGACAAATGGGATCTCGGCGAACACTCATTCCGCTTTTTGCGCAAAGTCTCGGAAATAGCGCAAAGGCCTCGCATCCTCGGAGCGGCTGCGGTGGACATGTGCATGGTCGCGGCCGGAAAGCTTGACGGATATTTCGAATCCGGCATCTACGTCTGGGACATGGCTGCCGCCAGCCTGATAGTGGAGCGGGCCGGCGGAACCTGCGAAGTTTTGAAGGAATATCCTAAACACCGGATATCTTTCTTGGCCACTAACGGCGCGCTGCACACGGCCTTCCGCGCAGAACTGCTGCCAATGCTGAGTTGACCCGCTTCACACCCTTCGGCCGCAATACGCGCGGAAACGCTCAGCCGCCAATTCCGCATACGCCGTTCCAGTTCGGCCGTAGTTTATGAATGGGTCAATCGAAATGCCGCCGCGCGGCGTGAAGCGCCCCAGCACCTCTATGTACTTCGGCGCCATCACGCGGCACAGGTCTTTCATGATCACGTTCACGCAGTCTTCATGAAAATCACCGCGGTTACGAAAGCCGAAAAGATACAGCTTCAAAGATTTGCTCTCCACCATTTTGATGTCAGGGATGTATTGGATCGTAATAGTGGCAAAATCCGGCTGCCCGGTTACCGGGCAAAGCGAAGTGAACTCGGGACAGGTGAAAGTCACCCAATAGTCGTTATCCCTATGCTTGTTGACAAAGGTCTCAAGCACCGAAGCGTCACTCTTCAGGCGATCAACCTTTTTAGCGCTGCCCAACAACTTAACCCCTACCAACTCTTTTTTAGTGCGTCCCATGCCGCCTCCCATAAAGTTTCCAGTTTCTCATCATCCCATCATTCCAACACTACCACCCCACCGGTGTACTCTTTATAACATAAAAACACTGCGGATGTGCTTCACAAAGTTGATCACCCAACACCTTTTTTGCCCGCTAATCTCCGCGAATGGGAACAGTTCTCATTTTTACCGGACTGCGTCCGTCGCTAATCGCTAAAAAAGGAGAACTGTGACCGCTGGTAAAAGAAAACTCTGCACCCTCTGTCTCGCAAAACTCCATCGATTCCTTCAATCATCAATCTGTCACAAGTGACAACCTATTTCAGGACGGGATATCTTCACTCTTTCTCTCTTTCCTGTCCCTGCCATCCCCTAAAAGCGGAGCGGGTGTGAGCCAGAGAAACAGAAGTCAGGAGTCAGAAGTCAGAACGCAAGACCCAGCCTAAATCGCCCGACTCCTAACTCTTCACTCTTTCTCTCTTTCACTCTTCTCTGTCCCTGCCCCGGTCCATGCCCCCCCCTAAAAGCGAAGTGGGTGTGGGCCAGGGCGCACTTTGCTCGTTTAGCCGGTATTCCGGCGCCATCTCGCTTTGCGAGAAAACGAGCTCGTGCGCATCGGTCCACACCCCGTAGCGTCTCCTCGTGCGCATCGCCCGTATGTCGGAGCGACTCCACTCCTGAATACGATTCATGTTGCCCGCAACGCCGCAAGAAGCCACAATGTCTTCATGTTTGCCGAAAGTAACGAAATATCTGTGCTTGCTTGTAAAGTTGTCGCAGCTTTGATTGTCATAACCGGAGTCACGGTGGACATACTTTTCGCCATCATGTTTCAAACCCGGCGGCTCAAACCGCAGCTTTCCTCATGCCGGGTTCTGCGGGAACGCGGCTACGCCACCTCACACGCTCAGGTCGCGTTATCCGTTACACTGCTTTTCGCTCTGCCTTATCTTTTCCAGAACCCCAACACTACCGCGCCTAAAACCAGTTCGCTGGTGTTTGGCCAACTGCTATACGCCGCAACAACCTTTTCAGCCATAATGCTTTGCATGATCAATCTGCAAAAGACTTTTCAAACCCTTTTCCTTAATAAAGCGTGCAGCATGATAAAAGCGTTTTACAAAGGAATTATCTATGGTCTTGCCGTCATACCGCCGGTAATGCTGCTGAGCTTAATCGTCAACACCGTGATCAACCGGCTCGGTTATGAATCTTCGTCACAAGATGTTTTCCGCTGGCTGGAAAAAGACGACATGGCCTCCGGCGCCCGTTGTTTCACCCTGTTCGCTATCGTCTTCCTTGCACCTGTGATAGAGGAGCTTTTGTTCCGCGGCATTCTGCTGCCGTCCCTGCTCAAAGGTAGAAGTTTTTTATTCGCCGCGCTGCTTTCCGGCACCTACTTCGCGACCGTTCATTTCCACGCACCGTCTTTCATTCCGCTACTGAGCCTGAGTCTGCTTTTTTCAGCAGGTTTCGCCGCAACCGGATCGATCGTCACCCCCATTGTCATGCATACGCTGTTCAACTTTGCCGGTCTGGTTTTTTATTTTTCAGGCCTTTAGCGGACGGATGTACATAATGAAACAAACCCTTTGCCCTGCAAGCGACACTCCCCCATTAGCCGTCAATGCTACTTCCTATCTGCCGGTATGCCTCGTAGGCGGCAATGGAAACAGCATTCGCCAGATTGATGCTGCGCGCGTGTTCTCCCGGCATGGGTATCTTGAAAAGCCGGTCCCGATAGAGGCTGTAAAATTCTTCCGGCAAACCGCCTCCCTCGTTACCGAAAACCAAGGCGTCTCCCATACGGAACGCGCAATCGTAGAGGGACTTCTCGCCGCGTGTACTTAAAAAGAATAACCTGGCAGGGTTAACCGCAGTCAAAAAATCATCCCATGAGCCGTGATCCGTCAATCTTAAATGCTCCCAATAATCCAACCCCGCACGTCGCAGATGCTGGTCGGTCAGGTGGAAGCCTAATGGCCGGATCAGGTGTAGACAACAGTCGAGACCGACGCAGACACGGCCGATCGCGCCGGTGTTTTGGGGTATCTCCGGTTTTACGAGAACAATGTGAATCGGTAACATAACTTAATCGCCGTCTCAAACATTTTGCCGGATGTTGCCCGCGTCATCCATGCCTGTACGCAATTCTGAAATTTTGGCGGCGGCAACCGCAGGCATGACGGAAATATCGCGCTCCTCACACAAAACACGCATTATGGCCGAGCCCACAATGATGCCGTCTGCCAACGGCGCCAACGTCCGCGCGTCATCGGCATTGCTGATGCCGAACCCGATGCAGACCGGATGCGGACACACCGCCTTTACCTCGGCAGCGTGTTTGGCGATAGCCGCAGGATCCAAGCCCCCAGTCCCGGTAACACCGGTACGGCTGATTAAGTAAAGAAAACCGCCAGTGCTGTTTGCCAGCATTTTCATACGTTCCAACTTTGTTGTCGGGGCAACCAGACGTATAATATGTATCGCTTTGCCTTCCAGCGCGGCAACCAGATCGTTTTCCTCTTCAGGCGGCAAGTCTACCACCAGAAGCCCGTCAACTCCCGCCAGACTGATCTCATCCGCGAAACGTTTGACGCCATATCGAAAGATCGGGTTGTAATAACTGAAAAGCACAATCGGAGTCTCAACTTTTTCGCGCAACCTGAATGTCAGAGAGATGCTCTTGGACAGCGACATTCCCGCCTTCAAAGCGGTCTCTGAAGAAGCCTGAATAACCGGGCCGTCACAGGTGGGGTCGGAAAAAGGCATGCCGATTTCCAAAATGTCGGCGCCCGCATTGCAGACGGCTTCGAGAATCTCTAAGCTAGTGTCGATATCTGGATAGCCTGCCGTCAGATATGCCACTAGAGCCTTACGACCGTCTACGGCGAGCTTTTCCAATGTTGAATCAATCCTGTTCATAAAAAACCTTTGTGAGTGTGTGGACAAATATTCTCCCATCATGGCCAAAGCTTGTTATCTTTCATATACGCGGTCACATGGTCCAAATCCTTGTCACCGCGTCCGGATAGACATACGACAATCGTCTGGTCCGTGGATCTGCCCGCAGCCTCTTTGATCGCTGCGGCAAGGGCATGCGAGCTTTCCAAAGCAGGGATAATACCCTCGTAACGGCACAGAAGCTTAAAAGCTTCAACAGCCTCGCGGTCAGTGACGCCGGCATAGCGCACCCGTCCGATATCATGCAGAAAGGCATGCTCAGGGCCCACCCCCGGATAATCCAGCCCTGCCGAGATCGACCACGCTTCCTGTATCTGGCCTTCGTCATTCTGCAGCAGATAGGTCTTGGCACCATGCAGTGTCCCGGGCTCGCCGCCGCTGATGGATGCGGCATGGTGCGGCGTCTCAAGACCCTCGCCCGCCGCTTCCGCGCCCAGCATATCACATCGGTCATCAAGGAAAGGATAGAAAAGCCCCATGGCGTTACTGCCGCCGCCAACACAAGCCACCAGCAGGTCCGGCATGCGCCCGATTCGATCCAAAACCTGACCACGGGCCTCGTCGCCGATGACACGCTGGAAGTCGCGTACCATCACTGGATAAGGATGCGGTCCCGAAACCGTGCCGATAACATAGAAGGTGTCTTCGACTTCAGCCACCCAGTAGCGCAGAGCTTCGTTCATTGCGTCTTTCAGCGTACTGGTCCCGCAAGTCACTGGAACCACCTCCGCGCCAAGAAGTCGCATGCGCAGAACATTCGGCGCCTGACGCCTCACATCTTCAACTCCCATGAAAACTTTACACGACATGCCGAAACGCGCGGCGATAGTGGCGGTCGCCACCCCGTGTTGCCCGGCGCCGGTCTCGGCTATAACCTTCTTTTTGCCCATGCGGCGCGCGAGCAACCCCTGGCCAATCACATTGTTGATCTTGTGAGCGCCGGTATGCGCGCAATCCTCGCGTTTCAGATAGATACGCGCGCCCCCGATATGATTTGATAGCCTTTCGGCATAATCCAGGGGGGTTGGACGCCCGGCATAATTACGCAGCATCTCCCGGTACTGCCCCATGAATAAAGAGTCGGTTTTAGCTTCATTCCACTCGGCTTCCAGATCCGTCAGGGCCGCCATCAACGTCTCGCCGACAAACCGTCCGCCGTAACAACCGAAATGACCGCTTTTATCAGGAAACTGCCCGATCAAGGATTTTGTCATATTAGTCCTTTCCCCATCACTGCCTTGTAGCGTTCGCGGGCCTCTCGCAAAAGCGCTTCCGTCGTAGCCCAGTCGATGCACTCGTCCGTCACCGAACAGCCAGGCCGTAAGTCCCTGGGATCTTTCGCCATAGGCTGCGATCCCCACTCCAGATGACTTTCCAACATGAAACCGCGTATCGTTCTGTTGCCTGCCTCGATCTGACACAGTATTTCACGCAGAACCGCCCCTTGCCGTCCCGGGTCTTTCTTGGAATTTCCGTGGCTGCAATCCACGACAATATTTACCGGTAATCCTGACGCTCCAAGTTCCTTCTCGCAAGCCGCTATACTCTGCGCGTCGTAATTCGGGCTTCTGCCGCCGCGGAGCACAATATGCGGGTAGGTGTTACCGGTGGTACTGAATATGGCCGGCAATCCATCTTCAGTAACTCCCAGGAAATGGTGCGGTCCCATAGCCGTTCGCATGCCGTTTATCGCGGCCGTGAAAGAACCGTCCGTGGCGTTTTTGAAGCCAACAGGCGTAGATATACCGCTGGCAATCTCGCGATGCGTCTGCGCCTCCGCCGTACGGGCTCCGATCACCGACCACGATATCAGATCGCCGATATATTGCGGCATCAGAGTGTCCAGAATCTCTGTGGCGGCCGGCAATCCCAGTTCCGCCAGGCGCACAAGAAAGTGCCGCGCCATGCGTATGCCCTCCTCTATATGAAAGGTGTCGTTCATATAAGGGTCGTTAATAAGCCCCTTCCAGCCCAAGACCGATCGCGGCTTTTCAAAATACACGCGCATCACTACGCAGATGGCATCAGACAACTCATCACTTAAAAGCTTCAGGCGTTTGGCGTAATCCTCGGCCGCATCGAGATTGTGTATGGAACACGGCCCGACTATCGCCAGCAGACGCGGGTCCTCCCGGTCGAGAATGCGCTCGATCGCTTCGCGCCCTTTAATGACGGAACTTAATGTGACGGATGTCTGCGGGACAGCGCTTTGCATTTCACGCGGCGTGGCCAGCAAAACAATTGATTCGATGTTAATGTTCTCTAAATGCGGATAAGTCATACTTCTAAATCCTGGCGAAGCTGCAATGCTGGTTGATGGTTTATGGTTGATAGTTGATGGTTAACTGCCGTTAGAATCATACATCTGTTTGGTACTACTGCTTATCCCATACTTAGTCCCACTCTTAGTCGAATACACTTACTCCAACTGCTTAATCGATCCCGCATAGCGCGGGATCGGCGGACGGTTCGGGGAACCATCCCTACCAGGCACACGCATCGCACGGTAGGGATGCATCCCCGAGGCGTCCGCATAGCTCCAACAAACCTTAGTTACAAAACTTGATTCCAGAGCAGTTAATTTTCCAAGCTGTTTAAGACACCTAGTTGCTGTCAGCACCCCAACACCTCTTTTTTCCAAAAAAAACCGGCGGACGTAGCAAGTGTCTTGGCGACTTCTATCAACTTCGCGACAGCCATCAAGTCTTTCCGTCCGGGAGAGGACTCAACACCGGAACTGACATCCCATGCATCTGCTTGCGAACACAATGCGGCGCGCTTAAGATTCGCGGGTGTCAATCCGCCTGCCAAGGCAAAGCGACGCGAACCTGCCAATGGCGAGGCGTCTGACCATGTCCACACTGCTCCATTGCCGCCCGGCAATACCCCATTGCCACATTCTACCAGAATGCCCGCCGCTTGTGGTAAGCCGCCGGCTTCTTCAACCAACTTTTTTCCTGATGTCTTCAAAACTTTAACTACATGAAACCCGGCCCGCATAACCGCAGTTATGTCACTGACAGACTCGTTGCCGTGCATTTGCACCGTATCCAAAGGGACAGTGTTCGCGATCCTGATCATCTCTTCAGCATTCATGTCCACAAAAACCCCTACCTTGGCCACTCTTTCAGGCAGGTCGCTTAAAATATCCTGAGCCTGAAGAACGCTCACAAACCTCGGACTGTTATTATAAAACACGACGCCCAGCGCGCCCGCCCCTGCTTGTGCGCAATACTTGGCGGTTGCCGAGTCGGTAATCCCGCAGATTTTCAAATTTAAATTCGCATCAATCATGTTTCGCCTATTGTTTCAAGGCCTCCGCAAAAACTATGAACTCCGTGTTTAGCCGCATCCATCCGCGGCTTCAATCTCCCGCGCACATCCGCCATACGCCGTATCTGCCGAAAACGACACCCATTGCCGAATCAGGGCAACGGGGTCGGCATCGCGCACAAGTGCTTCACCGACCAGAAAACGCCTTATACCTGACGCCAGCGTCCGGCGGATATCATCGGCGGAACTGATACCGCTTAAAGCGACTAACGACACATCCGGACTCAAACGCGAGGCCATGCGCCCAGCATGACAGACATCAGTCTGGAAATCAGCGAGATTCCGGTTATTGATGCCGACCAAACTGGCGCCTATACGGTTGGCGCGCCCGGCATCCTGCTCGTCGTAAACCTCCGTCAGCACATCCAACCCCAGTCCGAGCGCCAGTTTGTGCAATGTGCATAGTGTCTCGTCATCCAAAATACGAACTATCAGCAACATCGCGTCCGCACCCATGGCGCAGGTCTCATAAACCTGATACGGGGTGACTATGAAATCTTTGCGCAAAACCGGCAGACAGGTCGCCTTTCGCGCCTGTTTGAGGTCTTCTGCAGAACCTTTGAAAAACGGTTTGTCGGTCAACACCGACAAGGCAGCGGCGCCGCCTGCGGCATAAGCCCGCGCTGTTTCAACCGGATCAAGATCAGGTTTGATATCACCTCGCGAAGGTGAGGCGCGCTTGATCTCCGCGATAAGGCGTACGCCCGGATGTTCCAGCGCTGCCGCGAAACCGCGCCATTCCTTGCGCGCGGCCGACATTTTTTCCAAATCTGCTTGCGGCACTTCATGTTGCGCCCGGCTGACCGCACTCCGTTTCTCTTCAACAATATTATCCAAAATGCTCATACCCAACTGCACACCCCTCCGCGTTTATCCACCTGCTTTGCCCACCCTTAAACCTTAAACCTTAAACGTTAAACCTTAAACGCCCACCCTTAGTCACCCATTAATCGAAAAATTGACCAGACTTTCCAGTTTATTCAATGCGGCGCCGGAATCAATAGACTCGGCTGCTTTTTTAATTCCCTCCGTCAGATCATTGACCATGTTAGCGGCCAGTAACGAAGCCGCGGCATTTATAAGCACTATGTCGCGTTTAGGCCCGTGCAGTGCGCCATTGAGAATGGCTTTTGTGATCGCCGCGTTCTCGGCCGGGCCACCGCCGGCAAGATCGTCATTCCCACATAATTCGTCAAAATAATTGAGCGGATCGATATCATAAGTCTTGACGACCCCGTCTTTGAGTTCCGAACAACGCGTAGCGGCAGTCAGAGTTATCTCATCCATGCCGTCATGGCCGTGTACGACCAGCACGCGGCGTGAACCCAGTTTCTTGAGAGCTTCCGCGAAAGCCTCTGTCAACTCCGAAGAGAACACGCCGATCAATTGGCAGGGTGCGCCGGCAGGGTTGGTCAAAGGTCCCAAAAGGTTGAAAAGTGTACGCACGCCAAGCTGTTTGCGCACCGGGCCGGCAAAACGCATCGCCTTATGATAGACGGGCGCAAACAGAAAAGTAACACCAAGTTCATTCAGAGCCTGCTCCATGATCTCAGGCTCCGCATTGAGGTTCATTCCCAAACACTCCAGGCAGTCGGCGCTGCCGCTTTTCCCGGAACTGGCACGATTGCCATGCTTGGCCACAACTGCTCCGGCACCCGCGGCCACAAAGGCCACGGTTGTAGAGACATTGAAGGTCATGCCACCATCCCCGCCCGTGCCAACCGTGTCGAGGGTATCGGGATTCAGCGACTGGATGCGCGTGGCCGCAGTACGCATGACGCGCGCACCTGCGGATATCTCGTCGATGGTCTCCCCCTTGGCAGCGAGTGTGGACAGAAACGCCCCGATCTGACCTTCGGTCAGTTGCCCCTTAAGTATCGCGTCAACCGCCTCGAAAGCCTCATTTTCATTCAAGTCCTGACGGGTCATCAGTTTTTTCAGAATGTTGCTGAAAACCATCATCTACTCCTGACTCTTTGAAATTTTCAGAAAATTGCGGAGGATGCGTTTACCGACAGGCGTCATGATCGACTCAGGATGAAACTGTATGCCGTACACGGGATACTCTTGATGCCTTATCCCCATTATCTCACCGTCTTCCGACTCCGCCGTCACAACCAGACACTCTGGCAGCGCGTCGCGGTCAATCACCAGCGAATGATAGCGCATGGCTTTGAAAGGACGGTTGCCCAAACCTTTGAATATGCCTTCGTTGTCACAAGTCACTTCAGAAGTCTTGCCGTGCATCAAGCGCTTGGCGTATGTGATGGTGGCGCCGAATACGCACCCGATGGCCTGATGTCCGAGACACACTCCCAGCAACGGAATTTTACCGGCAAAACATCTGACCGTTTCGCAGGAAATGCCCGCTTTCTCCGGTCGCCCGGGTCCCGGCGAAATCACGATGGCTGCCGGTGCCATTTCAGCAATTTCTTCGACAGTCACAACATCGTTACGGTAGACAGTGACTTCAGCCGCCATCTCACGCAGGTATTGCACAAGGTTGTAAGTGAACGAATCGTAATTATCTATCATCAGAATCATGTCATTCTCCGAAAGTCAGTTTTTCTGTAGTTTGGCGGCCTGCTCTTGCGCGTTTTTTAATAGCTCAATGGCGCGGGCCATAGCGCCGGCTTTGTTGACTGTCTCGCGATATTCGTATTCGGGATCGGAATCTGCCACAATGCCGGCTCCGGCGCGTATGGTGAGACGCCCGTGCTCAACGATGGCCGTCCGTATACAAATCGCGAAATCCATATTGCCGTCGAACGAAATGTATCCCACAGCTCCTCCGTAAGGCCCGCGCGGCGTGTCCTCAAGTTCGGCAATTATCTCCATGGCGCGTATCTTGGGCGCCCCGCTGAGGGTGCCAGCCGGGAACGATGATTTAAAAAGATCAAAAGCGTCATGCTGCGGTTCAACATCCGCAGTGATGTTGGAAACCAGATGCATGACATGCGAATAACGCTCGACTATCATCAAATCCGTGACCTGCACAGACCCCGGCAATGAGACGCGCCCCAGCTCGTTCCTGCCCAAATCAACCAGCATCAGATGCTCCGCGCGTTCTTTCTCGTCCTGTAACAGCGAATCGGCGTTTTTACGGTCATCCTGCTCTGTTTGTCCGCGTGGCCGCGTGCCGGCGATCGGGCGGAGGCAGGCAGTGCGGTTATCCATGCGGATCATTGTTTCCGGCGACGATCCGATCAAAGTGCATCCTTGAGACTTGAGGTAGAACAGATAAGGTGAAGGATTAACGTATCGCTGAGCGCGGTAGAGGCTGATAAGGTCATCCGGCGCAGGCCCGACGAAACTCTGCGAAACAACGCATTGTATCACATCGCCCTCTTGTATGTGCTTTTTGATCGTCTGCACCATGCCCGTATAATATTCGGGCTCACGGACCGGTTCCGGCATTCGTACAGTGTTTTTGTTAAGCCGCATTGAGACATCCGCCGCTGAAGCGATGGTTTTCAGCATATCCTGCACGCGGGTTACGGCATTAGCGTACAAAACGTCTTCGTCGCCGTCACTTTTGAACGCAAGTGCGACAACCGTAAGAGTGTGCGAAATGTTGTCGAAAATCAGCAGCTCATCAGGAATCATTAATTCCGCCATGGAACTCTCCGGCGGCAGGTGGTTAGGCACGCGCGGCTCGAAAAAGTTTATCATCTCATAGGCGAAATATCCCACCAGTCCTCCGCAGAAACGCGGAAGTCCTTTCAGCTCCGCGATCTTGTACGGCTTCATTATTTCTCGCAAGACTGAAAGAGGATCGCCATTGTGCCTGAAACGAGTCTCGTCGATGCCTTGCCTCAATACCACGTCATTGCGGTATATGGCGATGTTGGCCCGGGCCGAAACCCCCATAAAACTGTAACGCCCCCAGCGCTCGCCGCCCTCGGCACTCTCG
>CAZKZI010000082.1:0-14510 GCA_964557205.1 uncultured Lentisphaeraceae bacterium
GTTTCAATTCACGCGCCCGTGTAGGGCGCGACAGGTGTGTCCGGCCATTAGCCGCGCCGGGTTCCAGTTTCAATTCACGCGCCCGTGTAGGGCGCGACTCGCCCCCATAGGTTCAGGTCTTCCTCTGTCATGTTTCAATTCACGCGCCCGTGTAGGGCGCGACGGGGAGCGGGTGGCGGGACAACGCCGAACGTAGGTTTCAATTCACGCGCCCGTGTAGGGCGCGACGTTTCCACCGCCCCATGTCGTTCCCCCCTTCTTGTTTCAATTCACGCGCCCGTGTAGGGCGCGACATCATAACAAGGCGCTGGACAAGTACCCAAAGGGTTTCAATTCACGCGCCCGTGTAGGGCGCGACATCTGCTGGCGCGGATCGCGGAGATCCCGGAGGTTTCAATTCACGCGCCCGTGTAGGGCGCGACTTCTCTCCTTTCGGAAGTCGCAGCTTTGGCGTTGTTTCAATTCACGCGCCCGTGTAGGGCGCGACCTGGAACGCACGGACAAGATCGGGGACGTGAGGTTTCAATTCACGCGCCCGTGTAGGGCGCGACTACAGCCTGCGCGATCTTGCGCCTATGCCACAATGTTTCAATTCACGCGCCCGTGTAGGGCGCGACGCCGCACGCAGGTAAACAGCCTGGCGGCCTGGGGGTTTCAATTCACGCGCCCGTGTAGGGCGCGACTCCACATCGCGCACAACTGGCGCCCCGCAATGCGGTTTCAATTCACGCGCCCGTGTAGGGCGCGACATGTGTCGTTGGCTATCTGCAGCGAGTCGATCACGTTTCAATTCACGCGCCCGTGTAGGGCGCGACCAGGTCTTGCACGGTACGGACACCCGCCTCCTTGTTTCAATTCACGCGCCCGTGTAGGGCGCGACGCAGCCTTGAACTCGTCAAATTCGTTCAGCCGGTTTCAATTCACGCGCCCGTGTAGGGCGCGACTATATGCGGCGTCGAACATGCTGGCGGTGCGCGTGTTTCAATTCACGCGCCCGTGTAGGGCGCGACGGGCACTGGCGCCCGCGTGAGTGGTCCGGCCGCCGTTTCAATTCACGCGCCCGTGTAGGGCGCGACCGAGAAAAGAAGACACTTAGCGTTGTGTCTGTATCGTTTCAATTCACGCGCCCGTGTAGGGCGCGACTCCTGTAGCCGGATGGTCGTTCTGGTCGCAAACGTTTCAATTCACGCGCCCGTGTAGGGCGCGACTCTCCTCGTCTTCTCCATCGCCATCACCAAACGTTTCAATTCACGCGCCCGTGTAGGGCGCGACCGTTGGGATTTTCAGTCCAGACCATTCGATATGTTTCAATTCACGCGCCCGTGTAGGGCGCGACGCAATCCGAACGCCGTCAACAAGCCAGCGGTCGTTTCAATTCACGCGCCCGTGTAGGGCGCGACATCGTTTTAGAATTGCTTCAGCGGAAAGCTGACGTTTCAATTCACGCGCCCGTGTAGGGCGCGACCGTTCCGCGACGGATACCGGGGCAGTGACTACGCGTTTCAATTCACGCGCCCGTGTAGGGCGCGACTCGCTGTATCCGGTCGTTCCGCGACGGATACCGGGTTTCAATTCACGCGCCCGTGTAGGGCGCGACGATAGCCGCCGCAAAGGATATGCCACCAAGCGCGTTTCAATTCACGCGCCCGTGTAGGGCGCGACCTTTCGATTCTAACGGCGCTGACATGCGGTATTGTTTCAATTCACGCGCCCGTGTAGGGCGCGACGGCAGCGTGGTGAGCCTGCGGGAGTTTTTGGAGTTTCAATTCACGCGCCCGTGTAGGGCGCGACAGATGCCGACGATCGGGACGAACACGACTAGCGGGTTTCAATTCACGCGCCCGTGTAGGGCGCGACTTCTTTCTCTTGTCGCGAATGCCTTTTTGGAGTCTGTTTCAATTCACGCGCCCGTGTAGGGCGCGACAAGACGTTTGTGCCTTTGATTGTCACTTCGTCGAAGGTTTCAATTCACGCGCCCGTGTAGGGCGCGACTTCGCCTTCGCGCGATACCAGCGCATGTATGCGTTTCAATTCACGCGCCCGTGTAGGGCGCGACAGGGAAGATGCACCCACTCGTCGCTATCAGGCACGTTTCAATTCACGCGCCCGTGTAGGGCGCGACATGTACCCGCCCGAGCTGAGGCGCTGTAGGTGGTTTCAATTCACGCGCCCGTGTAGGGCGCGACATCTCATCCATGCGCGGGTCGTCGATCTGGCCGAGTTTCAATTCACGCGCCCGTGTAGGGCGCGACATGGTGGCGCTGGCGTCGGCGATGGTGTTGACGCGTTTCAATTCACGCGCCCGTGTAGGGCGCGACCAGGATCAGCGCGACCTGCTGTGGTACGGCGGGTTTCAATTCACGCGCCCGTGTAGGGCGCGACCTCCGCGCCTGCCTGCAGGATGGCGGCAAAGGCTTGTTTCAATTCACGCGCCCGTGTAGGGCGCGACACGGAGGATCAGGATGAGTGGTGACAACAAACAGTTTCAATTCACGCGCCCGTGTAGGGCGCGACGCGCTGACTCGTCCAAGGCCATGCTATCATGCGTTTCAATTCACGCGCCCGTGTAGGGCGCGACCCGTGGTAGCTAAATTGGTATCCCAATACATGGGTTTCAATTCACGCGCCCGTGTAGGGCGCGACCCGAGTGCCCGGAGAGTCGATCATGACCCGGCTGTTTCAATTCACGCGCCCGTGTAGGGCGCGACCGGATAGCATCCGGCTCCTTCCCCGTGCGGAGGTTTCAATTCACGCGCCCGTGTAGGGCGCGACCTGCGCCTCTTGAATGTTGCCAGCTTCCTGCAAGTTTCAATTCACGCGCCCGTGTAGGGCGCGACCAGGCGCAGCCGGACTGTTCGACGCTGCACTCGTTTCAATTCACGCGCCCGTGTAGGGCGCGACGTTGGCGGCCTGGGCGTTGACCAGCATGACGGTGTTTCAATTCACGCGCCCGTGTAGGGCGCGACCTGCCAGGCCAGCACGGTCGCGTCGATCTGGCTGCGTTTCAATTCACGCGCCCGTGTAGGGCGCGACCATACTCGGCATGGACCGTCATGGCGGTCAAAAAGTTTCAATTCACGCGCCCGTGTAGGGCGCGACGATACCGCGATGGCACACTTCCAACAAACGGCAGTTTCAATTCACGCGCCCGTGTAGGGCGCGACAGCTTCGCGGCCCGGCGTCCTTGGTCGTGTGGGTTTCAATTCACGCGCCCGTGTAGGGCGCGACGGTCGGTACTGTAACATCTTGCGATGAAACAACAAACGCTGAAGTTTCCGCGAACCACTTCAGCAAAACCGGTTGTTCAGTTGTCACAGACCTACCAGATCACACAAACTATTGCCTTGCAAGATGATATATTGTCCGCGAACCTATCGATGAAACCATGTGCGCCCAGGGTTCGCGGGTCACAAAATCAACGTGTCCTCAACATCAACCGCAGGCTTTGCCCCCTGATGTTCTATACGCCGCTGATAGTTGTCTCCTAAAAAATAGAAGCGCAAGCTGTCCATCTCGGGATTGAATATCTTCAGAAGCCTCGCCCGCAAGATAGTCCATTGCGCATTATCTACATTGCACTCGAAAACCGAGTTCTGCACCCTGATGCCGTAGTCCAGACAGGTCTTGGCGATACGCCGCAACCTACGCTTGCCAACAGAATCAATTGTGGAAACATCATAGCTGACCAAAACAAGCATATCAACCTCACTTGAGCAGAAACGGCGGGTAGGCGTCCAGATCGCCACGTAAATGACGCGCCAACAGGAGCGCTTGGGCATGCGGCAATAGCCCGAGTTCCAACTTCTCGTTCAAAAAAGGATGCTGGATGACCTCTTGTTTTTTCTTCTGCCAAGTCTGCAAAACGGTCTTGCGCGTATCATCATTCATCACCACGGCGCCAGACTCTGATTGTTTAAACCCTTTGCCACTGACCTGTAACATGTTTATCAGAGAGAGCGTCACGCGGTCAGCCAGAATCGACCGGAACTCCTCCATCAAATCCAATGCTAGACTGGGGCGCCCCGGACGCAAAGCATGCAGAAAACCGAACTGCGGATCTAGCCCAATACCTTCCAGCGCAGCCTCGCAGTCATGCGCCAGGATTGTGTAAAGAAATGAAAGTATTGCATTCAGCGGATCGAGCGGCGGACGGCGCGAACGCACCACCATTGAAAAGACCTCGCGCTGAGCAAGCACCATATGGTCAAACACCTTGAAATAGTGGTTTGCCCCCTCCCCTTCCAGACCGCGCAAAGCATCTATGTCAGCCACGAGCCGCGCCCGCCGCATGATGTCTGCAAGCGCGTCTACAGCCCTTTCCAAATCATCACTCTTGCCGTGATCCCGCTGTGCCCGCTGTAGCACCGTCCGGCTATTCGCTAGCTTGCCCAATACGAAGCTGCGGGCGATTTTCAGCACGCCGGACGGAGAATCGGAACGGCGTATCTGTTCGCGTCTGAGCAGCACATTGCCGGAGACCGACCCCGTGACACGCGCCAGAAACTTGCCGCGTTCTGAAAGAAAGCTCACATGCACACCACGCTCACCGCACAGCCCCAGCAAAGGCGGACTGCAAGCGACCTGACCGAAGCATACAATACCGGACAGCGTGTGTATCGGTAGACGCAGCTTGGTCTCGCGGTTCAGGCTAGCCACCACTGTCTCGCCCTCTTGGTGCAGATATACGCCTTGGGTGGAGACGTATAGCGTGTTCAGCATTTTTTTCATTTTGTGTCCCCCTGCGTCGCACTTGCCGACTGTAGCGAGTCGTCCGACGCGGCGAAGGTCGGCGGAATACCGGCCAGCGGCGGCAACTTGGCGCCCAGCGCGGTATCGAGACGCAGCTTGTCATCCGGGTAGAGCGATATGAGCTTTTTGCCTGCGTGCATGTAGAGGTCCTGCTTGAGATACATGCCTGCCTTATACCGCGGCGTGTCCATGCCCCAGTACTCGATATAGACATCATACTCCGGCAGATAGAAGTCCGGACGAATCTGGAACCCCTCGATCAGCCGTAGGCGGTCATCATAGCGGTAAGCGATTTTATTCGCGGCCAGCCACTCCGCGATGCGCCTCTCGCCATCTGACTGCACAAGCGTGCCGTCCAGTGTCCTGATATGTTTGGCATCCTCCACTTTAGTCTCGAAATTCCTGCGTTCCGTGGCAGTCTCATCAAAGCAAGCATCACACAGGGTGCGCTGGAAAAACCTCTGGCTGCGGGCATACTCGTCAGGCGCGACGACACGGCCACAACGGCGGCAGGTATGCACAGCATGCTTCGCGGCGATCTCCAGTGCCGTTTTGATTGCCAAACCTGCGGATATCACGCTGCGTTTCACATACTCCTGTTCATCCGGATTGCGGTAGAGGTCTCGCAGTGCAGGCAGTGCTTTTTTGGCCAAGGCTCCGAACGCGCTAAGGGCTTTGGCTGCGTATTGGCGCACCTGCGGGTGGTGATCGGACAGCATCGGCAGCAGAGTCTCCACGCTGCTCCGAGCATCTACTACGCCCGAGAGCTTGCCGAGTGCTGAAGCTGCCAGCCGACGCACCAACGGCGAAGGCGAGCGGCAAGCTTCCGCAAGCTCGTTGTATGCGGCCGGATCGGCACTTTCGCCCAGCACTTTCACGCGTGCCGCAAGAGTTCTTTCAGTTGCGTAGCGCACATGGCTCCTTTAGTCGTTAGGCGACTCACTTTGTCCGTAAGACTTCGTATCGCCATTCGTGGCACAGAGTCCTTCGATTTGGCGGTCGAGCCATTTTCGGGCAGACTTGCCTGCCCCGGCAGAGCGCGGCAGGCAGGATTCAAATAGAGAACATGATGAACAGCGCTTGTTGTAGTCAGCGGGCGGCGTGACACCCTCCGCAAACAGCTTTTGAACCGCGAGGCATACGGCTTCGGTTTCGCCGCGGAGCGTGTCGTCGAAAGCGACCGGGATTCGATGCTGTTTCAGACCCAGAAAGAGCGCTCCTTCGGCAATATGGGCAGTGAGCATCTCTTCGAGACACAAGGCCTGTGCGCAGAGTTGCACTTCATAGCAGCGGATGTCCTTGGCTGCGCCGCGCTTGTATTCGACCGGAAACGGCAGCCAAGTGCCGCTGACACCCGGAATCCGCACACCGCCTTCGGCAGGATCACACCGGTGAAGCTCGACAACATCCGTAATACCCGTGACACCAAGGCGCAGCGACCGCAGCCTGAGACTGCGGAGAATCTTTAAGTCGCCCCGAGATTCGTCTTTGCCGCTGTGAGCTTTCTCATGCAGCACGTCTCCTTCTGCCGTGAAAACATTAGTTCCCCATGCCTGTTCAAGTATTTTAAGGCCGCATCGTCGGGGACAATGAACGTACTCGCTGACAGAGGATAACGGCAAAAGTTGTTCTTCCGTGTACATTGCTGATTTTTCAACCCGCTAATCAGATGATCGCACATCCTTCTTTGTCAATATCCGCAAGCTTGAGGACGGCCTCCATATACCCAAGGAAAGCAGAATATTCAGCCTTCCAAAGATAAACTCCAGGATAACGCTGCGATTCTGGGATAGCGAGCTTTTCGATGATCTTCTTCCGTACGTGTACGGACCCATTTTGAATATCACGCCATGAAACAGTACCCCAGTTTTCTATTCGCTCGATAAGCTTCTGGTGTACAACGGCAGAAAAAGCGCAATCATCGATGACCCGGAATTTTTGCTCAACTGTCGAAAAAGCGAATATGCTTTCTTTTTCCGTCAGTTCTCTTGAAATGGATGCGGTTTCGCGAACCTCGCGTTTAAGAGCTTCAGTACAAAGCGCGGGTAATATTTCGCGGTTGTTGTCAAAATACTCACGGAGAATGCGGCTTGAGGTGTCGTAAGCCGGATTCTTTGTGATACCCATACTGCAGGCATCGAGACAAATCGTCCAAACAGCAGCATCAGAAAACTCCGCATTTCGATTCACTCGTCCGGCGAGTTGTAACAATGACAACAGTGATGCGCATTCGCGAACACCCGTTCGGAAAGATAAATCGATGCCCGCCTCCACGCACGATGTCGCTATCAGACACCAATTTGTGTTCTTCTTATCTTTCAGCCTCATTCGTACTAATTCCAATGTTTTCTCCCTGTCTGCGGGAATCAATGCGGTCGAAAGATGAAAGACATTTTCTTCACCAAATTCCTTTGTCGCCGTCCGAGCCGCCGCTGCGGCGGTATGGACCGTGTTGAGCACGACAAGAATCGGCCCTGCCAAACCACGCAACCAAGATGATAACGTATCGAGGGTCATAGCTTTCGGGCGATAACAGTGCTGCACACGGAAAACTTCAAACCTGTTTAAAGATTGCTGAACATTTATGGGGACAACATTTTCAAGCCTAACTGTGTTGTCGCCAAACTCTTCGAGCGTCCAGAAATGACAAAGCGAGCCGGAAGCAAGAATCCAATAGCACGACCATGATTCGGCGGCATAGCGAATCCACTGCCATGCGAGTGGAAGAAGTTTTGCTGGCAACATGGCATGGGCTTCATCCAGAAAAATGGCGCTGCCTGGAAGATTTTGCATGCGTCTTAGCGTTGAAGGCATGGAAGAGGCCAATGTTTCGAAGAAGGCGACAGCGGTAGTGACAACAATAGGGGCATCCCAAAGAGCAGTGAGCTTCCGGCTCGCCGGAGCATCGAAATCAGCGCGGCAATGGATTTCGGCAACCACATCCTCCGCCAGCTCGCCTGGCAGAACGAGTGCTTTCCGGTATACTTTAACCGACTGCGAGATGATGTTGGTGAATGGAAGAATCACAAACACTCGGCGAATGCCATGTTTGGCGGCAGTCGCGAGCAATCGTGCCATGACAGCGGTTGTTTTGCCGGTGCCGACAGGCGCATCGCAATAGGTGACAGGAGAAACATCGTCAGCGTCAGAAACAGAGTCCGCACAGGCGGCAAAGAAAGTAGCACGGAGCCGGTTACGGTCTGTTGCATCGGCAGGCAGAGACGCGACATAGCCCTTGAGTTTCTCAAGTCGTTCGGCGGCACGGATCTTCGGCGGGTGAAAATGACTTGGTTCCTCGCCGGAGGCGCGGGCCGCATCACCGTGGTCGGCGTGTGTCAAACAAGAGAACAAGAGGCGAACATCCGCCGCCTTCAAGTTTGGAAAGACCGACGATGATCCGCCCGTGATTTTATCTGTTATGTATGGGCGGACGATTTCATTGTGTCGAGACAAATAGCATTGGAGCCTGGCATCGACATCGCTTTGGATGCGTTGATTCCGCAGCCCTTTGTTGTCGATGTCCATATAATCAGGCAGCCCTATGTGATGCGCACGCACAAAAAAGGCGGCAAGTTTTTCTTGAGACGACAACAGATGAGCAACACCGGCATCCGCATGCGCCATCGGAAGATGCGCGGCTTTTTTCGTGTCCGCCAAGGCCCGTTGGTTGGCGTCATCGAGCTTGCCGAGATCGTGGTATTCGGCGGCAAGCGCGAGGATACGTCGGATAACCGGCGCATCCTCATTCCGCCACGCATATTTTTGAATCCTGCGCAGATAACAACGGCTTCTTACAAAAACACCAAACACATGTTCCAAATAAGTTTCTGGTGGCACGTTTTGCTGTTGTGAACTGCGTGCGAGCCAAGTCATGGTTTAACCATCAGATCGAAGACGTTAACCTTTTCTTTAAGCGTTTCCAATAGGCAGGACGGAACATCATAGTCGCTCCAAGTCGCTGACGGTGCGAGAGGATCACTGCCCTTACGTTTGGGCGTAAGCGCGTCGATGAGCATGTAATCAGGGACGCTTCCCAAAACATCCTTGTGCTCGATCCACCACGCATGGCGGATACGGACATCCGGGCGAATCGCGGAGCGGGTATGTTCGTACGCATAGGGGATCAGACGTTTGAGCAATTCCACATCGCAAGACTTGCAGCCGGATTTGTGCGCGAGGCTTGGGTTGATGAAAAACGGCATGACATAAACCCCGTGTTCCACCACGCGGTAGGCTAAAGGTGCCATACCTTGGCTTTTACCTTCCTGAACTCCGGCTTTATTTGTGTTGGTGTGCCGTTGGACAATAACTGAGGACACGGAAAGTCCCATTCCAAACTGGACAATACCCGTCTTGATGTATCCTTTTGCTCCACCGTCTTCCAAAAAAGTATTGCCGAAGAGGCGGGCATCCCAGTAGTTCTTAACGAACTCACTCTTAAGGTATTCATCCTCTTTAAACTCTTTGATATTGCCCATCTCTTTGGAGATTTTCGCACGGTCACGGCCTCTAGATTCGAGAATACCAAACTGATATCCGTCCGGCACATCGGTCAGATCTTTTGTGACTGCCTGGAAAACAGGCCCCGCAGTCAACTCTACCAGATCGCGCAATTTGCGCTTGAACGAAACCGGCGATATTTCGCCCTGCCCATTGCTGCGCATGCGCGGATCGCTCTCCTGATCGGGATTGCCATTCGGATTCGAATTGACGACCTCAATGACTAGAAGGCCAGTCACGCGTTTGATTTCATTGCTCATTTCTGTTCTCCTTCGGATGCGTCGGTTGGGGTTGATTCGGATTTAGGGAAAGATGAGAGATAGCCCAGAAAGACTTGGGCGCGTTCTTCCGGTGCTGGACGGGCTGGCCATTTGAGTTCGTGGAGCACATCCGCGATTTGTGACCACTGATACATCCAGTAATGAACAAGCCCAGCCTTTTCATGGTCGTGGAAGGCCCTCGCCCATTTAACGTAGGGAGCTGAACGCATCGCTAGTTGATCAAGTGTCCGGGCCGGGGATTCGAGCATCGCGGTCAACAACGAACTTCCGCAGAGTTCAGGCGGAATGCTTTTATTGCGGACGATCTCGCAGTAAAGGCGGTGGATTTCGTCCGCCACCCGCAGGAAGCGTCCGAGTTGATAGGCACTTTCATTCATGTAGGTCTCCTTGGTTTGACCGAGTTTGTAGAGCAATAGGCCGAGAATACCGGGATAAACATTTTTTTCTGGCAGACGCGCTATTTCGCCTCTGCCTATTGCTCGGCACAAAACCACAAAGTAGGTTTGTGCATGACGCATAAACCGTTCAGTCACATACGTGGCCAGTGAGCGATTGGAGGTGTCGAGCAACAGTTTCAACCCTACCGAAGGTTCGAAGATTTTGACCGAGTTCTGTCTAGTTCCGGTCTTACTCTTCTTGTCGAGAATCCAAACCGTATTGAGAATCTTGTGCAACTTCAACGGGAAAAGCGTTTGTACTTCAACAAGAACAGGAAAACTATTTCCCTTCTCATTTTTGCTCTCGCTCCAATCGCAAATATTCAAGCCGGGTACATTTTGAAATCCGTCGTGCCAAGTCTTCGACGCTTTTTCAAGAGAACCAACGGTGATGTTGCGATAATAGACAACCTTTGTACGAGCCGGGTCCATTTTGCGCAAAGAAAAAATGTTGAGTTCGGCCTCGGCTACCGCGTTACCTGTACCCTTCAACTGATCGATCACAGTCTTAGCGAGGTGCTCAAACTTTTCCGCCTTAGCCGCCGCACCAATCGTTGGACCTTGTGCTCCAAAAAGCGAAGCCATCGGGACTTTGCTTGGAGGCAATTTGTCTGGGAAGACGAAAAGCAATTCATTGTCTCCGGCCGTGCCAAAGGTTTCACCATAACGGGTTTTATCGGAAATCCATTCCAGAGCAGCTTTAACACGTTTGCGAGTCTCGGAGCCAACAGGAAATGTGTCCGAATCACAAAGGTGATAACGCGATTGCGCAGGAACAGCGGCCACCTGCGAACGCAGAATGACACCGCCAAGAACTGGAACCGCTATCTGCGCAAATTTATCGTCTGAACCAACGGCGCTTTCCCTGTATGCGTCAAGCGGTTCGTCACAGAGATGTGTCATTGTCGGACGTTGGGAGGCTTCGCCGTTCAACAACAACTCGTTCAAGCGATCAATGCTGTTCGGATGCGCGACCGGATAATCCTTGTAGTCTTTGATGTCGAGAAAGACCTGCGTTTTGGGGATAGGAACATTTGAGTCTGAATCTTCTTTTGCCTTCTTCGCCGTATCCACAAAATAGCAGAGTAACGACAGCGGCAAGTCTCCATTTATCACCTTCTCTTTAACTTTTTCTTCATAGCCTTGTTTGAACGCTTCAATGTCGAGCTTACCGAACGCATCTAAGAACTTGGCGAGGGTTTCATCCGGCTGTAAGCGCCCGTCGCAAATCGCCCTTACACCGGGAAGCACGCGTTCTTTTAGTTGCCGCAGGACTTCGCGTGTCCTATTCCAGAAATCCTCTCCATCTGCGAGTTCTTGTTCCCATGAAAAGCCATTTTTCTTCATCGCTTCGGTTAAAGCTTTGGGAGCCTTCGTAAGTTCGTCCTTGTTTTTCACGATGCGATAAAGCGGATACACCTTGAACCCCGGCAAGGACTTTCCTGCATCAGGCTCGTACTTGCGAAGTTGCGAAACGAGTTTGGGCGCCATTGTTTCAATGTCATGGACGCAACCTTCAGATGTCAGCCAAATTCTCACACACGGTTTTTTTGCGGTGACCTTGGGTAGCGTTTTTAGTTTGGGATGCCAGTCTTTCGGGGAGATGCCGGACGCTTCCATCGCGTTTGCAACTTTGACCAGTTCGTCGATCATGGTTCGCGTCCTTTCAGCGGGAAGGCGAGCACTCCGCTTTCAATTTTAACATTCTGGTCATAAACGAAGCGTTGCGGCTCTTTGAACCCGTCTCCAAACACCTGCCGCAACATCGACGGTAATACCGTGCTGATGTCCTTTTGCACTTTGGTGTCTTCTCGGAATGGGCCGATATATGACGGAGTGAACTCCTTCCAGCCCAAGCAAGGCTGAACGAACCATTGACCGCGCTTGAGGCGTCGCTCAAAAATTGCGGCGTAGGCGTGTCCGGGGGAGGTTGTTCTTTTGTCCCAGTTTTTTGCCTTATCACTGAGGACGGTTTTGTCCCGGGACGGGTAAACGTATGCGTACAGTCGATAACAAACATCCGTAAGAACGGTCGCAAGAAACTGATAGGCGCCATCCTTCCCCGTCTTTTTCAGCGGCCCATTGTAGTTTGTGGAATAACCGTGAAAGAGCAGTGGCTTGCATATTTCGACCTTGAAAGGAACGATTTCGACGGCTGGCCCCCAGCAAACGGCTTTAAAAACTCCTGCCACCGCTGAATAGGTCGGCCCTGGATAACTGACCGGACAATCGCCTGTATCCGGACGTGTCCACATTGCGGTATCGCCTGCAATTTCCAATGACACTTGGTAAGGCTTCACTACAAAACTCCTTATTAAAAGCACCGGATACATCTTACTCCAGATTATTTGCTGTGTTTATATTGCATGAGTGCAGAGTTGTCAAGTGCAATTCATTTTTTCAACACATAATATATCTAGTTCGTGTCGGTTTTTTTCGCAAGCGTCCGGGAAAAAATCGTCGTTTGTTTTCTGCGCTGTTTGCGATAGACTAGTGGGCTAAACCAAAAGGGGGATTAGTGAAGATTCTGGTAACAGGCGGGGCTGGGTTCATCGGCAGCCACACTTGCGTTGAACTCTTGAACGCCGACCATGATGTCGTGGCGATAGACAACCTCAGCAACAGTTGCGAAGAGAGCCTGCGGCGCGTCAAGAAAATCACGGGGCGGTCAGCACCGCTCCATAAGATCGATATACGCGACCGTCCAGCCCTCGATGTTGTTTTTGAAAAATCCGGACCGTTCGACGCCGTAATCCATTTCGCGGCACTCAAGGCAGTGGGCGAATCAGTGCAGAAGCCCATGGAGTATTATGACAACAATATCACCGGCACCATCAACCTCTGCAAGGCCATGTCGGCGGCCGGCTGCAAAAACATGGTCTTCAGCTCTTCTTCAACCGTTTACGGCGACCCGGACTCCGTGCCGATCAGTGAAGAGTTCCCCACCCGCGGAGCCACCAACCCTTACGGCTGGACCAAACTGATGATGGAGCAGATCTTCCGCGATGTGCAAAAGGCCGACCCGGCCTGGAACATCATCATGCTGCGCTACTTCAACCCCATAGGCGCCCACAGTAGCGGGATCATCGGCGAGGACCCCGCCGGCATACCCAACAACCTGCTGCCTTATGTTGCACAAGTGGCGGTGGGACGTCTGCAATGCCTAAACGTTTTCGGCAATGACTACCCTACGCATGACGGCACCGGCGTGCGCGATTACATTCATGTGGTCGACCTTGCGCAAGGACACCTCAAAGCCCTCGAAAAACTGGCCTGCAAACCGGGTCTCGATGTCTATAACCTCGGCACCGGTCAAGGATACAGTGTGCTGGATGTGGTCAAAGCTTTCGAAAAGGCCTCTGGTCAAAAAGTTCCTTACGTAATCAAACCCCGCCGCGCCGGAGATGTCGCGGAGTCTTGGTCGGATCCCGCCAAAGCAGCGTGCGGAATGGGTTGGAAGGCCATGCGCGGTCTGGACCAGATGTGCGAGGATGCCTGGCGCTGGCAATCGCAGAACCCTAATGGATTCAACGCCTGAAATTGCCATAAAATGATAGCATGGAACGGCATAATTGATGATCTGATCGACCATGTGAACATGCTCCAGGAAATGGGGGCGCGTTCGGTGGAGATGGATCCCGAACTGCTGCGCGCCTTGGTACCGGAACCCGCCGCTGCCCAACCGCTTGCGACCACTTCAGAAAAGCGTCAGGCAAAAACTCAAGCGGTTAAATCTGTGCAGGCCGACCTCCGGCAGCCCGGCGTTTCCAAGGCGGAAAACGATCCGGCGGAGTGTGCCGCCGCCATGTCCGCCATCGCCGCAAGAATCGCGGCCTGCGAGGCATGCCCTTTACACAAGGACCGGACACAGACTGTACCAGGGCAAGGAAACATCAACACTCCTGACATCATGTTCGTCGCCGAGGCACCCGGTGTTGACGAAGACAGGCAAGGAGTGCCGTTTGTCGGTGCCGCGGGCCAGTTCCTGAACAAGATGATCGCTGCGATGGGTTATAAGCGTGAAGAAGTTTTCATCACTAACATCTGCAAGTGCCGCCCGCCCAACAACCGCACGCCACAAACCGATGAAATGAAAAAGTGCCTGCCTTTCCTGCAGGAACAGATTTGTGCCGTCCGCCCCAAAGTTCTCTTCCTGCTCGGCAACACCGCTATCAAGGGCTTGTTGGGAGGCTCCGCCATGCGCGGGCAATGGAGCCGGTTCAACGGTATCCCGGTCATGTCCACCTATCACCCTTCCTATATAATCAGGTTCGAACGCAGCGGCGACGATGTCAGCATGAAACGGGCGAAGCGCGAAGTCTGGCATTCTTGCAAGTTGGTGCTCGCCCAGCTTGGGAAACCTGTGCCCGCCCCGCCTCCAGGCAGGGCTGACCGGCAGAAACGCCTCACACCCGGCATTCAGACGTCTTAAATAGCGTAGAAACTTAACTGCGCAGGAATCATGGTGCAGGGTTCAGTCGGCTATACGGCTGTGCTACGAATGATCGCGGGGGCTATGCGGACGCCTCGGGGAGGCGTCCCT
>CAZKZI010000083.1:0-14386 GCA_964557205.1 uncultured Lentisphaeraceae bacterium
GGTAGTTTTGTAACCTGTGTCTCACGCTTGTCGACGGGCGGCGGTTTTGATAATCTTATCACGTGTCCAAATCAAGCAGAAAACCGGCGCGCAGGGAGTCGCTTGCACAGCGACTGGGGCCGCATTGGCTGATGGCCTTGGGGTTCCTTTCGGCCATATTCACCGGTAGCTTGCTTCTGATGCTGCCTTCGGCCAACGCTAACGGCGAGTGGCTGCCTCCATTGTCCGCACTTTTCACCGCCACCAGCGCCACCTGCGTCACAGGTCTTACCGTCATCGACATCGGCACCGAACTCACACTGTTCGGCCAGATAGTCGTTCTGTCGCTGATACAACTCGGTGGCCTCGGCATCACCACCTTCGGCACATTCCTGCTGGTCTTGGTCGGGCGTCGCCTCAGCTTACAGAGCGAGTTCGTGCTGATGGACGCCTATGGCGTGGACGAGGTCAACGGCCTGCGGTCACTGTTGCTCTGGACCATGGCTTTTACCTTGCTCTTTGAAGGACTCGGAACACTGCTGATCTGGCCCCGTTACGCGCAGACAGGCATGTTGACATCCGGCCAATCACTATATTATGCCGTATTCCACTCCATCAGCGCCTTCTGCAACGCCGGCTTCTCGCTGCATCATGATAGCCTTTTCTCTTTCCGAAATGACCACGTGTACCTCTATTCCATATGCTTCCTGATCGTCTGCGGTGGGCTAGGGTTTCTTGTGCTTTACAATCTTGTAACCATCAAATTCTGGCGGCGCAATCTGAAAACGCGCGGCCGCATATCGCTTCACACAAAAATCGTGCTTTACTCCACTTTTCTGCTGATCGCCATCGGCACGGTGATATTTGCCCTTGAAGAGTGGTCCAACACATTGGCCGGCCTCTCCCTTCACGACAAGTTCACCAACGCCCTTTTCCACTCCATAACGCCCAGAACCGCCGGGTTCAGCGTTGTGCCCATGGGCGCTATACGTGAACTTACCCGTTTCACAACCACGCTGCTGATGTTCGTGGGAGGTTCCCCCGGCTCCGCCGCCGGCGGCATCAAGACCACAACCTTCGTGGTCCTGTTCATGACCATCATCGCCATGTGCAAAAACCGGCGCGAGACCATCATCCTGTCCCGTACCCTGCCTTACGCCGTGGTCCGCGAGGCGATCGTCATCTTCCTGCTTGCCATATTCTGGATACTTACGGCCTACGGAATCCTCCTTTGGAGCGAGTTTCCGGAGATGACGGGCGACGCTTCAAAGCTTTTCTTCGAAACGGTTTCGGCTTTCGCCACAGTCGGACTTTCTATCAACCACACAGGCACATTGTCTAACGTCGGCAGATTCGTTATCATTGTATGCATGTTTGTAGGACGCTTGGGCCCGCTGGCGGTGGCGCTTATGATCGGCAACCGCGAGGAGATGCAACGCATACGTTACCCCCATGAAGAAGTTGTGGTCGGTTAAAACACTCGCGCAAGCCGCCCGCCTGACCTTACACAGCACAACACAAAACACTATGAACGGACTGTCAATATGAAACGCATCGGTATAATCGGAGCCGGACGCTTCGGCTCAAACCTCGCGGAAAGCTTGGCCGAACACGGCGCGGAAGTGCTGCTCATCGACTCCAACCGCGAAATCATCCAGGAGTTCTCTGAGTTCGTATCCAAAGCCGTGGAAGGCGATGTCACCAACATTCGTACGCTGGAAGACGCAGGCTTCAACGACTGCGACGTGGTCGTGGTCGCCATAGGCACCAATCTTGAAGGCAGCATCATGGCCACCGTGAACTGCAAGGAACTCGGCGTACCAACCGTGGTTTCAAAGGCTAACTCTGACCTGCACGGCAAAATCCTGAAACGCGTGGGCGCCGACGTGGTGGTTTATCCCAACCGCGACCGCGCCCAGCGCCTCGCCAAGACATTGCTCTCAAAAGGCACTATCGACCTTTTTGAGATTTCCGGCGGATTCAACGTCGCCGAGATTGATGTGCCCGAACCCCTGCGCAACAAGTCGCTGGCCCAAGCCGAAGTCCGCAAAACCTACGGCGTCACCGTGCTTTGCGTGCGCAGACTGGCCGAAGATCCAGCCCAACCTCGCGTATTGATCATACCCACCCCGGACGAGATCATTCAGCCCGATGACAAACTGCTGGTCTTCGGCAACGACAAGCAGATAGACGATATCGCGCAAGATACCTGACAATGACGGTGCTTTTTCCATGAAATATATCTTCGGGCCTGTCACATCACGCCGCTACGGACGCTCGCTAGGTGTCGATCTGACCGTGCCCAAGACCTGCTGCTTCAACTGTCTCTTCTGCCAGATCGGACCCACTCCCCAAACAACCTTAAACCGTACTGATCAGCCGCCGATTGCGGACATCCTGACGGAACTGCGCCAGTGGCTCTCATCAGACACCCCAGCGGACTTCATAACCGCCGCAGGCTCCGGCGAGCCTACCCTGCATCTGCATTTCGTAGAAATTCTCCGTTTTGCCAGAGATGAGACCCATTGCCGTTCGCTGCTGCTCTCTAACGGGGCATTGTTCACTTTGCCTGAAGTACGGCGCGACGCCAAGCTCGCCGATGTCGTCAAGCTCTCCCTGCACGCATGGGATCAATCGTCCTTTGAGCGTATCGCACGCCCCCACCCGTCTTTGCGCTTCGAAGCGATCATCGATGGTTACCGCCAATTCCGCACCGAATTCAAAGGACGAATCGACCTTGAGGTCTTTATCGTGCCAGGCATCAACGATACGCCCGAACAGATCCGGCAAGTCGCTGAAATCGCCGCCACGTTCAAACCCGATACCATCATGTTAAATACCGCCGTGCGTCCGCCTGCCGACAACTCCGTTGCCCGTTGCCCGCAAGAGCACCTGCGCCTGCTGGTGCAACTTTTTACGCCGACAGCGCAAGCTGTCGGCGATGAACCGGCTGCCTCATTTCCGGAACTGACCCCGGAAACTCTGGTGGAACTGGTCAGCCGTCATCCCGCCTCGCTGAAATTTCTGGCCACTGGCTTTAAAAAGCCGGAACATGAAATTGGCCTTCTGATCGATTCGCTTGCAAGAGCCAGCAAACTGCGCGTTGCGGAACATCAGGGCGCGTTGTGGGTCTTCCCGCAATAACCGAGCCCCTCAACGCTTTTCAGCCAGCTTGAGGCGTCCCTTATGGGCGATGTCGATCGCTTCCGCCAGAGCGTCAAAGATTAAACCAACGACCATGGACCGCGCATCGAACGGGTCAACATCCGGTTAGCCATGTCGTCATTTTCAAAACGCTCGTTCATTGGATCCCACTTCAGCTTGCGCTGTAACTGCATAACAATGTTGCCGATGTTACAGAGGTTCGTCGTTTTGTGTCCTATCGCCAGATCCGATACCGGGTTTTTACGCGACTTAACACAAGCAATCCAGTTTTCGAAGTGATTACGGCTCTTGTACAGACGGTTCTCACCATCTACGATCGTCTCTTTGAGGATGCTTTCAGGATTTGAGCGCAGCTTGCTGCGCGAGACATTCAAATATCCCTTGTCACCGTAAAAGATGATATTACCGTCACAAATACCGTCCGTGCGCGTACGCATCCGCATAGTCACGCCGTTTGCGTAGGTGTAACGCACATCAACACGGGTTGGCGAGGTGAAAAGTCCGCTGCTCGGATAAACACCGTGACCGTCCACTTCGACCGGGCCGGATTCATCCATGCCGAGAGCCCACTGCGCGATATCAAGATAGTGCGCCCCCCAGTTGGTGGTCTGTCCACCAGCGTAGTCCAAGATAAAGCGAAACTGATAGTGCGTACGCTGCGATGTGTAGGGCGCATACGGCGCCGGCCCCAACCAGAAATCGTAGTCCAAACCATCAGGCACCGGCTCGGTTTTCCATGTGGCGCCGATATATCTATTGTTGGCCGGTATCAAAACATCGATGTGCTTGATCGTTCCAAGTCGCCCGTTGCGGATCAGTTCCGCCGCGCGATGAAAACCCTCCGACGAGCGCTGCATCGTGCCGGTTTGCCCGACCCGCTTATGCTTGTGCAACTCATCCACCAGCACCTGACCTTCTCGAATAGTCAGGGTTAATGGTTTCTCCACGAACACATCTTTCCCGTTGCGGATCGCGTCGATGGCCGTGATCGCATGCCAGTTATCCGGCGTGGCGATCGTGATCAGATCAACATCCTTGGCACGCGTAACATCACGGAAATCACCCGTCATACGGCAATCGTTGTTGCCATATTTTTTGTTGATGATCTGCGCCGCGCGTTTCTGGTGAAAACTGTCAACATCGGCCACAGCGACAATCCGCACGGTATCACGCCCAACCATTTGCGAAATATGTGCCAACCCCATGCCCCCCACTCCTACACACGCCACATTCAAAACTTTAGAGGGCGAATTCTGTCCAAGCACCGCTGCCGGAATAATCGTAGGGAACGCTGTGACAGCCCCGGCCGCCACGCCCGCATTTTTCATGAATCCACGTCTTGATAATGTCATTAAATATCTCCTAATAAAAAGCCTTTTCGAACGGCATTGCCGCTTATCGCGAACGGTTGCGCACAGCCACCGCGCCGACGCAGCCTTCAGACTCGCGACCTTTGAGCTTGCCTGCCGCCACGCTCAAAGCAACCGCAGCCTCTTCGCCCGGCACCTGCTCTATTGCCATGCGCGTCAAATAAGCGATCACCTCGTTATCGCCAGTCAGCCTATCTTTTAAAGCCGACACACTCTTGTCCGAGGCAATCAGCGCAAGCAACCGGCAGACAAAACCATACCCGGCCTCGGTGCAGGCCGGATCGGACACGCACTTCAGAAGTTTATCCTCAAACCCGGGATATTGCGACGGGTCTGCATCCAAAATCATGCGTTCAATCGTAGAGGCCATCGTGCGGTCGTCGCCATAATTGAGCGCACCAATTACCCTCCACGGATCAGCCGACTGGTTGAAACTCTTGTAACGCGCATCAGCCGCCTGTCCAGCCAGCGGATCACTTGCTGCCCGCTTACCATCCGAAACATTAGTTTTTTCGCTCATCCGCATCTCCAGTTTTTCCATGACTCAACTCACAAACAAAACGCTTTCATCTATATCGATGAAAAGTTCATTGTAACCCGCGCGACTTGATCCAGGCACTGCAGTCCGCCTGCCAAGCTTCCCACTCGGCTCCCTTGCCGCAACCCAGACCGTGCGCCTCGCTCAAAAGTTCAAGATACTCAACGGGCACACCGTGCTTACGGCAGGCACCCATAGCGACAAGCCGATAAGTTACAGGCTGACCCACTGGCCGTCGGCTGCCGACTTAAGCACTGCGTCGCAGATCTTGGCTATCTCATAAGCGTCGCGGAAGTTCGGTCGGGCATTCTCGCCCTTTGCCGCGGCCGTCAGAAAATCAGCCGTCTGATGTACGAAGCTGTGCTCGTAACCGATCTGCAGGCCAGGCACCCACCAGTGTTTCATGTAGGGCTGATCTCCGTCGCTGACATGGATCGAACGCCAGCCGCGCAAAATTCCTTCGTCACGGTGGTCGAAATACTGCAGGCGGTGCAGATCATGCAGATCCCAGCGTATGGAGGCATTTTCGCCGTTGATCTCGAAAGTGAAAAGCGCTTTGTGTCCGCGCGCGTAACGCGTCGACTCGAAATTACCCATAGAGCCATTTTTGAAACGGCAGAAGAAGGTGCAAGCGTCATCGATATTTACCGGCTCGACTTTGCCGGTCTCGACATTCTTGCGCTCCTTCACAAAAGTCTCAGTCATAGCGTTCACGTCCCTGATCTCGCCGTTCTGCCAGACCGCAAGATCGATGCAGTGGGCCAGAAGGTCGCCCGTGACGCCAGAGCCGGCCGACTTGGCGTCCAGCCGCCAGGTCGCCATGCCGCCCTGCGGCACGTCGGAAGAGATCGTCCAGTCCTGCAGAAAGTTCGCCCGGTAATGGAATATCTTGCCGAGGCGGCCTTCGTCGATCAACTGCTTGGCCAGAGCCACAGCCGGGATGCGGCGGTAGTTGAACGACACGAAGTTCAGCACTCCAGCCTTTTCCACTGCCTCGGTCATCTCCAGCGCCTGCGCGCTGTTCATGGCCAGCGGCTTCTCGCAGACCACCATCTTTCCCGCCTTGGCCGCCGCAATGGCGATCTCGGCATGATAGTTGTTGGGCACACAGATTTCGATCACATCGATATTCTTGTCTTCAACAACCTTGCGCCAGTCGGTGGTGCAGGACTCGTAACCCCAGCGGTCGGCGAAAGCTTGCGCCTCGGACTCGACCAGTCCGCAGACAGTTTTCAGCACAGGTTTGTAATCGAGATCAAAGAAATTACCGACCCGACAGTAGGCGTTCGAGTGGGTGCGAGCCATAAAACCATAGCCGATCATTCCGATATTCAGTTCTTTTTTAGGCTTCATTGTTTATCCTTGTCGTTTGATAATTTTAAAGTCAGTTGTGGCTAATCGCTCCAGCCGTGAGCCTCGCGTACCTGTAGCATAGCACAGAGAATACTGTTCCATGTGCCAGGCTGCATCATCACCTCGTTGGTGAACATGCAACCGTCCCAACACAGATGACGTATGGTCTTGGTCAACTCGCCGTGCTCGTCGCGCAGCCACTGACCAGCACACCATACAATGTCTAGTTTTGCGTTCGGGTCTTCCGGCAAACAATGCCGCCCGGTCTTGTCGTGGGTGCCTTGCCCTTTGACCGTGGCGTCATTCTGCGCCACATGAAAGTCGATCGTCCATGGACGCAATGCTGCCGCGAGTTTGGTATAGGCCGCACGGAAGGTCGCGGTATCGTTCCAGTCGAAAACCTCCGGCAACATGCGCGCTTCAGGCGCGTTGTATCCCAGCATATACAACAAAGTATGCGCCATATCAGCCTGAAAACCGAGTGTCTTGGGACGATCCACGCCCTCAAGCACCTCTAACATCACCTGCCACGAATGCATGCCGCCCCAGCAGATCTCGCCCTCGGCCGCCAGCCATTCACCGACCTCCTCCGCAATGTCGCAGGCCTTGGTGAAAGTCTCTATTATTAGCTTGGTGTTGCCGGCTGGGTCTTTGGCCCAATCCGCCACACCGCCCGAGGAGTCGATGCGGATGACACCGGACGGCCTCACACCCAAATCACGCAGAGTCCGCCCGATGCGGCAGGCCTTGCGCACCTGCTCCAACCAATGGGCACGTTTCTCCGCATCGCCGAAAGCACAACCACTCCACACCGGCGCCACCAACGAACCGATGACAAGGCCCTTCGCGGTCACTGTTTCAGCCAACCGTTTCAGGTCATCTTCAGTAGAGTCGATATCCACATGCGGCAAAGACAGGAAAAGATCAATCCCGTCAAACTTGACACCTTTTACGGTCGCCGCCGCAGTGAGATCGATCAACTTTTCCAGACTGATAATTGGCTCAGGCGTACCGGGTCCCTTGCCCACCACGCCCGGCCAAGCGGCATTGTGCAGTTTCGGGAAATAAGTACTCACCGGTTGCCTCCGATCTCCGGGGCATCCGGATTGACCTCGGGGCCGAAATAGCGCAGGATTTCCAGGGGTTCAGATGCCGATGTATTCACATAGGTGACTCCTGCGCGTGCCGCGTCATGCACGACAAAGAATTCATCGTCTGTGATGTCATGGAAACGAATCAGGTTGGGACTGGAGAGGCACTGTCCGTTGATCGTGCCACCACCCTGAACAGCGATCAGACAGTAAGCGCCGTTGTCCTTGATTGTACAGGAACAGCCGGGCAGCACCGTCAACCGCTTTGCACTCACACACTGCCATCCTTTCACACGGCCGTAGTTGATCCAATAGTCCAGATAGCCGTCTTCTTCAGACCCGGCAGCCAAGACCGGTTCAAGAAAATGATTCTTGTAGAAGTTGGGATCCGTGTTCTCCTTGAGATCAACCATGCTAGCGATGAAATCCAGGTTCTTCTGCTGCTTCTTGGGAACATCCTTGACCAGCAATGACCAAGGGACATAGTTCTCATCCACCAGATTCTGGAACATCGCGAACACATCCGAGCCCCACTGCGGCTCGTACGTACAGAGCGAACCGGGCGCGTGCAGCACATTAGGCGGCACAAACCAGCCAGTGCCGACCTTGAGCCGATATGCCTGCGAAATATCGGTAATCCCGTTATCCCCCTTATTCCACCGCTCCAGACAGCGGACGACATCCGCGTGGGTTGTTCCCGGAACCAATCCAAAAAAGGTATACGGAAACCGTGCCCCCAAATTGTTGTGCTGAGCCGGGAAGTAGTAGGATTCAGGCTTGCCCTCCTGCCCCACAAGTTTGGCCAGTTTATCATCCTGGTGCAAATGGTGCGGCAGCGGTCCCAGGTTGTCAAAAAACTTGCTGTAAACCGGCCAGCGCTTGTATTTTTTCCAAATCTTCGCGCCCACGACAGTTGCGCCCAGTTCGGCCACCACATCGCGCAGCAGCATGCGTCGGTTTTCAAAGACCACATAACTGAGCCCCTCGTCCGGCCGACGACCCTCGTTGGCCGCTTCAGTCGTGGAGCCGAACCAACGTTCATCAATACCTCCGCGGTTGAGTCCAAACGCATAGAGATCATCCGGATGCAGCTTTAACCTGCGTCCGGGATAGCAAAACACACGCGGCACCCAGTTCGGTGCCAGACGCAAAACACCATTGCCTTGGTTAACCGCAGCGTCCGCCAGTCTCTTGCCATTGGTTTTCACCGTCTTAAGATCTTTTACCGTCTTTCCCTTCATCGTCAACCTCCTTACGAAGACAACCCAGTACCGCAAAGCCGTTCCCACTCGGCAAACGTTCTAGGCAAATCATCCGTTACAAGTAAAATGAATTTTTGGAACACTGTTGCTATTGTACGCATTTGTACGTGGCGCGTCTTGTATCTTGCGTTTTAAAAAGTGTAAAAAAACCGCGTCATCCTATACAGCAAAAATCCTACGCCTCGTCGTGCAGGCGTTTCAGCAACCACGCCATGGTCTCGCCCAGATCATGCATGTTTTTCGTGGCATCCTCATCATCCGCGACATCCCCCGCATTAAGACCCACACCAAAGTTCCAGTAAGTTGAACCCGGGACGATCATGCGCGACATCAGGAACATGTGGTTGATCGCGTCGAAAACATTGACCGCCCCGCCACGCCTGTGCACGGCCACGGCTGCGCCGACCTTGCGCGAAAACAGGTTGCCGTTCGCGACCGCCACCAGTCCAGCCCGTTCGACCAGTGCCTTCAGATCAGAGGTCATGCCTGCAAAATAAGACGGCGACCCCATGATGATGCCGTCGGCCTCGATCATTTTTCCAATGCATTCGTTCACTATATCCGAATTTACGGCACAACGCCTGTCCTTGGCCGCGAAGCATTTGTAGCAGGCCACGCAGCCGCTAAGAGATTCGCCGCCGACCTGAACCAACTCGGTATCAATGCCCGCCCGCGCAATGGGCGACAAGACCTTGCGCAACAACATCACGGTATTGCCTTCACAGCTCGGACTTCCGTTAAAAGCCACTACCTTCATTCACACACCTCCTGCCATAAAAACTGTCGTTTGATAAAAAGCATAGGCTAAACCATGCATACTGTCAAGCAGTAATGCGTGCGATTCAACTTTATTGAATCGCACCCTTACCTCACTCCAGATTCGCCCACACCTCTCTAAGACGGGTCGGCCAGTTCGCGCCGCCGCAGAACCCAGCAGCCGGCCGCCGCGAAAATCAGCGGTAAAACCATCCCGTTCCAAATCACGGACTCCGCAACGGCACGGCTGGCGATCCGCTCGCCCCGCGTCAAAGCCGTCAAAGGCTCTGCCCGCATGGCTTGGCTGGTGGCGATATGCACCCCCCGCGACACCCACACGCCGACCCTGTGAAACACAAACCGGCTGTCTTCCTCAGTTGCCACCTGCACCACAGAGTTGCCAACCACGGCCAACATCAAAAGCACGGTCGCCGCGAACGCCGCAACCGGCAAAGTGAAACAGGCACTCAAGGTCAGACCGAACGCGGCCAGCAGGGCCAATACGCTGCCGTGTACCAAAGCGGATCGCAACATATTCGCCTCGAATGTGCCGCCCGGCGTCAACAAAGCCACGTCTTGGCGAAAACGCAACATGATGCCCGACGCGCTGCCCGGATCACCGGTATGGCGGAATGCCAGCTCAAACTCGCGCATCACGTCTCCCTCGCCGATACCGAACGCCCGCGTGTCAACAGCAAACTCGATCTCATTCAGGGTGAAATCATTAAGTTCCACATCCACAAACGCATCGGGCCGCTCAAGACTCCGTAACCGGCAAATCCCGGTAACGTTCTCGCGTGTGCTGAATTCCGTGTCGAATTTAACACGGACAGTCAAGTGCCGGGCATATCCGATTGGTCGCCGCAATTCAAAGCGCCAAACAGTCGCTTCCCCGGGATTTATCACATCATATTTGTCGATAGCGCGCTCTTCAAGCACACGCAGCAGCGCCCGCTCGCTCATGCCCTCCGGCAAAGCGTCCCGGCGCAGTAATCCCTCATAGACTTCACGAGCTTCATCTTCCGGAGACGGCAGCAGCGGACGCGACACATACCGGCAAACCGGACGCTCCAGCACCCCCCAGCCGCTATGGAATATCCGCCACTGCACCTGCGCGTAAACAGCGGCATATACCGCCGTGAGCAGAATCGCGTCCAAAGCAATCAAAGCGCACCACTTGCCCAGCCAGAATTCTGCCGACTTGACCGGTTTAACCGCCGACAGTTGCATCAGCGCACTGTCTATCTCAGCCGCAAAAAGCGCGCAGGCCGCCCACATGGTGGCCAAGCAAAGCATCGCGAACGAAAACCCAAGCGTGTACGAAAGCAGAATCTGCAAGTCACCTTCCGGCGTACCATCGCCTTGAACCACTATCGGCATCACCGCGACCCCCGCCGCCAGCAACACCAACAGGGCTGCCACGGTTTTAGTCCGCAACGCAGCCCGCACAGCCAGCAACGCCACACCCGCGACTCGTCGGGCCGAGATCGCCGACAATTTTCGCCACTGTCCAGTGTTCTTCATGCCCCCGCGCCCCCGTATCCTGCACGCTCTAACCCCTCTTTCAAAAAAGGAGCCATTTCAAAAACCTTCTCACGCCCCTCATTGGCTACCGCCTGCATGAAGAAAGCCTCAAGACTCATGGATGGGAACTCCTGACGCACAACGCGCCCGACCTGTCGCTCGATCTCCCGCCGGAGTTCCGACGCGCCTGACTCATCCATGCCGCTGACCACAAAACGCACAGCGTCAGGCAGTCGCAGCAGCTCGGATATCTTGCCCTCCGCCCGTAAGACACCCCGCTCCAAAATAGCCACCCGATCGCACACATCCTCAACATCGGCCAGCAAATGCGAGGTCATCAGAACACTCACGCCGCCAGAAACCAGTGTTCTCAACAGATCCTTGACTTCGCGGCACCCTATCGGGTCAAGCCCTGAAGTGGGCTCATCTAAAATCAAAAGCTCCGGCGCGTTAATCAGCGCCTGCGCCAACCCCACACGCCGCGCCATGCCCTTCGAAAACCGGCCCACTGCCCTGTCCGCGGCATGCTCCAAATCCACCATGCGTAAAAGTTCAACCGTGCGCCGGTCAGCATCGGACTTACTCATGCCGAACAGGCTCGCATAATACATCAGCGTCTCACGCGGTGTGAGAAAAGGATGCAGATGCGAAACCTCCGGCATATACCCGATCCTAGCCTTAACGCCGGTTTCGGAAGGCGCCTTGCCGAGCACTTTGATCTCTCCCGATGTGGGATGCAAAAGCCCCAGCAACATCTTGATCGTCGTGCTCTTGCCTGAGCCGTTAGGACCCAGCAAACCAAAAACCCCACCCTGCGACACCGTGAGGTCCAGCCCCTTGACCGCCTCAACGGTAGGCCGCCGCCAGAAGTCGCGGAACACTTTGCTCAATCCCCGCGTCTCGATAACATTGTTGCTTATCACAGTAATTTCCTCATCCAAGATCGCGCTCACGAAACGCCCAACAGCCAGCTGTCAGGCATATCGCACAGCTTGTCAACGCATATGCGCCCGCTCCAGCCACATAGCTCCACGGCACCTTTCCTCCGTTTGCTACCGCGTCACACAGCCAGAAATTCTGCAAATCCGGCAACATGCCCGACAACATGCCGCGCAATGACCAGAACTGTACCCCGGCCAACAGCGTGTCGCCCACCAACCCCAGCAAAAGCACAACCGCGCAAACCGCCAGAGATGTCCCGCCGTTCAACCTTGTGGCCAGTGCGGTGGCCAAGGACGCGAACACTGCCAAAGCGAACAACAGCAGCAATGCCACCGGCAGCACCCGCAGATTAAGCTCCACGTTATAAAAAAGCTGCCCGGCATGACTGTGCCCGGCACCTGCGGCGCAATCGTGGCAGGCCGCTTCGCCGTGCAACGGATAAAGCTGTCCGAAACGGTTGTAAAATCCTGACAGCAACGCCACGGCTACCTGCGACAACGCTACGCCGATGAAGGCCGAGACCCCAAAACGTTGTCTAAATAAACCGTGACAGGCCGCCGACCATATCAAAGCCACAGCGACGCCCAGGAACGCCAAGCCCAAAGTGATAGGGTCCGAGGCATAACCGGCAAAGTCACCCGAAGTAATGAAATGAGCCGAGGAGCGCTCGGCCACCAGCAGCGCCGCCAAAACACCAGACCAGAAAATGACCGTGACGCCTAACACGCCCAGCCATTTGGCAATGACGAAAGTCATTCGCGATACCGGTTTGCCGATTGCCGCGGCGGCCGTGCCGCGGGCGATCTCTTCGGCCACCGACTTGTCGGCCGTGCCGGCCGCCAGCACCAGCCCGAAAACCAGCATGCAGGAAAAACCGCTGTCGCGCGCCAGCCGCCCGTCTTCGCTAAAACGGTGAAATTGGAAGACCGGCACCAGCAGTGTCATCAACACCGCCGACAAAAGCAGCAGCAGCGCGATCGGCTGTTGTACGGACTCGAGCACCGTGGTCCGCGCGATCGATACCACCTGGCCGACCGCAACTGCCCGACGCAAAAATCTGCAATTCCCCTTCACTGTTTTACATCCTTCACCATTGCGCTCCATGTGCAGCCCAGCGTTACTCTTCGCACGGCGCCGAGCAAAAAGTGGTCGGGGCGGAGGGATTCGAACCCGCGACTTCCAGCTCCCAAAGCTGGCGCACTACCAGACTGTGCTACGCCCCGAGGATATATGTAAATTTCGCGACAGTTTAAAATAATTACCGCCGTCCTGCAATCGCAAAGAATCCAGAAGTTGATTCAATCTGCGTTGATCTGCGTAATCTGCGTATAAATTTACCTCGTGCGTTTGTTCCCGCTCTGCGGGCGGCAGGCTGAATGCTGTCTCCTGAATTCTGAGTGCGCTTCAACTATTGTGAAACACACACACCTTAGGCCTTCAGCATGACAATCACACCTGCAACGGCACAGTATATCCCGAACATCCAGAAACGTCCGCCCCTGAGGACGCGAACAAGTAACGCCAAAGCCACATATCCCACCGCCGCCGCCATCAACGCGCCGACCAGCAGCAACCACCATGACAGTGAAGGCGACGACTCTGAAACGCCGCGCACAGCATCCAACACGACAGCACCCGCCAAAAGCGGCAGGCTCATTATAAAAGAGAACTCGGCAGCCTTGCGAGGCTCGATGCCGGCCATTCGCGCGGCCGAAATCGTCATGCCCGACCGGCTGACGCCGGGCAACACCGCCAATGCCTGCGCAATGCCCACCAGAAAAGCGCGCGGAGCCGTAACGCCATTCTCGCTGCACTTGATCCAGCGCAAAGAACACAAAACAAAGCCTGTGAAAACAAGAAACCCGCCCACCGCCCATGGATCTTCATAAAAAGCGTCAATCTTGTCGTGGAACAGCACATAGAAAAAAAACGTCGGCACTGCAGAAAGTGCCACATGCCCGACCGCCAACCAACTCGCGCGGTCACCGCAAAACACCCCGCGCGCCAGCTTCCAAAGCGTGTTACGGTAATAAACTATGATCGACACCATAGTGCCCATGTGCAGAATCACTTCCAACCTGACGCCTGGCAGCTTAAGGTCAAGCAACTCTTGCGCGATGACCAGATGTCCCGAACTGCTGACCGGCAGAAATTCCGTCACACCCTGAAGCACCGCAAGCACAATCACATTAATGAATTCACGCATACCGCTAATCTTCCGTAAAACCCTTTTGACTGCGGATTATACCTTTAATACGGACGTGCGGTCAAAGCGGTTTGCAAATTCAAATCGGTTTATTAGCTGCTTTTCTTCAGCAGAATCCCGCCCAAATTATAATCCGGCGGCGGTCACCGGCACAGACACCGGCGCCACCCTCAGCGCCCGCATGGTCCTAAGCTCCCCCC
>CAZKZI010000084.1:0-14340 GCA_964557205.1 uncultured Lentisphaeraceae bacterium
CATCCCGGGCATCCTTCGATCGGATCGAATATGATGATCCGCTGTTACGTCGACAACATTGACACCAACGTAATGACCGATACTAGAACGGTGCATGTTAATTACCGCTGGCGTTATCTGGACCAAGCGGTCAACTCCTGGGACAGCCTGCCCATGGATCCGATTGACGCTGGCGACGCTTTTGGAAACAACCAGCGTTTTGAAGCGCAGATACCCGCGCAGTCCGATGTCGGCGACTTGGAATATTATTTCACATGCGATTTTGACGGTTACCGCTACCAGTCGCCGGACTATACCGGTTTGACGCATGTGTATCCATCCGAGTGGTTGTCGCCGCGCTTCTTGCGTGGCGGCACAGTTGAGACAGACGGTCGCGAGTTTTATGCCCGGTTGAGGCGGCACAGTTCGCCCTATGGCGTAATATATGTGGTCACGGAGCCGAATAACGAGCTTGTTGAGATGACTTTGGCCGGTGACGATGAATGGCGTGGCATGGTGCCGGTCGGCGGCCAGGGACTGACCAATCTGACATGGCATTTCAGGGGCGAGAATGCCTATGTTCAGGGAGAGGATTCCTTCTCTTCAGGTGTTGTGCATTGGGCGCAGGATTTTCAGGCTGAGGCCGGGCGGCTGCCTTACGGCGGCAGGTGTGTAGAAACCAACAGCTCGGGACGTTGTAGTGTGCTTGTTGATTCGACGGGATTTGTGCAGATCAACCTTAACACGCATACGCTTGATTATATGGCGCGCCGCGCCGAATACCAGAACTTCAACGATTGGCCTGCGCCCTCTGACATCTTTTCCGAAAGTAGCGGGCAAGACCCCAAGTTGAGGCTCATAAACACATTTGACGGCTGGCCGACAAATGTCACTGACCGCAAGTACGAGTATTTTGTGGGTTATCCTTCATCCACAAACCAGTTTTGGAGTGATCCTCGTACCACGATCGGCGGATGGGTGGCCGGACACTCAGCCTACGTTGCGGAACGCACGGAGGCTGATGTCAACAACAGCCCCGGCGGTCTTTACGACTTACAAAATCTGGCCATGCGGCTGAAAGGCGGTGACGGCGATTTGGGCTTAGGGTTCATATATAATATTGTTGAAACGCGGACTGACGGGTTGAAGGAGTTGTCTTTCAAGTGCAGGCTGGGGCAGCCTTTTGACCCTAACTACATCGTCTACAACTTTAATTTTATGAGAACAAATTATCTTGTAAGGGCAAGTGTTTTTCTTGACTCCGGCAACGCGCCGGAAAGGCCTTCAGTATCGTTGATAGCCTACTATACCGGACCGCAAAATTTTTATGAGTACCGCATAACGCAAATTCCGCAGACCGGTACGCTGGGGGCAGATCAAAGACAGTTGCATGAATTATACAAGTGGCGGAATGGTGTGGCGACTCGGCTTGGGGCCGAGTCCACACGCAATGGGTGGAGGTTGTCCAACCTCACCACAGCGGAAATGCGCCTATACACCACAGGCACTAGTTCGACGCGCATTCGTTGCAAGTACGGCACGACCGATAACGTGCTGGATCGTACAGACAGTTCATCTCCACACACTTTCGGAACATTTGGTTTCTTGTCGGCTGACGGTCAGGCGAATTTCTCAAGTGTGCAGACTCAGCCCACCGATGCGAATGCGATGCCCACTGGGGCTATTGTAACGGAACTTGCCACGTCGCAAGCTCTGTTTGACCAGCAGATCATGAGTTTCTCTGTGCCGAACGGGCACTATATCGGCACCCGTGATGTATCGCCTTACGGCATCCATACAGTTGTGCCGAATCAGAATTTGGGCGTGTATCTGCATTCTTCCAGCCGCGATTCTACTGTTCAGCCGTCAGCGCCGGGCACTCTGGCCTGGCAGCTTTACAACAATATAACGGTCAACAGTTTCGGCTATTCCTCATATACTATTCCGCTGCATCAATGGCGGGCTGATTTTGTGATGTTGCAGGTCGGATCAGGCGGTGCGGATGTCGCGGTAGATGAACTGGAGGTGTTTTCCTGGCGCGGGCAGCAATCGTCAGATTCAGGATTTGCCGGCAGTCAAGACTGGGTCGCCAACGAGTCGTGGGTCGTGGCCTCGCAAGAGGCCGGTGTCAGTGAAGGGCGTTTGTCAGGATCATTTAACACCGCAGCTTCAGGACCTTTGACATCCGTACAGCTTTCCACGCGATATGCCGACACCAGTGACGGATGGGTGACCAACAGTACAGTTCTTTATAAAGGCATGATTTATCTTTCAGGTGCCGGTTCCACCAACATGTTCGCTGAGCGATTCGCGGGCAACGTTCGGCTTAAGATCGATGGCGATGATGTTTTGTATGATACAGATTCTGTCTCCGGGGCGACCAACTATATTGTGAGGGCATCGGGTTGGTATGCCTTCGAGTTAAGGTTGGGGCGGGGCGTATCAGATGCTGGCGGACCTTACGCGGGCGGCATCAATGGCTACGGGGTGGTTTATAGCAGTAACAATGGCAGCTCTTGGGTTCAGCTAAGGGATACTGGCAGCGGTTTGTTCATGCGGGCCAACGCCAATCGGGTGCAGCTTGATCACAGCCGCGCTGATCCTGATTTGGATCAGGCTGTCAGGTCACCGGTGCTGAATACCGGAATGGGTCTGATGGAGTTTGACTACAAAGTCGTACGCGGCCCGGCTAAACTGACTGTGCAATATGCTTTAAAATCCGCGAGCGGAATATGGCACGATATAGAGTCGTTTGAGGTCAGCGACCCCATGCCGGATTTCGAGCACGCTTCGGTATATCTGGGAAGTGATGAGAAAGGGTATTTGCGGGTGTTGAATGAACGTGACGGTATTTATACCAACTCGCTGGCCGAGATCAAGAATGCCGTTGTGTGGGATGAACCGTTTGTCGCCGACAATTCGTGGCAGGTTTACAACGCCAAAATCACCGAGACAGATCGCCAAAGGGTGATACTTGACGAGACCAAGGCGTGTTTTCTCAACAACAGCGAAACCGCAGAGGCTTCTCCGATTCAGAATTTGGACGTTCCGTACGTCAAATCGCCGCGTCTTTACAAGGGTGTCGGAGCCATCTCGTTCATGGCCAGAGCTTACACGAACCAGCCTGCCAGTTTGTATGTTATGGCTTCCACAAACGGATGGAACGCCCCGCCGGAGTCGTGGCACGAAATACACCGTTTCACGGAAATCAGCAATTTGTTGTATGAACCTTACGAACTCGAGTTGCTCGACGGCGGAAAGTATGATGCGGTTCGTTTGGTGACTAATATCGGAGAACAAAGGGTTTGCCTGGAAGATATTGTGGTTTCAGAGCCAGTTTTTCCCGGGTTCGAAATCGTCGGCGTGAAAACGCTATGCAAAGACATAGACAATACCTACAACACAAGACAGCAACCTATGGAAGCTGAAGAATTCGGCATAGAGGCGCGGGTCGCCAACCTTTTACTGGCTCCGTCTAACATTCAAATGTACGTCAGTTATTATATCGGAACTAATGTTTGGGGTGTTGAAAACTGGCCGGCCGGAGAAGTGGTGACTAAACCCATGTATCCGGTTGAGCCCGGCTCTTTAACTTACCGGACATTGCCGACTAATGATCTCCCGGGGCAGGAGCGCGACCAAGTGGTACAATATCAGGTCTGGGCAAATTATTTGGGCGGTGTACCTTTGACGCAGAAGCAGACGACTTTTGACAAACCGCCATGGTATTATCCCGTTGACCTGAACTCGTTGTATGGTACACAAGGTTGGTCGCCTTACGCGATTATCTACGGATTGCCGATAGGCGCGGTCTGGATTAATGAAATCAACATAACTGATTTTGTTGTTGAGGGCGGTGAGCAGCAGTTTGGAATATGGGACAATCAGTATGTGGAAATTGCCGTTCCGGCCGGGTTTGATCTTGCCGGTTGGCGACTGGATTTTGTCCAAAACAACTATACGGTGAAGACGATAACCCTACCGGCTGGTTTACCTTTACAAGTTAATGCCACTAACGGATACGCATTCTTTGTCCTTGCTGATTCAACAGCGACTTTGCCAAAAATCGATTACGGGTACCCGGGATTCAGCTTTAACTACTTGCAGACTTGGTACCCTGGTGGTATTCGATTACGACGTCCAATGGGCATGTATGAGCACACAATAGCATATGAGTGGGATGGTTCATACGGTTCCTACTTCGATGGTGAACTTTGGGCCGAGGAGGAACCACAGAAAAGATTGGTGTTTGTCGGAAGGGAGAACAATGAAGGATCTCTTGGTGTAACCAACGGTTATGGGCAAGTCAGAGACGAATGGCATTTTCCCGGGTATTGGACTCCCGGTGCGCCTAATGAAAGTCAGGTCGTGCCACAGGCCGCGGCTCTCTTGCCGGGGTTTTCAAACGTTCTGATCACAGCCACCATGAGTTCGGATAAAGCCACACAGAACGGATTCAGAAACACCTCGTTAGTATTTAAGTTAAACCAGGGCGGAGACACCAACATCACATATGTGGTTGACGACTGGTATCGGTTGAAGTCGTTGACGGTTAATGGTGTGGAGCAATTGCCGGGTGGCGGTGACTGGCCCGATGCGACCTATATGTTGTCTTTTGCGGATGTTCAGACAAACACCACGGTGCATGCGCAGATAGGATTGCGCAGTGAAATAGCTTCGCTCGGTTTATTGCCAGAGGTGCTGCTTTGGTTGCTTGGGTTTTCGGACGGCGATCTGGTGCCCAGTTATTATTACGGACGTGAGCTGACCTTGACTGAACTATTCTGGTTAGACGCAGACCCCACTGTTCAGCACACGCTGGAGGGCGGCATATTGAGCGTTGAGCGTGATCCCGCAACCAACTATTTTCTGAAGGTGCAACTTGCGCTGGACGGCGAGAACTGTACAAGATTGCAAGGGGATTCCGTGTTCAAGGTTGAAGTCAAGAATGGACTTACAGATCCTAACTGGACCATGGTGGCTCAATATTCGTTTTCAAGTAATTCGTTTGACGCAAACCATCAGTCCAGAATATTCACGTCCAATCTCTGGTACGAGGTGCAGGGAGTGTTGTTTACGGATCTTTTCTTCCGTTGGGTTATCGAAATGGAAGATCCTCGCTTTATCGTTTGGGAATTGATGAATACGCCCTAGCCCATTGATGGCGCGCGGTTTATTTGTTTTTCCAGCTAGGGGTCTCTTTTGTTTCAGCGGCGGGGATGGGGGTGAAGCTCGACCTGTAAAGCCGTACCAGGAAGCCCAGCAGAAACAGCGCTACGGCAGCCAGCAGTACATTACGCTCGGAAACGGTTGTCAGTTTCATCTGTCGCTTTAGAGCCGAATGAATTCTTTCTAGCAATTTACTCATTTCAAGACGGATAACAAAATTCATTATTTTTTACCTTATAGTTTATTCTGATAATCTACAATTAGAATTGTTGGTATCGGCAAGGGGTGTGGAAAACTATATTTTGGGATGCTATACTTAAAAGGTTGCAAACGGGGATTCTCTATGACTGCAAAAGAATATGATTTCAACGTGATTGAAAAAAAATGGCAAACCTATTGGGAGCAAAACAAGACCTTCAAGGCCAATGATTTCGAACCGGGCAAACCGAAATTCTACTGTCTGGACATGTTTCCTTATCCCAGCGGCGCGGGGCTGCATGTGGGGCATCCTGAAGGTTATACGGCAACTGACATTATTTGTCGGTATAAGCGTATGCGGGGGTACAATGTTTTGCATCCTATGGGATGGGATGCGTTCGGTTTGCCTGCGGAACAGTATGCGGTTGAGACGGGCACGCAACCAGCGATAACTACGGAACAAAATATCACCCGTTTCCGACAGCAAATAAAGGCTTTGGGGTTCAGCTATGATTGGGATCGCGAGGTAAATACAACCAACCCGAAATATTACAGGTGGACACAATGGATTTTTTCTCAGCTTTATAAAAAAGGCTTGGCTTATGTTGCGGAGGTGCCGGTCAACTGGTGTCCGGCACTTGGTACTGTTCTTTCAAACGAAGAGGTGATAAATGGCCTTAGCGAACGCGGCGGGCATCCGGTTGTCCGTAAGCCGATGCGGCAGTGGATGCTAAAGATAACCGACTATGCGGAAAGACTGCTATCTGACTTGGACGATTTGGACTGGCCTGAAGGCATAAAGGAGATGCAGCGCAATTGGATCGGAAAATCGACTGGTGCGGAAGTAACTTTTGAAATCGTCGGAGCAGATAAACGCGTAAAGGTTTATACCACTCGGCCGGACACTTTGTTCGGCGCCACTTACATGGTGTTGGCACCCGAGCATGCTCTGGTCGATGATATTGTCAAAGATGAACATCGCGGTGAGGTGGAACGTTACCGCGAAGACGCGGCGCACAAGAGTGATATGGACAGGACGGAATTGAACACTGAGAAAACCGGGGTGTTCACGGGTGCCTATGCCGTTAATCCGGCGACAGGCGGCACTATGCCCGTTTGGATCGCGGATTATGTGTTGGTCAGCTACGGCACCGGCGCAATTATGGCTGTGCCGGCGCATGATACGCGCGACTTCGAATTTGCATGCAAGTTTTCACTGCCTATTATTTGTATTATTGATCCGGATGCGGAATCCGCAGCGGCGGCGGGAGCCGACATTGAAGCGGTGCTGGCCGGACGGGCTTGTTGGACTGGTAACGGGCGAATGATCAACTCGTCGAATAATATAGGGCTTGATATTAACGGCATGGATGTCGAGTGCTCGGTACGAACGGTCATAGAATGGCTCGAAAACAACCATATTGGCCATGCCGCAGTCAAATATAAATTGAGGGACTGGTTGTTCAGCCGTCAGCGTTATTGGGGTGAGCCGTTCCCAATTGTCCATTTTCATGATGGCAGAACGTCTTTGCTTGATGATTCAGAGTTGCCTGTTGTTCTTCCTGCACTGGAAGACTTCAAGCCTACGGGGTCAGGCGAGCCGCCTTTGGCCAAGGCGAAAGAGTGGTTAGAGTACACGGATACTGCAACGGGGCAAAAAGGCCGTCGTGAGACTAATACAATGCCTCAATGGGCAGGCTCCTGTTGGTATTATCTACGATATATTGATCCGCACAACGACCATGCAACGGTCGGTTCCGAAAAAGAAAAGTATTGGATGCCTGTCGATCTTTACGTAGGTGGCGCAGAGCATGCTGTGTTGCATCTGCTTTATGCGCGATTTTGGCACAAAGTGCTATTTGATCTCGGTTATGTGTCAACTAAAGAACCATTCAAGAAGCTCGTAAACCAAGGCATGATATTGGGTCTTTCGTATAAAGACCAGCGTGGCGCATTGATACCGATGGAACATGTGGAAATCCGTCCGGAAGGAGCGTTTCACAAACTGACGGGAGAAAGGCTGACCGAATTCCCGGCAAAGATGTCCAAGTCTCTTAAGAATGTTGTCAACCCGGACGACATAATTCGCGAATATGGCGCTGACAGCATGCGTCTTTATGAGATGTTTATGGGACCGCTCGAAGCTGTGAAGCCGTGGAACACAAAGGGAGTCGAGGGCGTTTTCCGGTTTCTGAAACGTGTCCACAGGATGATGATGGAGCAGCCTCTGGGGAATGAGGCTTTGAATGCGGAACAAGTCCGCTTGATGCACGCTACCATAAAAAAGGTAACGGATGATTTGGAAACCATGAGTTTCAATACGGCTATCAGTCAAATGATGATTTTTTTGAATGAGTTTTCTGGCAAAGACAAGGTTTTACCGTGTGAGGCCGCTCAAACTCTAGTGCTGTTGTTGTCGCCTTTCGCACCACATCTTTGTGAAGAATTGTGGCAGTTTCTGGGCAATAGCGAAACGATAGCATATGCGCCGTGGCCTGCTTATGATGAAAAATTTATCAGGGCCGCAGAGGTGGAGGTTTTGGTGCAGGTTTCCGGAAAGCCCAAAGCACGTGTTATGATGCCGGCGGGCACTGACAATCGTGCAATGCAAGAGTTGGCGTTAAGCCAAAATTCCGTCCGATCCGCTTTGGAAGGTAAAACGCTTGTAAAAATCATTTGTGTGCCGGGTCGCTTGGTCAACATAGTGGCTAAGTGAGATCGACTTTATTTTGCCGGGCATGCATTAGGTGAGGTCGCATCTCAGTTCTTTTGACTAATCAAAAAGTGGTGGTGGTGTGAAAAGTACTCTGAAGTGCGGGGTATGTGTGTCGTGCGGCAGAGAATCGCAGAACTTCTCTGGCATTTGCCCTTACTGCGGCGAGATGGTGTGGCAGCCATTGTGGCTGAAAGCATTACGTACGGCGACTCTGGTTGTGCCTTGGGTTTTGTGTCTGTGGATGGCGACTGATGCCGCATCTGAAATAAGCGAATGGTTAAGCGTGTTTACAGAAATGCCGCTATGGTCTCGTGGCATATATTCGGCCAGCATCGGTATTCTGCTGTTACCTGCCAATGACCAAAAGCAAGTTCTGACTTCAACGCGCGCTTTATGGCACTTCCATATGCGCTCAGTATCAAATGGGGTTTTAATTTTTGTGCCAATAATATGGGCGGGTATTTATCTCCAAATGATTTTTATAACCACAGCACTTGCGGTTTGCTTGGCACTGGCTACGATAATAATATGTTTGTGCAGTATATTTCTACAGAGAGTGTCTTCGCCTCGTTTGTATATAACGGCATGTGCCCTTTTGATCGATGGAATGATGCGGATACTGTTGTAGTCATCTTGGAAGATGCACATGGTGTTGATTTTATTAACGCAACTCCTTGGTTGGCAGGGACTTAAAAAAGCTAAAAATATATTGCCCAGGGGGTTGACAGCAACCAAGTGCTTAGTTTAATATACACCTGATTGAGGGATCTCCCCAGATCCTTGAATCACGTGACTAAACGCGACGCTTCCCCCGTGATCGCGAAACAGGTTCCCCCCTGTAATGTCACGTAAAATTATATATGTCCTCCCTGGCGGCGGATAGAAGCCCAAAGCTTTTATCCGCCGTTTTTATTTCCACCGCTTGTGCGCCCACAAATATTGTTCGGGGAAGCGGCGTATTATGGTTGCCAATTGAGCATTAACCTCGGTCAGCAATGAGCGAGTGTCAGTAAGCTTGTTTCCTGTTGGTTTATAGAACAATGGAGAGCCGGTTACCATCCGATATTTAAATGCGGACTCCCTGATAAAAGAGCCAACTAAGATCGGAGATCCGGACATGAGGTGTAAGCGGGCCGGAGATGTGTGGGTATAAGCCATATGCCCCATAAAATCGACCTGGATTCCTTGTCGAGGTCCCGCATGTTGATCCATCAGCAGGGTCATGGCTGCACCCCGGTTTTTCCATTCTCTTAGCGCATGTGAAGTGAACCCCATCTTTTTAGGCACGAGCATGATATCGCCGCGGAAGTGTTTTTGCTTGAGGAAACGGTCGACGAACGGGTTGTTCATTTTGCGTGCGACGGCTATCAGCGGACGTGAATAAGATAATATTGAAGCTGCCGCCTCCCAAACCCCATGATGTCCGGTAAGGATTAAAATGGGCACGCCGGGCGAATGTAAAAGAAGGCGCCAAGATTCTTCGGGACCGTCATATATGATGTGATCACGCCAGTTTTCTTCGGTCACAACTTGTCCGATTTTGAGTGCTTCACAAATATGCCCTGCCAGATGGCCGAAAGCGTGGCGGGCTATTCGGTCTGCGTTGGCCTTATCCTCAGTAATGCCAGCCCTGATAATGTTGTCAACGGCCACACGTCTTCGCTTGGCAAAAAGTGGATAAAGCTTCACTGCAAAAGCAAACCCCCAAGCATAAGCCTTTTTTGCAGGAACCAGGCCGTATATCAAATCCAGTGATCTGACTAGGAGATATTCTAAGTAGGCGACCGGTCTAAAACTGAGGAGATTCATCTTCATTTTACTTTGAAAGCTCGTGTGCCAAGCGCACGGCAAGAGGTCTTAGTTCATGGACTACCTCGCGCGGCAAATAATCCTCATTATCCAACATCTCGGACACAAGCATGGCGGCTTTATTGAATTTTTTTTGTTCGATCAACAAGCGGATTGTTGTCAAACGGATATCAAGATCTTCCGGCCTGCAGTCAATTAATGGGGTTAGAGTTTTCTCTGCTTCATCGATATGTCCGATTTCGATTAGAAGTTTAGCTAAGGTGTGATTTGTAAAGAGACGGCTACTATCAAGCGAAAGGGAATGACGCAGCAATTTTTCTGCGACATCCAGTTTGCCTTTCTTTAGCATGACTGCACCCAGGCCAGCGCAGGCCGGAGCGTTACGCTCTTTCATCATGCTTCTAAGGAAAAGGTCTTCAGCCAGTTCTAGCTGTCCGCGACGAAGGCGAACTGATCCTAAAAGGTAATTGGCGAAAGTATGTTCCGGGTCTAGGCGCAACATGGCTTTAGCATCCTCTTCGCTAAATGCCGGAACATTCAGCACGTCATCAATTTGTAATAATTCCTCTCGAACTGATGTCAGGTTTTTATTAAGAGTTAAAGCGCGCAGAAAAGATGAGCGGGCTGCTTGGAAGTCTTGAGGTCCGTTGTGTTTTAATATGTACCCGCGTATGACATACATTAAATAATGCTCTTTTTTGCTGGACGCGCTGTGCATGGCAGGAAAAACACGGGTTTCCAACTCTGGATACTCGTTCAGGCTAATTAGTATTTTTCCTAAGAGACCCCATAGAAGGATGTCGTTTGGCCGACTTGGAATGACTTCATTTAGCATAGATCGCGCTGCATCCAGTTTCCCCTTTATAAACAATATTGAGGCTTCATGCCAAATAAACTCGCCTGCAGGGACTCCGTTTTCCTTGGCAAGATCTAACCAGAGACCGGCTTCAGGCAGATCGCGACGTTCTATAGCGATACGCGCTTTATTTATCAGCGCAAAGCGATCTCGTTCGTCAATATCAATTAAGAAGTTAAGTTGACGTTCAGCGTTATCCAATTCATTAGCTTCAATATATTTGGAAATTGAGGCGTAAAATTCTCTTTTTGTGTCACGTATAACAGATAGAGGGTCTTTTTTTGATTGGGTGGAATAAAGTAAGAGATGGCGGAAAACGTTTGTTTTTTGCCAAAGGTTTTTACGGATTAATTCAACTACATCCTCATTTATCAATGTGCCGTTTTCTGACTGTAGCGCTTTAGTGTTAAGCGTAAACGTGTTGACTTGTTTCGGCACGTCGCGCAAACGGTTTTCGATCTCCGTCAAAGCATCCGGGCCACCACCTTGATTTAAAGCCAAGAAATAACGGTTTATCATAACTGACAGATTGCCAGGCGCTAGCTTCTCAGCCTGTTTGAGCAGAACAGAAGCGTCCTCTTGACGTTCGCATTGATTCAAAAGGATAGCCAGTTCATTATAAATCAGGGCAAGTTGTTGTCTCAAAGTCCTGCGGATTAAGGTGAATAGTCGAATGCTATCTGGTGTTTCGGGGTATAGTATGGGCATGAGATCATTGACCAGGTTGTTATGTTTGGCCACCATTAATTCATTATCTAAAGTTACGTCTTTGCGGATTCCGCTAAGAAAAAAACCTGAAGGGATCGCATAAAATCCGTTATCACGCCAATTTTCCGGTGCGTCGAAGATGGCAATTCTTGCATGTGCATTCGTCTCGGTCAGCAGCCATTCTTTCAAAAATGTTGATGCTGACAGGTCCGCAGCGTTAATCAGGCGGTATCGGTTGGCTTCAAAATCGGGGCTTGTTTTAATATGCTCGGTCAAAATTTTTGTGTCTTCAGCTTCATGTGGCGGAAACGTAGTTATAAAATTAAGTCGGCGGCCATCGCTGTGAGCTCTGATTAACAAATGGTGGCGTAAAAAACGGTTGTTAACAAGCCAGTCGCGGGAGCCCAAGTCACGATAGATAATTTCGGTTACATCATCGGCAAACCGGCCTTTTTTCGGGTCAACGTCTGTAAAACTGCGGAATGGTGTGACAAATGTTAATAACAAGAGCGGCCAACACAGAACAGCCCCTATACGACAGACAACAGGGTTATCCCTGTATTCATAATAATCCAGGTCTTCGTCCGGGTTCTCCTCATATATTTCACGCATTAAGAACCATACCGCTATCATAAGTCCTGTCAGCAGAGCGATAATCACATAGCTGAAAACCGGTATTTTAAATGTCAATCGTGCTATTCCCCAAGGGGAAACAGGGAGATTAAGCAAGCTCGGCACCAGCGTCGATACCAATACTATTTGTAAAGCAAAGTTTATGAAGTTTCGCTGCCGGAAAGAATGTGAGAAAACAAAAAGCGCTATTGAAGATGGGAAAAGCACTTGAACGAACGCATAACTCCACCCGAAACTGGGTATCCATGATAATATCTCACGCAAGAGGGTCTGGGTGTACGCGTTTAGAATCAGACGTGGTGAAGGTGTTGTGACAGCGATACAATAAGCAGCCGCATCCCATAATATAAACAATGAGATCGTGAGTCCTGACAATCCTATAAGGATAGCAAAAAGAATATTGTGTATGGTGGCTTGGCCGTTAAGGATCATTGTTCTGAGAATCAATAATCCGCCGACAGGCGCCAATAATATGAAAAGCGTTGATTCAGTAATGCATACCGATAAAAGCAATACTCCGCATAATAATGCCCACAGACCTCCTCTTTGATCATAAGAGATAAAAAGATTTACGATTAGCAGAAAAAGCAACAGATCGAATGAGTATGGGTATAGCCTAGTCGATACGAGCCAAAACGGTGCGCAGAATGCCAGCACACTCGCGGCGCCCAAACCGCCTAAAACGGCCGCGTGAGCCACGCGCCAATTGTGTTTCTGAACCGATGCAGGAATAGAAATCGATCCATCCACGTTTGTCGCTATACCTGTGTCGGCTTTTTCAGGCGATTTATTGTCTGGGTCACGCGGGCTTGGTGGTAACGCAGCCATAGATCCGCCAGAATCTTCACAAGCTAACATAAAGACCATGCGTGCGGTCATTAAGTAAAATAAAGATGTGGCCAAAGCTCCGCAAACAACGCAGAAAAGATTTAACCTTACGGGAAGGGTAGCATACGGCAACATTGCTATAAAACGCGTTGCCATGTTGAACAGCGGGTAAGACAAATCTTCAGGCTGGCAGAGCCCCGCAGCGCAGGAGATTAAATAAGCCGACAGACCTGGGTAAACATGTGTGAATAAAGTGCGGTAGAATACGATGCCCGGTACGATCGCTGTAAAAGGCAAAAAAAACCTTATTAAATGCCAAGGCGTCGCGAAGAGGCGTTTTTTTGATCTAATCATATTGCATTCGCTTTTTCGCGGATTTTTAAAAAGCAGGAGACATCCATCATTGAGCTTTTTGTTTATTCGTGCTGTGTGGGCATGCCGACTCGAATCTTATCGGAACTTTTCGAGGTCGCATTTGTCCATGTCGGCAAATTCCTGATTTTCACCTCCCATGGCCCAAACAAAGGCATATCCTCCGTTGCCTACTCCGCAATGCACAGACCAAGGCGGCGAGATAACGGCCTGTTTTTCTTTTAAGACGACATGACGTGTCTCGTCAGCCTCGCCTAAAAAATGCACAACGGAGCCGTTGCGCGGCAGGTCAAAATAACAGTAAATCTCTGTACGCCTATCATGGGTATGAGGCGGGAAAGAGTTCCACGCGTTGCCTTGATGTAATTCCGTAAAGCCCATGACAAGTTGGCAACTTTTGATAAAACCCGGGCGAATATATTGGTAAATGGTTCTGCGGTTAGACTCGACGGTTGACCCCAATTCAACCTTGTTGGCATCTTTCAATGTAGCTTTGACCGTCGGGTAATCCGTATGGGCGGGATAGGAGACCAAGTAAAAACAAGCGGGAGATTCCGCGTTGTCGCTTGAGAACAAAACTCCGCGGCTACCTCGACTTATATAAAGACATTCACGAGGGGCGAGCTTGTGCGCGGTGCCGTCTACGATCACGCTGCCAGTTGCACCAAGGTTAATGATCCCGGCCTCACGCCTTTCGCAAAAGTAAGTACAGGCAAGTTCCTTTGATCCCTGCAACTCGATCTCCTGACTGCTGGGTACAATGCCGCCCACAACAGCTCGGTCGACATTTGTATAGAAAAGGTTGGCAGCCCCGATCTGAAAAAGGCTTTCTATCATGAAGCAATTTCGGAGTTCATCTGTAGTCATTCTACGGTAGGAATTCCGGTCGGGCGCTTCAATTGTATGCATTCTTGCTCCTTAGACATGGGAAAGCTACTTGTTTCTTGCTGGATCAGCTACTCGAACTTTATCATTATCACATAAACAAACCAAGTGCGTATTTGCGCTGGTGCGATTCACGCGTTGCGTCACAATTAATGACACCGAAAATATTTTGCAGATAAAAATTGAA
>CAZKZI010000085.1:0-14340 GCA_964557205.1 uncultured Lentisphaeraceae bacterium
TTTCCTGGCTGGTTTATATCTTAGCACCCTGTCCAGTTTTTGGGGAGTAGCTCAACCTTCGTGAGGCGGGTCATGCTCACATACCCTCTGTTTGCGGCAATTAAATAATGGTCCACCTGACACGATGTTAAAATTACTGTCAGCGGGCACTTTAAAACCAGCCAGAGCAGCGAGGCCTCGTTCGGGATGTGCTCCGCGCCCCTTGTCCTGCGGTGGATCTGGCGCGGTTTAGGTTCTCGGCCATGTTGCCGGTTCGTATCCTGCGACGCATGACCAATGCTTGAAATTTTTGAGACTATATATCCTATGAATCTGGTCTTCCCTGGCTTTCCGGTGATGCTACTGATTACCAGTAAGTGCCGAAGGCCTTACCCGCACCATAATATTTTCGCTTGCCGTCAGATGTTTCTCCCGCCATTTTGAGCTTCCAGCGGGTATGTAAGCGGTGGACGAACATCATTAACCCGCTACACAGCGGATCGGCCTTGATTAGAAGGCCTTCCGCTGCAAGCTACGGAGGAACACGTTGCTATGACAACCGAAACCAGAATCCAGAAACTGTTGGCCGCCGATATCGACACGCTCGCGCGTCTCGACGCCGTGCTGGAAGGCCGCCGCGAAACGCCCAAGCCGCCGACCGACCATCGGCTGCTGACCCTGACCCAGGCCGCCGCCGCATTGAACGTCTCGCGGATGACCGTGTTCCGCATGTTACGCGACAAGCGCCTCCCTTGTGTCGAGACCCGCGCCGGCCGTCGCAGAATTCCCGCCGCCGCGCTAAGTAAACTGACAACGATCAGTGAATGACCGCGCCCTGGAGTCAGCGTTATTTCAAGCGTTCAGCATCTTAGCCAGCCGCGCTCTATCGTCCTTCGACAAGGTTTTTAGCTGCTTCGCAAGCGTTTCCTGCGGGTCGGACTTGGCCGCTTTGAGGAGGGGCGCTGCTTGCCGCTGATCTGCTTACCCGCCTTCTGCATGGCTTGGCGCGTGTGTTCGCGGGTCGGGTTGTAGTAGTGGTCACGGACAGTCTTTGCCGTCGTGTGCCCGGTGCATCGCGTGACGGTCTCGAAAGGCACCCCGGCATCCAGCGCAAGCACAACGAAAGTTCCGCGTAGATTGTGCCAGCCGAACAGGGAAGCGGCAAGCCTTCCTTGGCCGCGTTTCTGGCGCGTGCCCTTGATGAGGGATTTGATGTCGGCCCCGTTTTTACCGGTAGCCCCTTTGCGGAAACTGTAGCCCGACACCTCTTCGGCTTCGGCCAGGTCTTCGGACGTGACGGAACGCGGACGGCCTGTCGCCTTCTGGATGTCGCGGTAACTTTCGCCGTTTGCGTAGCGCGTGATCGTGTCCAGGATCCTGTCGCGCTTGGCAGGGCTGTAATCTGCGGCTTGCACGGCTTCGGAGACTTGGGGCAGAGCATCGGCAAGGTTCACGCGGTCGGACGCAAGGGCGCGGCGTTCTGGCGCGTCCTGCTTTGTGGCGAACAGGGCGCGAGCAAACAGGACTTTGCCGCGATAGGTGATTCCGGTCAGGTTTTCTTCATACATGCGGGCGGCGCTCGGCCACACGTAGGGGCTTTCCGTACGTTCGGCAAGGGCGGTCTCCAACACATGGCGCAGGCGGTCGAACATAGGTACCTCGATTTTGGCACCCGTTTTCGATGTGGCAACCCGCACCCAGCCCGACCGAAGGTCAACCGACTTCCAACGCAGGCGGCACACGTCGCCGATTCTCATGCCCGTGCAAGCTGCACAAACCACAAGCGGATAAAGGAAGGGGTCCGGACGGGCGGTCTCATAAAGGCGGTCTAGCTCGTCTTCAGTCAACGGACGGCGTCCGATCATGTCACCCCCGTCGGAAGTCCGCGCTTTCTTGCGCCGGATGGACTGTCCGAACGGGTTTGTCATGCCGATGGGCAGGAAGCGACCGAAAGCCGAACGCAAAAGAGTTGTCGCATCCTTCATGGTCTTACGGGTGCGGGTCTTGCGCAGTGAATCCAGAAACACAGTTGTGTGCTCGGGCTTGACCTCGTAGAGATAGGAGCAGGGCAACGTCTCGGCAAAGCGGCGGAATACCGAATCGCACCATTTCAGATGGTCTTCGGAGGGTTGCCCGTCCGGCCGGTCGATAGAGCGCCACAAGGCAGGGAGCGCAGACACCTTGGCGTATTCCACGGTCGCCCCGGTTTTCAACTCGATCAGCTTGGCGACACGATGAATGTCGGCACCCTTCTGCCTTGCCTCGCCCTGTTTTTCCTCTAGCGCCTTCTTTGCCGCATGCCGGGAAACCTCGAAAGCGTCATTACCCTTATTCTTGAGGGAAAAGGGTTCGGGCGGTGTGCCTTGGATCTCTACATCGAGGTCTATACATACACGCTTGCCGTTCGAGTCGCGGAACTCCCCGAACCAGTTGGGGTATATCTGACCATGCTTGTCTTTGCGTATTGCAAGTCCCATAACCACCTCCGCCTTCCCGTTGTTTCGATGTGGGTAAGTGTGTGCAAAAAAGAGACGTAAAGCAAGCACAAAACAAAAATTACTACAAAAACTACATCGTCATATACGCAGAACTCTAGTAAACATTGGCTTTATTTTATGTCATCAAGTTGGCTGTTAACCAATTGGTCGCAGGTTCGAATCCTGCCGCCGGAGCCATTTTCGACCTCGTTTTATTGAAAAAACCCAATAAAAAGCCCCGCCGGCAAATCCCTCAAAGAAAACGCCGCCTAGGCAAAGTGAGCGAATACGACCGGGCGTAATGCCAAGGATTCTGGGCAGAAAAGAAAGACCCGTGAGCGGCCGTTATGATCTGGATCATTCTTGACCTTCCACCCCGCTTTTGGCATTCTTTGACATTAATTAGTCCCCTTTTATCGGTTTAGGCATGATTACATCCTACGCAGATTGGTGTCGTCCAAAAGTGTTTTCTTATCATGATTAGCAATCTATGAATGCGCACGCTATCGCCAAAACCACCAAAAGAACGTCAATTGTCATCGCCCAGCGCACTCACTTGCGCTGGCCACTTCTGGCGCATGCGTTTATATTAAGCGTGTTGATCAGTCTGGGAACGGGGTGCTCAACGCACACCACCATCATCGAGCATCGTGGGGCGGAGCGTCTCAAAATCAGTACGCCGTTTCCGCGTCCTGCGGTCGTCTTCGTTGCCGACAACTCGGCGCCGGTGACGGAGTCCTATAGCGGCGACGAAGGCTACTGCATCTCTGTAGGCCGAAACAACAAGCAGCAAGAAGTAGAAAAACTCGCCGAGTCACTGTCCAAATACAATGTGCTGCTCACGAAGTCGCTTTCCGGTTTTGCAGTCTCCCGTCGACTGTTGGGCGATTCGGCGGACTATTTTGTACTCCGGCCGGATGGGCGGCGCAATGCCAGTTTCCCCCTTGGGGACACACTTTCGATGATCTTGGGAATGGCATCGGTGTGCATCCTCCCCATGCGCTCGTCCACTCGGCACGAGATGGATTGGACGTTGTATCAGTGCGGCGGCTCGTCGAACCTGTTGCGACGCTGCGAAGGCACACGCGGGTACGCTATCCGAAACACCACTTGGGTCAGCCTTTCCCCCCTGGCTGCACTCATGTCCGGAGGGCCGACGGTTTACGGATATCCCTTCGCTCGTACCGCCTTACCTTATTGGGAGGATGCGCTGGCAGCACAAGATCGAAACGCCGCCGAAGCATTTCGCCGTGACAGTCTCGGCCCGTTGACGCAGAATGCGCTGAACACCCTATGCCTCCGCTTGTACCGCTATACGGATTATAACCCGAATTTGGCTTACGTATTGTTCAGTAACTCCGAGCTATACGTGGAAAAGGGCGGGCGCGGCTCAGGTGTCGTGCTGGCTGCCGGACCGCAGAAACTGTCGGTGATGCACAGAACGCAAGTCACTAGAGGCGGCGACGTATCCGTCATCAGAAGCTTCAACCCCGTCACATTTGACTGCGACCTCAAAGCTGGCAATGTTTACCTCGTGGAGGTGCGCGGCGACAAGCTGGTGTTGAGCCCCTTGGGAGAAATGCCCAATCTAGCGCCCGTGCTGGGTGCGTACTTGATGGAGAACTAGACCGTGCACGTGACTTCTCGATGGGTGACTTGCTTGACGATTGCGCTGTTGTTGTGCGCCGGGTGTATTGGCATTCCGAAGGGCTCACACCACCCAACATGGTCTAGGCCTCAGGCTGACGTCTCTCGTCCGGAACTGACCTTTCGACTATCGTATCTTGGCTCTTGGAATACAGAGGCGGGGAGTGATGATCTGAATCGCTACGACGTGCGGCTGTCCCAAGCGGTGACCCAGTTTTCCCAGCTGTTTCGCGAGAGCGGTTGTTTATCTTCTGTCGGATACGAGCCCGCTCGAATGGCCGATGTACACTTCGACCTCAGGCTGCGCAAAGAAGTCCCTAGCGAGCAAGAGTGGTTGCTCAAGTTCATAGCCTGCAGCATGACGTTTGGCTTTTTCCCCTATTGGACGGAAGACAACCTGACGGTAACTCAGGATGTCTTCCTACATCAAAGGTACATTGCAACCTTTACCCACACCCGGTCTCTCAACACCGTCTTCTGGCTTCCCATCATGCCGGCTTGGCTCTTGGGCTGCAGTGCCGAAGCCATGCAGAAGCGCCTCTCTCGGCAATTCGCCGAGGAGTGCATCGCGGCTTGGCAGACTCAGGCTGCAACCCCCGTGAGTGCACCGGCACAATGAAGCAATGGGAAAGCTTGCCACTTCGGCTACGCTAAGCAAGTAGCTGCTGATGAGGCGACTCTGTCCAGGGCTTTTCGGGGTCGGGGTGTTCGTGGCCCACGCCGTCACCTTCGCCTTGCCCAACTTGAGTTCAGGCCCCTTGGCCGTAGCGTTTAGATCATGAACATCTTGACCTCGGTCGCTGCTATACACTGTCACAGCGCGTAGTTTGTAGTCTTTATGCTCTACAGAGCCTCTTAAAAGCTCTCTTTCGATGGTCCTACGGTGCCTGCCAAGCAAAGCACCTCAGCGATGTCTCGGGCCGGTCGACACCGGCCCGAGACATCCTCTCCATTACTACTCTCTCTTCTTTCGTCAAATGCTTGCCTTTACGATTATGTCTTGTAAGCTTCCCTTGTTCCATGCCATGGTCCTTTCCTCGTTAGTGATCCTTGTAAGACCACCGAGGATAGCGAATCCAGGCATGGAACGCTTCCTTTTATACTTGACGCGCAAGGGATAAAACGCTATTCGTTAGGATATCAATATGAAAAAAATTCTTGTACCGAGCATTGCGATTGTATTAGTTGTACTCACGGGTTGTCGCAGCTCCATTTCGACCCGCTCAGCGCCCACTATTCGTGTCCTGAGCTACAACATCCATCATGGCGAGGGAATGGATAAAGAGCTTGATCTTGCAAGACTGGCCGCTGTTATCAGGTCCGCTTCCCCTGACGTCGTGTCGTTGCAGGAGGTCGACAACAAGGCAGGCCGTACCCAGGGGGTTGATCAGGCTAGAGAGCTGGCCCGTCTTACTGATATGCATTTCATATTTGGAAGCTCCATGGACTTTGACGGAGGTCAGTACGGCAATGCTGTGCTTACAACCCTTGCCGTTAAGGAATCAAAAGTATTTCCTCTACCTGGCGAGCCACGGTCAGCCTTATGTGTAACTCTCAGAACACCAAGCAGGGAATCCTCCTCCGATGAGTTTCTCTTCATAGCAACTCATCTTGACACAGGGGAGAAGGCGCGATTCAGTTCTGTTCCCCTGATTGAGGCCCTTTTAAAAACGGATACAGATTCCCCTGCCATTCTCGCAGGTGATCTGAACGCTGTTCCCGGCAGCCCCACAATGCAAGCATTCGACAAGACCTGGCGGAATGCAACCCACCGACAGGAACTCTATACTTACCGGGCTGACAATCCGTCTCGACAGCTCGATTATGTTTTGGTTCGACCCTCGAAGCGTTGGAAAGTCTTGGAAGCCAAGGTTCTAAGCGAAGCAGTTGCATCTGACCACAGACCAATACTTGCAGTGATGCAGCTTCTTCCAAAAACCAAAAAGAAGAAAGGCGCAACTCCTAACAAGCCGGATGCAGGCGACGGCAGATAGCCGCGCCTGATCCGCAACATTCCGTGACGTTGCACCCCCTCATCTTCTGCCGTAGTCTTGGTATATCTGCCCCCTTGTGCCTGTGTCGTACCCGTCCGCAGGTCAACGCTTTTCCATTTCAGGCAACAAACGTCACCCAACCGCATACCGGAACATGCCGCCGTCACCACAAGCGGATAAATGAACGGGGCAGACCGCACCGCCTCAAACAGCGCTTGAAGCTCGACCGCCGTGAAGGGCTTTCTGTGAACCGTACCGCCGTCACTGTCGCGCCCCTTGCGGTTTATGCCGACATCGAACGGGTTCACCGCGCCTTGCGGAAGGAAACGCCGAAAATGCCGGTCGATAAAAGAGCGAAGTTTTGCTATGCTTATTTGGATTAATAAGACAGTTAGAAAATAAACCAGCAGGTTAAATTAACTGAGCAGCAGATAGTCATGTCAAAAGCAAAAATTCGAATACCGTTTTTGATGGCTCTGAGGATGATCGGAGACTATGCAGGGGCTCGGCTAAACAAGCAGCTAAAGGCGGTGGCTTTTATTGTCATCTATCTTGTGGCCTTTCAAATGCTTGTGTTCAGCCGTGCGCCGCAACAGGACTTGCGAATGGCTGGCGGATTTGGCCTTGTCGTGCTCGGGCTGACACTGTTCCTTGAAGGCCTGATTCTTGGTCTTATGCCATTGGCGCAACGGGTTGGAATTCAATTGTCCACGCGCGGCGGGCTGAAAATAATTCTTCCGATAGGTTTTCTTGTTGGATTAGGAGCGACGTTCGCGGAACCTGCCGGGGCTGCTTCAAAACCTTTCCGTGATTACTTGTATCATGCCTGTGCCCGGCGGCATGCATGGAAGCGTATGAAAATAACACAAGTAGAAACAGTATGATGTCACCAGACATATCCCGCACGGGGATCCTCGGAATAATCGTCGGCCGCAAACACATACTGCCATCGCCACTCCCACGGTGCGTTCGGCTATAGATAGGTGTGAATGACATGCACTACTTAGACGAGTCTCATATACTGCTCTTTTTGGTTCAGGTGTTTATCCTGATGGCCTGTGCTCGTGGGTTTGGCGAGCTGCTTCGTCGCTGGAAGCAACCCGCTCTGACCGCCGAAATCCTGGTTGGCATCGTTCTGGGGCCGACCATTCTGGGGCGTTTTTTGCCGGGATTTCAACAGGCTCTCTTTCCCCATGAGGCAATCCAGCAGACTATGCTGGATACGCTTGCTTGGGTAGGTGTGCTGTTTCTGCTCTTGGACGCCGGTCTTGAACTCGACTTCTCTATCGCATGGCGGCAGCGCAGTAGCACTCTTGTGATTGCCCTTTCAGACATTATTGTCCCCATGATCGTTGCCTTTGCCGCCGTCGTATGGCTGCCCGCCCGGTACATGGTGGATCCCGACCGGCGGGTCATCTTTTCCCTGTTCATGGCGACCGTGATGACAATCAGCGCAATGCCCGTGGCTGTACGCGTGCTGCACGACCTCAAAATACTGAAGACTAACATGGGCTTCCTTGTCATGTCTGCGCTTGCGGTGAACGACATCATCGGCTGGGTCCTGTTCTCCATCATTCTAGGGATATTCACTTCCGGGAACGTTGCCTTGGGGCCAATCGCCCTTGTGTTTGCCGCTACCATTGGCTTCGCCACGTTCGCGTTAACCCTCGGGAGGCGTCTGTCGACGAGTGTGTTCGACTCGTTAAAGCGCAGGAACTTCCCCGAACCGGGCACCTCACTTACGATAGTGGTCCTTCTGGGACTCCTTTTCGGGATTTTCACACAGAAACTTGGGATTCACGCGCTCTTCGGTTTCTTCATTGCCGGTATCGTGGTGGGTGAGGCAAAAAGCCTTTCGGAAAAGACGCGCAGTGTCATATCGCAGATTGTACATTCCCTGTTTGTACCGTTGTTCTTCGCGAATATCGGACTCAAAATCGACTTTGCTGCCAACTTCGATCTTTTTCTGGTCACCCTCATGTGTGTCGCAGGCATCGGCGGGCGTTATCTCGGCGCTTGGCTCGGCGTGACATGGACCAACGTCCCTCGGATCAATCGTGACCTTATTGCCATTGCGCATACTCCTGGCGGCATGATGGAAGTCGTCGTAGCCCTTCTGGCGCTTCAGGCTGGTCTCATCACCCCCGCGGTGTTTGTGGCGATTGTTTTCAGCGCCATCTTCTCCTCGATGCTCATGGGGCTGTGGATGGCGAAATCCATGGCGCGTCGAGTGGCCGCTTCGCCAGCGCAGTTCCTGATACCGAATGCCATCCTCGCGGATCTGAAAGCGACTACACGGGGCGATGCCATCAGTATGCTTGTCGCCAGAGTCGACCCCCGACTTGGCGCGGTGCGGCAAAGCCAGATCACGGATGGAGCCATGGTACGTGAACGGGATTTAGGCACAGCTATTGGCGATGGCATAGCCATTCCGCATGTGCGTATCAAGGGTCTAACGAACCCCGTACTCGCTTACGGCCGGTCATTGGAGGGACTCGACTGGGATGCCCCGGACGGGGGACCTGTCTTCCACGTTTTCTTCCTGGCAACTCCCGTGGAGACAGCTGATCTACATGTTCAGATTCTTGCTTCCATAGCAACGGCGATGGAATTGCCCGAGAACCGTCAGGAACTCAGCGAAGCGCCCGACGCGCCGGCATTGTTCCGGACGCTCTCAATATTGCTGGCAATGAAGAAACCAGAGAGACAGCCCGACAAAGCCCTCGACGGCGACAAAAACACGCACACCGGTGCCCGCTTCCCTCATTGATCCATAGGATTTTATCGTAATTAAAAGGCGGGTTAAATGTCAACAGAGGCACTTGCAAACACCTCGGAGGGGTTTTGCAAGAGTCTCTAAAATATTGTAGATTCCAGCAACGCGTCCAGAGCGGCCAGCACGCGCTGCTTGTCGCGGGGCAGCCGGGCCTCGACCGGCACGACGTTCGATCTGTGGTTGGCGCGAAACACGCAGCCAGCCAGTTCCAGCCGGGCGATTAACGCCCGCAATTCCCGGACAATCTGGCGCTCGGACAACTGGCGGAAGCGACCGTGGACCGCATCCTCGTAAAGTTCCGTGCCCTTCACCGGAATCACACGCAGTGCCGAAAGCAGGCGCGGTTGCATCCGGTTCAGCGCCTCCGCCGTGTGCGCGACATGGTTTGCGCTCTGATCAACTCCACCGAGACCCAGCAGGATCATGACGGACATGCGCAGTCCGGCGGACTGGGCGGCACGCCCGGCTTCGATCATCTGCTCCGCAGTCTCACCCTTACGACAGGTCCGCAAGATGGCCTCGTCACCGCTCTCCAGTCCCATGTAGAGCGTATGCAGCTTCAGGCTTCGCAACTCGACAAGTTCCCGCCCGGTTTTGGCGGCAATGGAACTGCCGTTGGCATACAGGCTGACCCGTGCCAGCCGGGGGAGGCACTCGCCCAGCGAAATCAGAATCGACTGAAGTTCGCCGAACGATCGCCGCATGACGTCGCCATCGGCCAGGAAGACGCGTTGTACGTCCGGAGACCGCCGCGCCTCCATCCGAATCAAAGTCTGGATAGCGTCCAGGTTCCTCTTGCGGTGGCGCATTCCCTTGTACATGCCGCAGAACGTGCAAGCGTTGTAAGGGCAACCTTCGTCAATCTGGAGGATCAGGCTGTCGGCCTCGGCCGGCGGACGAAAATGTGGATCGTTTGTGAGTGTCATAGTGAACCATCCGCAGATGACGCGGATTCCTTACTTTCTCGCTTTCATGCGCCGACCTCTGCAATTTGCGCTGACCCCTTTTTGCTCACTGCTGTGTGTTTCAAACTACCATCCTCTCCCGTTGGTTTTGACTTCATTTCCATTTGCCTGGCGGGCAGTCAAATCCAGCCAAGCCCGAGCCTTGAGCGGAATCAGTGCCCTTGCGTCAGGTGCTCGGTACGTTCAAGACGGTAACCGTGTCGCCGTAAATCGCCACCGGCGACGGCGGTCGCGCGCCGAGGCATAATTGATCCCGATTCGCGGTGCCGACGTGAATTTGACCTCAGTGCCGTCGTCCTCAATCCAGAGGCGTTGCGAAACCGTTAGATCTTCATGGTTCAGCTCTCGTGTGATGCCCATGGCGCGGGTGAGTTTTCCCGGGCCATCGAATCCCTCGACGCCGCGGATGAGGACCGCCTCGGGAAAACCTTCGACGCCGGAGACGACATTGAGCATCTCGTGTATCCCGTAACAAAGGTAGATATAGGTGCGTCCTCCCTCGGCGTACATGATTGCGGTGCGGGGTGTGCATCCCCGACTGACATGGCACGCGGTGTCGTCTTCGCCGTAGTAGGCCTCGGTTTCGGTGATTCGCAGACGTAGTGTCCGTCGTTCCAGTCTTTTGCATAGCCATTTTCCCAGCAAACGAGGTGCCAGTTCAGGGGCGGATTGCTGGTAAAACATCTGTTCTAGTCGTCGTGGTTTGTCAGCCATATCGTGTTCCAAAGATTTGCGAAGCTACACCTAATCAGGCTAAATGGCCAGCACAAATCAGCATGGCTGGACATGGCGGGTACGATTCAACTTTGTTGACTCGCACCCAAGTTGATGTCGATAGGGTTTGACCCCATTGCCGCTTCTCGCCAAATCGTGTATAGTATGACCCCTAAAGGCGACAGTGTCGCTGTTAACATAACGGATAAAGTGAATAATGGATGCCAGAGCACATTTATCGAACTGCGGCGCGGTCGTCGCGGTGCGCGGTAGCGTCGTGGACGTGCGGTTCGATGAGCGGCTGCCGCCGATCTATTCGGTGTTGCGTGCCGGGTCTGAGAAGCAGATCGTCATCGAGGTGCGGGCGCAACTGGATGCGCTTCGCGTACGCGGGATTGCCTTGACGCCCACGCAGGGTCTCGCTCGCGGCATGGCGGTGGAAGACACGGGCGAGCCGCTGCAAGTGCCGGTAGGCAAAGGCATTCTCTCGCGGATGTTAGACGTGTTCGGCAACACCATTGACCGCGGCGCAGCGTTGTCTGATGTCCAGTGGCGTTCGGTGCATCGGACGCCGCCGCCGCTGGCGCGACGTTCCACCAAGTCCGAAATCTTTGAAACGGGGATTAAGGCCATTGACGTGCTCGTGCCATTGGAGCGCGGTGGCAAGGCGGGACTATTCGGTGGAGCAGGCGTGGGTAAAACGGTGTTGCTAACCGAAATGATTCACAACATGATCGGCCACCACGAAGGCGTCAGCATCTTCTGCGGCATTGGCGAACGCTCCCGCGAAGGTGAGGAGCTTTATCGCGAGATGAAGGCCAGCGGCGTGCTGTCAAACATGGCGATGATGTTCGGTCAGATGAACGAACTGCCCGGCGCGCGCTTCCGCGTGGGCCACGCGGCACTCACGATGGCCGAGTATTTTCGCGACGACGAGCAACGCGATGTGCTATTGCTGATCGATAATATCTTCCGTTTCATCCAGGCCGGTATGGAAGTGTCCGGTTTGATGGGGCAAATGCCTTCGCGCCTAGGCTATCAGCCAACGATGGGCACCGAACTGTCAGAGTTGGAAGAACGCATCGCCAACACCGATACCGGTGCCATCACCTCTATCCAGGCGGTGTACGTGCCAGCGGACGATTTCACCGACCCGGCAGCCGTTCATACGTTCGCGCATCTCTCCGCCTCCATTGTGCTTTCGCGCAAACGAGCCAGCGAAGGGTTCTATCCGGCCATCGATCCGCTGCAATCCAGCTCCAAGATGGCCACGCCGGGCATCGTCGGCGAACGGCATTACACCCTGGCACAAAAAATCCGACAGACTCTAGCGCAGTACGCGGAACTCAAGGACATTATTGCCATGCTCGGACTGGAGCAGCTTTCCCCGGATGATCGCAACGTCGTCGCCCGCGCCCGCCGGTTGGAGCGTTTTCTCACACAACCCTTTTTTACGACCGAGCAATTCACCGGCCACAAAGGAAAGCTCGTCAGCCTCAAGGACGCACTTGATGGCTGCGAGCAAATCCTAAATGACGAATTCAAAGACTACCCTGAAAGCGCCCTCTACATGATTGGAACGATCAGCGAAACGAAGGTAAAAACGAAATCCGTCCAGCCCGCCACCGAGTCCCCAACCAAGGCCACGGTCGAGCCGCAGGCGAAGCCCGAAGCAGAACCTCAACCGGAGATTGAGCATGCCGTTGGCACACATGAATCTTAAAATTCTTCTACCGTTCCAGATATTCGTCAAGAAAACCGAAGTGTCGCGCATCGTCGCGGAGACACGGGAGGGTTCGTTTGGCCTTTTGCCGCACCGACTGGATTGCGTGGCAGCGCTGACACCGGGTATTCTCACCTACGAAACGAAAACGGACGGGGAAGTCTTCTTGGCCGTTGATGAAGGCGTACTGATCAAAACCGGACTGGACGTTCTCGTTTCGGTGCGCCAGGCGATAAGCGGAAAAGACCTCGGCCAACTGCGCGATGCGGTGGAGCAGGTGTTTATGACCCTGAGCGAGCACGAACTTAATGTGCGCTCGGTCATGGCAAAACTGGAAACCGGGCTTTTGCGTCGCTTTACGACTTTTCAACATGAATGACGAAATTAAAAAAAAATCTGCGAATGATCGGTTTCTCGCCGGGCAGGTCGGCATAAGGGAGACGCGCAAGCTCAAGGCGCGACGTAACTCCACGCATGGTGTCTGGTTCGGCTTGGGCATGATGGGGCTGATCGGCTGGTCGGTGGCGATTCCGACGCTGCTCGGCGCCGCGCTCGGTCTCTGGTTGGACAGGCGTCATCCAGAAGGCCGCTCCTGGACGCTGGCGCTGCTGGTGGCCGGGCTGGCGATTGGATGTTGGAATGCGTGGCATTGGGTGACCAAGGAGGACAGAGCGATGCGGGACGAAGATGAGGATAACGATGAATGAGCCTCTGACGCTGGTTTTGTCGGGGATAGCGGGATGTTTGCTCGGCGCGCTTTTTTTTGGCGGTCTCTGGTGGACGATACGCAAGGGCGTTGCGTCCAGACGGCCGGCGCTGTGGTTTTTTGGCAGCCTGCTGCTGCGCATGAGTATTACCCTGATCGGCTTCTATTTTGTCGGGCGCGGTCATTGGGAGCGGTTACTGCTGTGTCTTCTTGGATTTGTCATGGCACGCTTGATTGTGACTTGGCTGATGCGACCGGCGACCGCAAACCAGATTCGCCCGACACAGGAGGCCAGCCATGCGTCTTAGTCCTGATGGGATGATTTTCTGGCAATACGGATTTTTCAAACTCAACGCCACCATCGTGTTCACATGGGGACTGATGCTTGTGCTGGTCATCGGCTCAAAACTCATCACGCGCAAACTCTCCATGGGTCTGAAACGTTCCCGTTGGCAGAACTTATTGGAGATTATTGTCACTGCCATCGAGGCACAAATCGAAGAAGTCGGCCTTTCCCACCCGCAGAAGTATATCGGCTTTCTGGGCACGCTGTTTCTGTTCATTGCCGCAGCCAGCCTCTGCACCGTGATTCCCGGCTTCCAGCCGCCGACAGGCTCGCTTTCGACTACCGCGGCTCTTGCACTGTGCGTGCTGGTGGCCGTGCCGATGTTTGGCATCGAGGAGCAGGGACTGGGCAGCTACTTGAAATCTTATGTGAAACCGACGTTCATCATGCTGCCTTTTAACATCATCAGCGAAATTTCACGCACACTGGCGCTGGCGGTTCGGCTGTTCGGCAACATGATGAGCGGAGGCATGATTATCGGTATTTTGCTCACGATCACGCCCTTGATCTTCCCGATCGTCATGACACTGCTCGGCCTGCTCACCGGCATGGTGCAGGCCTACATTTTCAGCATCCTGGCCGCGGTATACATCGCGGCCGCCACGCGTATTCGCAAACCTAGGGTTGAGCCGGCTTAAATAGCGTGGAAATTATAACTGCTCAGGAGTCAAGAGTCAGAATTCAGGAGTCAGAATGAGAGACCATAAACTATCAACCATCAACCAGCATTGCTGAACGCCACTTGTCGGTTTGAGGCGCCGCTTTGCTAGGCGTAAGAGTAACAACAGCAAAAGCAAAAGGACACATACCATGGATAACATGACAATCATTGCGGTGGCCTCCATCGTCACCGGCGGCATCACCACCGCGTTTGGCACAATGGCTCCGGCGCTGGGCGAAGGGAAGTCTGTCGCGACGGCGCTGAGTTCGCTGGCCCAGCAACCGGACGCCTCCGCCACCATCACCCGGACCCTGTTTGTCGGTCTGGCGATGATCGAGTCCACGGCCATCTA
>CAZKZI010000086.1:0-14263 GCA_964557205.1 uncultured Lentisphaeraceae bacterium
GCCGTGAGTCGTTGAGACTCACGGCTTTTTTGTTTTTCGTCAGCCTGGCGCCTGGTAGGGATGGTTCATTAGCATCCCATAGGATGCAGGAGTTTAGGTGTTTAGACTGTCAGGTGTTTAGGTTTGTGCAAAAGTAACGATTTTGATGTGCTCGCTCGGTCTCCGCGACCTCTTGCGTCGTCACCGACGGCATCGATGACGCGGACGAGATGTTGATCGGAACGGACGTAACTGTTTAGCGGATTCTGATCACATAGAAAGGACATGGAGGTGGATTAATAAATGCGATGATTATGTGTGCTATCAGTAAAGCGGGCATGTATAATCACTCTTTTTCAAGACTGAAAAATTTTAAGATGCTGTGTAGAGGTTATCGTGAACACAACTGGCAATAGTTTGACACCCGGAGATCATGAGCTTTTGATTTTCGATGGCGCCTTTGGAACTACCATGCAGGGGATGCAACTGCCTTCCTCCGCCTGGGGCGGTCTGGAAGGTTGTAACGAATACTTGAACCTTACAGCTCCGGCGGCTGTTGCGGAATTGCACCGCGCCTTTCTCGAAGCCGGGGCGCAGGTGATCGAGACTAACACCTTCGGCGCCACGCGGATCGTCCTCTCCGAATACGGACTCGATGATCGTGTCCGAGAGATCAATTCTGCCGCTGTCGCCAACGCGCGTGCCGCCATAAGCGGCATGGATGGTCCTCGATATATTGCCGGCTCGGTCGGACCTTCCACCAAACTGCCGTCGCTTGGCCATATTTCTGTCGATGCTCTGTCAGAAGCTGTTCGCGAGCAGGTGCAGGTATTGCTCTGCGAAGGTGTCGATTTGTTGATCTTCGAGACTTGCCAGGATCTTCTGCAGTTGAAAACTTGTCTGGTGGCCGCGCATGAATGCTTTGACAAAACTTCGCGAAATGTGCCGGTAATGGCCTCAGTGACGATGGAGCGTTCCGGTACTATGCTGGTCGGCACGGATATGGCCGCGGTCGCAGTTACGGTTGATCCCTTTAATCTCTTTGCACTGGGACTGAACTGCGCTACGGGGCCCGAGGATATGGAGTCACATATCCGTTTCCTTTCTCAACAGTGGCCTGGACGCATTTCTTGCATGCCCAACCAGGGGTTGCCGGAAATGATTGACGGGCAGACAACTTATCCGATGGCACCTAATGATTTCGCCGCACACATGCGGCTGTTTGTCGAACGATACGGTGTCAGTGTGGCGGGCGGATGCTGTGGTAGCAGTCCGGCCCATATCAAAGCCTTGGCGCGTGAACTTAATGATCTCAAACCGGCGACGCGGAGGGTAGACTCATGACACCTTCACTATCAAGCTTGTATCAAGCGGTGGAACTGCGCCAGCCTATACCGCCGCTGATCATCGGCGAGCGAACCAATGCGAGCGGCTCGAAGCTTTTCCGCGAACGTTTGCTGGAAAATGATTACCAGGGCTGCCTGCGGATCGGACAGTCGCAGGAGGCGAACGGAGCGCAGGTGTTGGACGTTTGTGCGGCTTATGCCGGACGTGATGAGATCGCGGACATGACGGAACTGGTAAGACTTTTCGCGTGTTCTGTCAAAATCCCCCTGATGATCGATTCCACTTCGCCGGAAGTGATCGAGGCATGCCTCAAAATCTATCCCGGCCGCTGTGTGGTTAACTCCATCAATCTTGAGGATGGCGGCAAGACGGCGCGGCGTGTCTGTGCACTTTTGAAAAAATACGGCGCGGCCACTGTGGCGCTGACTATCAGCGAAAAGGGCATGGCTATGACCGCAGAAGATAAGATCGCGGTCGCGCGCCGGATTTACGATATTGCAATAGGGGAATTCGGACTGCGCCCCGCTGACCTGCTGTTCGACGTGCTGACCTTCACGGTCGGTTCCGGTGACGAATCTTTGCGTGATGCGGCCCGGCAAACTTTGCAGGCGATAACTGCGATCAAGGCGGAATTGCCGGGAGTGGCGACGGTACTGGGCGTCAGCAACATATCTTTCGGCTTGCCCGTAGCAGCCCGCAAGATATTGAATTCTGTTTTTTTGCATGAGGCGGTCGCGGCTGGTTTGGATGCGGCTATTGTTGATGCCGGCAAGATAGTTCCTTTAGCTCGGATTGACACAGCCGACCGCGAGGCTTGCCTCGACTTGCTGCATGACCGTCGGTCTGCACAGAAACCTGATCCTCTTTTAGGTTTTATCACATATTTTGAAAACGCCAAATCCGCGAATGCGGACGAGGCGGATGAAAAATGTTTCGACGGCGCGGAAAAGGCATTGTTCAAGCAGGTTGTTGATGGCGATAAGGACGGGCTGGATGATAATATAGCCATGCTTCTGGAGCGCTTGATGCCCTTGGATATCATCAATCAGATTCTGGTGCCGTCAATGAGGGAAGTCGGGGAACTTTTCGGGCGCGGTGAACTGTTGCTGCCGTTCGTGCTGCAGTCGGCCGAGGTCATGAAAAAAGCTGTTTTGCTATTGGAGCCGTTGATGTCCAAGGATGATGATAAACGTCAGATTCGGGTATTGCTGGCAACGGTACAGGGCGATGTGCATGATATCGGCAAGAACTTGGTGGACATTATCTTAAGCAATAACGGGTACAAGGTTTACAATATTGGCATCAAGGTTCCGGTTGAGACCATCATAGAAAAGGCGCGTGAAATTAAAGTGGATATCATCGGCTTGAGCGGGCTGCTGGTTAAATCGGCTCTGGTTATGCGTGACAGTCTGCGGCAATACCGTGAAGCGGGATTGACACAGCCGGTGCTTTTGGGCGGTGCGGCCCTGACACCAAAGTTTGTGGCTGAAGAATGCGCACCGGCGTACGGTGCTCCGGTGGTCTATTGCCAGGACGCATTTGACGGTCTCAAAGCCGTGCGAGAGCATGAAGCAGGCACTTTGAAATCAACCGAAATTGTTTCTGCCGTAACCGTTAAGACAAAAAAAAATGTACGCGAGGAGATTTCGGTCAGCCGTGACAATCCGGTGCCCGGCATACCGTTTGAAGGTGTGCGTTATATCGAGGATATCGATCCCGCGCTGTTGTTGCCGCATGTCAACCGTCAGGTTCTTTTCCGCGGGCGTTGGGGTTACCGGCGCGGGAACAAGACAGACACGGAATATGCCAAGATGATCAATGATACCGTGCAGCCGATTTTCGATAAGCTGTTGGAACAGGCGGTTGAAGGCAAGCTGATCCGCCCGCAGGTGGCCTACGGTTATTACCGATGCTTCAGTCGTGGCGACGGGCTGGTTGTGCTTGATGGCGGCACTGCCAATGTCTTCAGTTTTCCGCGGCAGGCTACAGCTTCGCGTCTCTGTATCGCTGATTATTTCAAGAGTGAGGCGCAAGGCGGGGATATCATCGGCATGTTCGTCGTTTCAATCGGCGACGCGCTCGGCACTGCGGCGCACGACCTGTTCCAAGCCGATTGCTACCACGATTATCTGATGACGCACGGGTTCGGGGTGGAGTTGACCGAGGCGCTGGCTGAATATTGGCATTCTGTGATGAGGCGCGAACTCGGCATTGAGCGTGCGGAGGACACAGCGGCAGGGCGTCCGCCCAAAACATATCAAGGGGCGCGTTACGGTTTTGGATATGCGGCCTGCCCTGATCTAAACGCTCAGAAAACGGTCTTCGCCATACTGCACCCCGAGCGGATTGGGGTGAGTTTAACCGAAAACATGCTTATGGTGCCTGAGCACACGACCTCGGCGCTTGTCGCACATCACCCGCGCGCCAAATACTTCGCGGTGTGAGATTTGAAGATACCGTTTTCTGGTTACTGGATACTGGAGGCGTCCCTTGTCTCTACCGTGCGGGGAGGTTCTGGCGGCAGGCCACTATCCACCATCCACCATCCACCAGCATTGCTGCACGCCACTTGTCGGTTTGAGGCGCAGCTTCGTTAGCGTTCTTTCGGCGGGGTGTAAAGATCGATCCAGTCATAGAACCGCAGCGCGTTCTGCACACAGTCTGCGAAGTTGTAACGGTCGGAGACCCGCACCACTTCGCGCCATGCCAGCGGCATGGATGAGACGGTGTCGATGCGGTTGACCAGCTGCGGCTCGGCCGCGTAAGCGTGATAGGCGGCGACAATCGTGGAGGTTCCTGCGCAAATGGTTACAGGCGCGTTCCCGCAAGCTTCAGCATGGCTCTTTGCGCACACGATTATGTCTTCCGCTCGCATGCCCACCAGTGATTTGCCCAAAAGGTAAAGCATCACGCCCACACCTTCGTCCGAGCGCTTGGAACCATAAAAACGGCGGTTAATGCCGCCGATCTCGCCGGTGCCGGTGACATCCGCCACCATCACGGGATGCCCTGCCGACAGATATTGCTCCGCCGTCTGGACCTGATTGGACTTGCCGTCGCCGGTGACGATCAGGACAGGGGCGGCCGAGTGTTTATCGGGAAACAAAGAGACGGCGGGAACCCGGATGCCGGACGGCAACGCGAAAACCTGGCGGATTTCTTTGATGCCGGCATGTTCTTTTACACTTAAAACCGAGCGTTCAAAAGGTATCTGGCCAGCTTCGCGAATGTCTGCGGTGGTCCGCACAAGCTTACGGAGTTTCTTGGGGGAATACTCTTTCCTTTTTTTGTCGAGCCGGGCCAACTCATCCCGCATGATATCGTAAACCGAGCGGAAGCCAGGCAAGTCGCGGACTTGGCCGGTTTCCGTGACCCAGGCATCTCTTTTGACGATGCCGGTGTCGGCTTTTTTTTCATCGAATTTCGCGCTAGTCTCCCGCAGTTGATCCAGGTCGAGCGGCAATGCGCGGAGGTCATTTTTAAGCCAGCGGCGCATCCATTGGACAGAACCGTCGCGCGTGCCTTCCTGCCATCCGTGAGGACCCGGGAGATCGATCATGGCCAGTCGCTCGTTCCAGCCGAAACGTTTGAAAACCTCTGCGGCAGTTTCAAAAGTTTTTTTGGTTCCCGCAAAAGGAAAGGAATCGCCGTGCGTGCAGTTGATGCAGACCGGCGACGGCGCACGTACCAGAATGTAGCCGGCGTGGTTCATACCGAAAGCCAGTTGGCCGAAGAAGTTCTGTTCGGCGTCTTGTGGGCCGCAATGGTCGCACAGTTCGGTAAAGGATGTGATGTAGCACGATGGCGCGCCGGAGCCGATGCGGTCGTCCAGCGCCATGATATATGAGGACAGCGTGCCGCCGCCGCTGTTGCCCATAACGCCGAGACGTTTGGGGTCGATATCGTTGCGGGACTGCATGTAGTCGAGGGCGCGCATGCCGTCCCAGATGCGGAAGCGGGCGGTGTTCCAGCCTAGCAGCATGGCGCTGACCCCCGTGATGTTATGACCGTGAACATTGTGGGGCGGGTTCTTGCCGGGCAGTTGCAGTCGCTCGCCTTGATCGATCGGGTCATATATCAAGGCAGCGAAACCGGAGAGGGCAGCCAGCACCGCGCCGCGCTGATATCCGGCGATACCCTTGCCTTCGTCGCTGTGACCGCAACAGATCATAATGCCGGGGTAGGGCGGTTTGCGCTCGGGACGCTCTTCGGGCACAAAAAGATGCGCGGTGACAAACAAGCCCGGCTGACTCTCAAAGATGACCTTCTCGATGCGGTAACCTTCACGTTGCACCACACCGGTCACGCGCGCGTTCAGCGGCGTGCGTTTAGGGTAGCCGCCGAAAGAATTGACAAGGCTCTCGCGCAAGTTACGCTGGTGACGTCGCAGCGATCGTTCCGAGGTATGGCTCAGAAACGCATTGTCGGCGGCGGTGTCCGCCTTCTTGACCATGGTAAAAACCGCGTCGTAGGTGTTCATATGCGCGTTTTCAAGCACCGGCTCACACAGCGCTTGCGCTACAATATTGGCCGGCTCCGCTACTGCGGCGCTTGCGCCTAAACAGCAAAGAGCGGTCAGCTCGATAAAAATTGATACGCAATTACTTCTGGTTTTCATTTGCACACCTTGTCAGTTGATAGTTTTGATGAACAGTTTTGGGCTTTGTTAAAGGTCATATTCCAGTTAGGTCAGGCCCGCATGGTCTGGCGCAGGCGCCGCATGGCTTCTTCGACGTTCTCGCGGCTGTTGAAGGCGCTGATGCGGATGAAGCCCTGGCCGCAGCGGCCGAACCCGGCGCCGGGGGTAGTGACGACCTGTGCGCTTTTCAGCAAGCGGTCAAAAAATTTCCAGGAGTCCTTGCCGACATTGACCCAGATGTAGGGGCTGTTCTCGCCGCCGGTCATACTGTAGCAGAGATCTGAAAGGGTGGCGCGTATCAGCGAGGCGTTGCAGAGGTAGAAGTCGATCAGACCTTTGACCTGCTGTTTGCCTGCTTCGGAGTACACCGCTTCGGCGGCGCGCTGGATCGGATACGAGACACCGTTGAACTTGGTTGTGTGGCGGCGGTTCCACAGCGGGTGCAGCGGCACGGACTCACCTTTCTTGGTCCAGGCCATGAGACTCTTGGGCACGACCGTGAAGGCGCAGCGCGTGCCGGTAAAACCGGCGGTTTTAGAAAAGCTGCGGAATTCGATGGCTACGTCGCGCGCGCCCTCGATTTCGTAAATGCTGTGCGGAGTGGCCGGGTTACGGATAAACGCCTCGTAAGCCGCGTCGAACAGGATCAATGCCTTGTTGGCCTTGGCGTAGTCGACCCAGGCGGTGAGTTGCGCTCGGGTGGCGGTGGCGCCTGTCGGATTGTTGGGAAAACAGAGATAGACCAAGTCGACCGGGATTTCAGGAGGGGAGGGCACGAAACCGTTTTCGGCTGTGCTATCCAAATATACCAGTCCCTTGTAGCGCCCCTTAACTGAGCGCCCGGTGCGTCCGGCCATGACGTTGGTGTCGACGTATACCGGGTAAACCGGGTCTGGAATGGCGATAGCTATGCGGTCGGCAAACAGCTCCTGAATGTTGGAGGTGTCGCACTTCGAGCCGTCGCTGACGAAAATCTCATCGGCTTCGATGGCGGCCCCGCGTGCCTGGTAGTCGTTTTGAGCGATAGCTTCACGCAAGAAGTCATAGCCCTGCTCCGGTCCGTACCCGCGAAAGCTGGAACGCGTGGCCATGTCGTCCACGGCTTTATGCAGCGCCTCGATGCAGGCGGACGGCAGAGGTTCCGTGACATCGCCGATGCCCAGACGGATGACGCGTTTATCCGGATGTTCGATCTGGTAGGCCTTGACGCGCTTGGAAATTTCCGAGAAAAGATAGGATGACTGGAGTTTAGCGTAGTTTTCGTTGATCCGTATCATGTGTCGGGTTGCCCTTTGCTATCCGCGGCATGTTCCGCGCCGCTTTTTTGTGGTTTATGAACAGGAGTTAAAATCCAGCGTTTATTATACCAGAACCATTGCTCGGGTGTCTTGCGAATCGCCTCGTCCACTCTGGCTAGGACAGTTTCGGTGATGCGGCGGGCATCCTGCGCCTTGTCGAGTGTCGGGTCGGGGAAGATGGCGGGCAGATGTTCGAAGCCGTGCTGTGTCCAGCCCTTTCGCCACAAGAGCGCGGGTATGACCGGGACTTTGGCGGTGATGGCGAACATGGCCATGCCGCGGCCGACGTTGGCGACGCTGCCCAGGAAGGGTATCTCAAGGTCCGGTGTATAGACGCGGACATCCGGCAGAATCGCCAGCACGTTGCCGGAGCGCAGGAGTTTCACGATCTGCTTTAGTGTCCCGCCGCCGCGCTCGAGCACGGTCATGCCTGATTCACGATGACGGTTGATCCAGTTGTTGACCAGCGGGTTCTTCTGCTTGGCGGCGACACTGAACATTTTGATGCCGTGCCGGTTACAGGCCCAACCAGCCAAATCCCAGTTGCCCATGTGCGGCACGGTTATGACAGCCCCGCCGTGCTTTTCAATCAGCGCTCTGACGGCTGGAATCTCTTGGCTGAAGCCGGGTATGTGGCGGTTGATCCAGTCCAGATCGATCGAGTCGGCCCGCATCATCTCGACAATGTTGAAGGCCATGTTGCGCATGGATATCCATGCTATGCGGCGGGCTTGGCACGCGGGAAAATCCTGGCCGAAGACCTCGCGTATGCGGCGTAAGGTCTCGACCCGGCGGAAACGGATGACGTGGAAAGCGAAAAAAGCCCAAAGCCAAGCGACCGTGAGCGCCATGCGGTAAGGCAAGGTGTTGATGACTGCTGCGAACATGCGCAAGAAGAGATATTCAAAGATGTGCTTGGGGCGGTAACGCATAAAAATAACAGAATAGCAAAGAAGCCGCGGGGTTTCGAGCGGCTATTGCGGTGGGTGCGAATCAGATGAGTGCGAATCCTTTTGTATCAGAGAAGTTCAAGCCGTAACGGCAGGTTGGTATCTCCTGTTCTGAAACACGGATCAGGGCGAGCGGGTTGTAAAATCCGATGCGCAGCATTTCCTCCAGCGTGAAAAGTCCGAGATTGTGCAAAACATTCATGCACTGCAACATGGTGAATGAAGAACCGACAAGGCATTTTTTCTCAGGGTTGTGCAGAAGTCCGTCGGGTTCCAGCACAGCCTTGTTGCCCAGCACGTCGTAGGTTCCGGGCGGCAGACCGGCCGGCGAGGCGGCATCGCTGGTTGCGATCAGCCGGTCGGGACCGGCGGCGCGCGCGAACACTTTGAGAACATGGCGCGGAAGATGGTGGCCGTCGGGTATGAACATGACCTGCAGGCGCTCTTCGGCCAGCCCGGCCAAGAGCGGGTTGTTGTGGCGGTGGACCATATTCGGCAAGCCGTTGCCGAGGTGGGTCAGGGCTTTTGCACCGGCGTCCGCCAGACTTGCCAGTTCGCCTGGAGCCGCGAGTTGATGACCGCATGACACCGCAACGCCACGGCTGACGGCATGGGCGGCGAGCTGTGCCGCGCCGCAAGAATCCGCCGCGATGGTGAGCAACCGCAACATGCCCTGTGAATGGGCATAAAGACGGTCGAAATATGCGAGATCCGGTGTATGCACGGCGGCCGGGTCGTGGGCGCCGACCGCGCCGGGCGCTTTAGATATGAAAGGGCCTTCTAGATGCAGGCCGATAATATGGCGTGCGAGCTGCGCGTCTTTCTTCAAGGCTCCAGTTATAATTTTGAGATTACGGCGTATCCTATCCTTGCTGTTGGTTATGAGTGTCGGCATGAAGGCGGCAGTTCCGCGTTCGATCAAGGTGTGGCCCGCATGGATAAAGCTTTCTTCGGTGAGCGAATCAGCGTTGAAGTCAACTCCGACGAATCCGTTAACCTGCAAGTCAATGAATCCCGGTATGTGTAGTTTTGTAATCATTGCAATGATTTCCTTTGTGTGTTCATGTGGATTTTGGATGCTTGCTGGCAGCGGCCTGTCTGTGCTTAAGGCTTTTGAAGTGTTCCATGCGTTTGCCGATGGTGTCTTCGTAACCCAGCGCGGTGGGGCGGTAGTAGCACTTGTCAACCGGCAGGTAGTTCTGACTGACCGTATGCTGGTCGAAATCGTGCGGGTATTTATAGTGGTCGTCGAGTCCCTCACGTCCGATCGCCTCGACATGCACATTTTTCAGGTGCTCGGGAACTGCCATCAGCCGGCCGGAGCGGACATCCTGAAGCGCCTCTTCCACGGCAAGATAAGCGGCATTGCTCTTTGGGGCGGTCGCCAGATAGGTGGTGGCTTGCGCAAGTGTGATGCGGGCTTCGGGCATACCGATGAACTCTACCGCGTGCATGGCTGCGACTGCCACGGTAAGTCCGCGCGGATCGGCGTTTCCTATATCTTCGGATGCCAGTATGATCAGGCGGCGCGCAATGAAACGGGGGTCTTCGCCAGCCTCCAGCATTTTTGCCAGCCAATACACGGCGGCATGCGGGTCAGAGCCGCGCACCGATTTGATGAAAGCCGAGATTGTGTCGTAGTGGCCGTCTTCGTCCTTATCGTAAAGAACCATCTTGCGCTGGACACATTCTTCCATGACGGGTCGAGTGATATGTATCACCCGGTTATTGTCAGCGGGGGTGGAGCGCGCAGCGACTTCTATGGCTGTCAGCGCACGGCGTCCGTCGCCGTCGCAGATGGTCGCCAGAAAGTTGACCGCTTCCGATTCGATTTGGCAGTTCAGGTTGCCCAAACCGCGGCTTTTGTCCGCAATGGCGCGATGCAAAAGCGTGGCGACCGATGCCTCATCCAGCGGGCGCAGTTCAAAAACCAGTGAGCGGGAGGTTAGCGGGCTGTTTATGAAAATATTGGGATTGTGGGTGGTGGCGCCGATCAGGGTGACAGTGCCGTTTTCCACATAAGGCAAGAGCACGTCCTGCTGTGCCTTGTTGAATCGGTGGAGTTCATCCACGAACAGCACGGTTCCGCGGCTGGACTTGTGAAGTTTGGCGGTCTCGCAGATATTACGCAGGGTGGCCACGTTCGACAAAACCCCGCTGGTGCGCTCGAAGCGATGCTGCGTGACTCGCGCGATCACCTCGGCCAGCGTGGTCTTGCCGCAACCGGGCGGGCCGAAAAGGATCAGGTTGGTCAAACGGTCGGCCTCGATGACGCGGCGCAGCAGTTTGCCCGGTCCGAGAATGTGGTCTTGCCCTACAACCTCTTCCAAGGACAGGGGACGCATGCGTGCGGCTAGCGGCTGACGGGGCTGAGTTGGGGTGCAGCCGTCATCGTCTGGCTCCTGAGGATCAAGAAAAAGGACATTGTTCAAGTTGTCGGTCATGGTGCAGTGTTGTTTAGGATGCGCCGTCGATACCATGAGCAGGCGATGGCCGAGTATGCCAATGCGCCAACAGTGTTGGCTACTGCATCAAGTATATCAAAAGATCGGCTACTTGTCAGATGGCGCTGGCATAATTCCATGGCTAGACCATAGAGCGCGGCTACACCGGCGATGGATGCGGCTGCGAACCAGCGGCCACGCGTGGCGGCAGGCAGCGTGCGGAAGAACGAGAGAGCCAATGCTGCATACAGCAAAGCGTGTATGATCTTGTCGGCACCGGGCAACCGCGGCACTGCTGCCAGAGGTTTGAACAGTCTGGCAGGCAGCAGCGAAAGGGCCGGAATGGCGGCAAGCATGAATAAAGCCGGCCCGTAGCGTAGGACAGGGTCAGGAAAGGATTTGAATTTCATGGCGGCGTTTTCCTGTGGTCAGTTCACGGCGAGCATGGCGTCGATCGAGCGTCGCGCGCGTACAGAGACGTTGTCAGGCACGGTAATCACGGGGTGCATGTCACGGAGACACCAGAGAATTTTTTCCAACGTGATCTTTTTCATGTTGGGGCAGACGGCCTGTTCCAAGAGTGGGTAGAACTCGGTGTGCGGGTTCTCCTTTCTCAGCCGGTGCAGGATGCCGGTCTCGGTGCCGATGACAAAGGCGTGTTCCGTGCGGCCCTGCACATAACGGCACATGCCGCCGGTAGAGAGGATCGCGTCAGCCGCGTCGCGCACGGGTTTTGGGCATTCAGGATGCACCAGCACCGGTGCGCCAGGAAAGGCTGACCTTGCGTCGCTTATATGTTTTTCGTTGATGCGAGCGTGGGTAGGACAGTAGCCCGGCCAGAGAATAAATTCACGCCCCAATTTTTCGGCGGTGTAAGAGCCGAGGTGTCGGTCGGGCACGAAAACGATCTGCTGGTCAGGCGGCAGGCTCCGCGCCACTGCCACGGCGTTGGCGGAGGTCACACAGATGTCGCTTTCGGCTTTAACCTCTGCGGTGCTATTCACATAGCACAAGACTTTAGCGCCCGGGTGTTTTGCCTTTATCTCGCGCAGTTGGTCGCTGGTGATCATGTCGGCCATCGGGCAGCCCGCGTCCGGGGCCGGCAGCAGCACGGTTTTGTCTGGATTGAGGATGGCCGCGGTTTCGGCCATGAAGTGAACGCCGCAAAAAACGATGACAGATGTGTGGATGTCCGTGGCCTTGCGTGCCAGTTCCAGCGAATCGCCGACGAAGTTCGCTATGTCCTGAACCTCGCCCGGTTGGTAGTTGTGCGCGAGAATCACGGCATCGCGTTCCTTTTGCAGTTTTTTGATCTCTTCAATTATGCTCATGATATTACTGCCTTAAGCTTGGTCAAAAGAAAAAATGGCTTGGACTGATGGAACACTGGTGAAGCTGCGCCTCAACCCAACAAGTGGCGTGCAGCAATGCTGGTTGATAGTTGCTGAGCTATGGTACTCCTCGAAACTGGACAATCACGCCTGAAAAGCAAAAACCCTCAAAACATTGGAGTTTTTGAGGTCTTCTGACTATAAAAACTGGTGGGAGATAGTGGACTCGAACCACCGACCCCTTGCATGTCAAGCAAGTGCTCTAACCAACTGAGCTAATCCCCCGGTTGAAAAACGTTATTAATCTATTAAAATAGAACATGCTTGTCAATACGCGGAGTGTTTTTTTAGGGTTTTGGCCGACTAAAGTTGATTAGATTGGCGGTGTCCGGTAAAAACCCTTGCCACCGGCACCGATAAGGGCGAAAATAAGAAGTATCAAAAGGGTATTAGGTTCATTATGCTTTTCAGGAAAAAAAGAGGGTTCACCTTGGTGGAGTTGCTGGTGGTGATTTCCATCCTGGGGATTCTGGCTGCGGCGCTGACCACGCAGGTCACCAAGGCAAGGGCCATCGGCCAGTCAATGCGCTGCAAGGCTAACCTGCGGAACCTTGCGCAGGCGGCGCTTAATTACGGCATTGACCATGGGGTAGTACCTGCGGCTGGTTCTTTTGAATATTGTGAGGTGTTCAGAGTCGACACCGGAGAGCCTATTTACGAGCTTAACCATTGGAATAACCGCGAGGGCGGGTGGGTCGCCTGGACCGGCTCGGGCAGTTGGCCTAACAGCACACCGCAAGCCGGAAGCATGAGCACATCGCGTTTTTATGCCCAGATCGGTGAGAGTGAGGCGCATAGCGTGGCTTACGAGTCGATAGAAGATGGCGCTTTGTGGAAATATGTGGGTCGGGACTTGTCCACCTACTGCTGTGACGTTTACCGGGCATACGCCCGGAGTGCAGGGGCAAAGGCTCTACGCTCCTATGTGATGAACAGTTATTTCGGTTATGCCGATGCTGGAAACGGAAAGTGTTCCAACAGGGCTGTTGCCAATCGCGGAACCGCGTCGCTTTCGGCCCGCGGCAGCGCCGGCAACCTTCTGATGTTCGCGGAGCTGCCGGCCAGGAAGATCGACAAGTCGGAGAAGGGGGCGGATAGTGTTCTTGAGACCAAGATCGATGGTTACACCTCCGGCAACGCGACTGAAGAGATGATCGGCTTCAACCATGAGGTCAGCGGATCGCGTGGAGGGGCGGGCGGCGGAAAACGCTTTGCCGCGCATGTCGCTTTCGCTGACGGAAGAGTGGATGTCCTGATAGAGCCAAGAGGGGCGTCGGACAGCGATATTAAAGAGTTAACGAGATTGCTGTGTAACGGATATGAGATTACTCAGGAGCTGAGGCGCATAATGAAGTGACGAGAGACCGGGTGCTTGTCAGGACGGGTGCGTAACTTTGGGCAGATAGGCGGGAGTTTCAGATGAAATGGTTTTGCAGAGTGTTTGTGTTGGCATTGGTGATGTCGGCTTGGTGTTCCGGGCTGGCATGGCCGACTGACACTTTGACTACCGACCGGATACTGTTGTTCGACGATTACGAGGACACGTCGGTGTGGACACACGATGGGCTACCTAGGCCGTCGGGAAAAGCCAACCAGTGGTTAAGAGACGGAACGATCCATACGAATATTTTTGGGTGGAGTTTTATTGATTGTCGTAATGGGACGCCTATCAATCATGGGCGTGAAATTCCGCCTGAAACGGTAGACAATTGTCAGTCCGCAATGGCGAACTCGACTAATGCTTGTTTCTATTCCCCAGTTTTTACAAATGGAATAGGCACAATCTATTTTGATGCGATAAATTGCATAGATGCTGTAACGGTGGCATTGGAAATCACAACTAACATGGTTGATCTGACAGGATGTCCGACGAATATAATGTTAGCTGCCGAAACAGCAAACTTGGTGTATGTTTGGCAAACTGTTACAAACATTTATTTGGACGCGCAATCATCTTCTTGGGCTACACAACCACATGATTTTTTGAGATATGTTAATCATTTTAATTATTATTTGCCTATAAGACTCAGGATGCGACGTTTAGATGTTGTAGTAGTCGACAGCAGTGTTACATACGACTCTAATTATGCTACTTTTGACAATATCCGCATATCTCCTCCGCCTGCGGATGTGGTTGTGCGTAAGGCGGAATGTGTGTTCCATCCCGGGCATCCTTCGATCGGATCGAATATGATGATCCGCTGTTACGTCGACA
>CAZKZI010000087.1:0-14157 GCA_964557205.1 uncultured Lentisphaeraceae bacterium
GGGACATGGCGGCCACAGGCGCCCATCGGCAGCCGACTTTTTCAGCGCAACCGAAGTGGAGGGATGACCCCTGGTTCAATGGCATCCGCAAGATGAGGCCATACCGGCGTCTGCAGAGGCTGAAGCAGTACATTATGGATCACTATGTTTTCAACTTGGACCTTGAAACATGGGGGCTCACGTCGCAGCAGCGCGAGCTTGAGCGTTTCGACGGGATTGTCGACACCGAGGAACTCACCCGGTCCAACGCGCTGTTCGGCTATGAGGGCGATTCCCACTATTTCGACATCGACATAAGGACGCACTTCGGTCTGGACAAGTACGATTCCAGCATTATTCCTTATTGGAAGACCGAGACCGTGGAGGCCATGGACGCTTTCAAGCACCGCGATGGGTTTGAGACCGGCGCTGGTGAATGCGTTTCGCTGGCGGCGCTTTACGCGGCGGCGCTTTATGTGGTGGCAGGCATCCCGCTGGATAAAAATTTTCTGATGGCCACGCCGCTGCACTCGCAGAATTTCGTGGATATTGATGACGGCATTCTGATCAACAACCGGCGGCTGGTGACCAAGGCCATGTGGTTTAACGGCACGCAGATTTCCAGTCAGGCGCGCCGCGCGCTGGAGAACGAACAGGTGACCGTGGTTTCGCATATCAGCGGTTGGATACACACCTTGCAGCGCCGGGCCACCATTGATCCGGCGGCTTACGCCGACTTTGAAAGTAAATTGCGTTCATATCTTAAAGTGCCGCTGACACCCGAGATACTCGGCAACTTTTTGCGTCAGAACCCGCAATGCCGGCAGTGTTTTGTTTTGCGTTGGCCTGTGCGCGGCATCAACCGCTACATTGCGCTGGAAAAGGTGTTCAGTTTCGAGCAGGACAGCCCGTATAAAGTCACCGACCGCACGCGCGAAAAAATTTTGGCGATGATACCGCTGGAAACTTTTGACGCCTCTTGCTGTCCTTTCAAGATAGTGCTGAACGACATTGAGGAGTTCGTGGCGGAGCGTACCATCAACCTTGACGATCCTGAAGATATGGGTGTGCTGAAGAAGCGGATTGGCGATATCTGCATGAGCGCAACCGAGATGGTCGAACAGTTGACGCGCTTTTGCCATACTGAACCGCGTCTGCCGGCGGAGGATGGTTTGTCTTTCGAGCGGGAGGCGGAGCCCTTGAAGCTGACGACCGACATGGAGCGGGAAGATGTGGTCAGGCGCTTGGAGTCATTGCGCGGCAGCAGCTTGACAGCGAATCTGGCTTTTTATACATGGCGTGATCTGGCCAGCACGTCATATCGGCCTTTCGCCAAAGCGGCGTTGGAGCGTAATCCGGTGAGCGTCGAAGGCGGGAAAGGTTTGACAGAGGAGGCTTTGGTCGCGCTGGTGGGGTCATGGCCGGACGAGTCTGTTTACGACGGGCCGGCGCGCATGGCCCAGCCGGATGAGGTCTGGAATTTCCGGCGCGGCGACGGTTTTGAGAAAGCGCTGCTGGTCGCCAACATCTTACGCGGCCGCTACGGTGTCGGCATGCGGCTGGAGCATTCGGGCGATGAGGTGATATTGAAGGCAGGCGGTCGCAGCGTGTGCGCTTTCAGAACCAGCAAACGCCCGGGCGACAGGGTTTGGGAACTATAAAGCTGGTTCTGGCACGGCTTCTGCGGATTATACCAACAGCGACTTTAATGTGTTAGGCAATAAAGTCGGTAAAACAAGGGTTTAAACCCTTGAGCCGCCAGGATCGGACAATTGGAATGAGCACAAGTTAACGCAGTTTGTGGCAATATATGAGGCCGAGAGTATGCGTTTGATGATCCGCCACGTTGGGGACGTGGCGGATCTTTTTTTGTAATAGATTTAAAAAGTTGTAATTTTTTATTTTTATGGTTGCAAGATACACCGCAACGTACTAAACTATTTCTGTTTTTAAAACTAATAGGAGGTTTTATGAGAGTAAATGTTCGAGGATTATTGATCGGTTCGGTTTGTTTGGCGGCTGTGAGCTTTTCGGCAATGGCCAATGAAGTCACGGATGCGCCGCGGTGGTATGTAAATCCAGGAGTGGGGATGTTGTTCCCGGAGGGGAACCAGCCGATTGACACGGGGCTGAATTTGTCCTTGCGTTTGGGTTATGATCTCACCGAGCACTGGTCGACAGAGGGAGAGTTTGCTTTCGCGCCCAACATGACCAGCAATGGCCGTTGGACGCAAAAGAAGCAGCGTCTTTACGGACTGGGTTTGGACGCTCTCTACCATTACGACCGTTATAACCGTTTTGATCCGTTCCTGTCTGCCGGCTGGGCAGTGTACATGGCTGACCGCAACGTGTTCGACGAGGGTGATCGCTCGACCTTGACTGGCCCGCGGGCCGGCATCGGCGCGATGTATCATCTGACTGACAACATATCTTTGCGCGCTGACGCCAGGGCTTTGATGTCTGTGGAGAAGACGCATGAGATGTACTACACGCTCGACGCGGGCGTGGTCTACCGTTTCGGCGGCGGTTCGGGTCTCGGCGACGGGTCCGGAGCGCTGGCCGGGCTCCCGAAGGATACGGATGGCGACGGCCTGACAGACGAGGAAGAGGCCAAGCTCGGCACGGATCCATTCAACAAGGACACGGACGGAGACGGGTTGACGGATTATGAGGAGGTCAAAACCTACAAGACTGATCCGCTGAACCCGGACACGGATTTCGACGGTCTTTCCGATGGTAACGAAGTAAAAATCCACAAGACTGATCCGCTGAACCGTGACACGGACGGCGGCGGTGTGGCTGACGGGCATGAGGTTATAGAGGACAAGACCAATCCTTTGGATCCTGCCGACGACCTGATGTTGTTCGAGGTTTACTTACAGTTCGATTATGACACAACGGTGATCAAGTCCGAGTATTTCGATGATTTGGATCATGTGGTGCGGGTGCTGACGCGTAATCCTAAGGCCACGGCGGTTATCGAGGGTCATGCCGACCGGCGCACGCGCTCGTCTGAGAAGTACAACCAGGATCTTTCGGAGCGCCGTGCTCAGGCGGTGTTGTCCTACATGGTTGGCAAAGGTGTGCAGGACGGCAAACTGACGGCAGTGGGCTACGGATTTAGTCGCCCCAAGGTACAGCCGGATCTGGTTAACGGCAATCCTGAGAACCGCAGAGTGGAGGTCTACATACGCGGTGCGGGTACTAATGCCGACAAAGTCAAATATGTGAAGCCGTAGCACTGGCTTTAGAAGTCTATCCAAGACGAACAAAAAAAGGCCGCAAGGAAACAGGTGTTTCTTTTGCGGCCTTTTGCTTTGTTTTGCTACAATGGGTGTCGGATGAAAATTATAGAGAGATATGTGTTGCAATCGTTTCTCGCGGCCTTTTTTTTATCTTGGCTGGTTTTATCCTTTGTCTTGACGATTGGTTTACTGGTAAGGATAGTCCAGTTGATAATTCAAGGACTGCCCGCTCACGCGATCGGGCTTTTCATGTTGGTGGGGTTTCCGGGGACGCTGACGCTGACTGTGCCTATCTCCCTTCTGGTCAGTTCGCTGCTGGTTTTCAGCAGGCTTTCGGCGGATAGTGAAATCGCGGCGATGCGCGCGTGCGGCGTGAATCTGGTGAGCATAATGAAGTGGCCGATTCTGGTGGGCTTGGCGTGCATGGCTCTGGGCTTATACGTCAACAACGAGATTGTGCCGCGCAGTCATGAGGTTAGCCGTAACCTGAAGTCTCTGATCAGTGTGGATGTAGGGCTGGAACTGCTTGAGCCCGGCAGGATGATCGATGATTTTCCGGATTACAAAATCTTCTTTCAACGCAAGCAAGGCAACTGGCTGCATGATCTGCTGGTGTTTGATTACAGCAATAAGGGCGGGGTGCGGGAGATACGTGCCGATAAGGCACTGGTCTCTACCAACGGAGCGGATGTTGTGTTGGACATGTATAAGGTCAGGGTTGATCCGATGGAGGTCGGGCAAGTCGGGGTGGCCGTGGCGGAACGTTTCCGCCATACTATTCCCGACGCTATGCACAGGCGCACATACCAGCGCAAGGAAAAAGATCTGCGTTATAATGAATTGAGAAAGGTCATAGACGATTTGCGCCTGAATGTGGAAGGGTACACGCCGGCTATCAGGAGAAAACTGTTAAGCATTACACGCACGGAGTATCACATCAGATTGGTTTATGCCTTTGCCTCGATCTGTTTTGTTTTGGTCGGCGTGCCGTTGGGCATACGTACCCACCGCAAGGAATCGACTGTCGGCATGGCAATCAGTCTGACTGTGGCGCTGGTGTTTTACCTGTGCGTGATACTGATGCGGTCTTTGGACAAGGTGGATGCCGCGCGGCCGTATGTGCTCTTGTGGCTGCCGGTGGCGGCCTGCGGCCTGTTGGCCGCCTACCTGATTCCTAAGAATCTTTGAGATTCAACAAAGTGAATCACAAAGATTCCAGAAGTTGAACGGCAAGGAGTTATGTCATTTTCCCAGTTGCATTTGATGTCTCGGTTATGCGGACATGAAAAGGATATACCCTTTCAAGTGAAAGCAGGTTGAAAACTTTTGACAGAACCACCGAAATGAGAAGGAGCAAGTATGGCTAAGATTCATCCGGCAGCGATTGTAGGAAAAGGCGCACAGTTGGACAGTGATGTCGAAGTAGGGGCATATGCGATTATCGGGGCTGATGTAAAGATCGGCGCTGGCACGGTAGTGCAGGCGCACGCCTATGTGGCGGGACACACGACCATAGGCAAAAAATGCGAGATTTTTCCTTTCGCATGCGTGGGCACCAAGACGCAGGATCTGAAGTATAATGAAGGCGATGTGACCTATGTTGAAATCGGTGACAACAATGTGTTGCGTGAGTTTTGCACAGTGCATTCCGGCACCAAGCTCGGCGAGGTAACGCGTGTCGGCAGCGGGTGCCTGATCATGGCGTATTGCCATGTCGCGCATGGCTGTTCCGTCGGCGATCATGTCATCATGTCCAACGCAGCCACCTTGGCCGGCGAGGTCACGGTGGAGGACTGCGCGATCATCGGCGGTATGGCTGGGGTGCATCAGTTCTGCCGAATCGGGACGCATGCGATGCTCGGCGGCGGTTCGCGGGTTCGTCAGGACTGTCCGCCGTATATGCTGGTTGAGAGCTACACGCAGGACGCGCACGTGCTGGGGCCGAACATTGTGGGCATGAAGCGTCGCGGTATCCCTGCCGAGGTGCGTTCAGCCTTAAAGGAGGCATTCAAGCTGATCTACCGCGAGGGTTTGAACCGCACACAGGCTTTAGAGCGGGTACGTTATGAAGTGGCGGAACTGCCGGAGATAAAGCGTCTGATCGAGTTTTACCAGGCCAGCAAACGCGGTGTGCTGTAAGATCATTCGCCGAACAAGCCGTCGCCGCTTTGCCCGGTTCTCAGCTTGAGGTCGCGCCAAGTTTCCAGATAGACTGTCAAAAACGCACCCTCGGGCTTTTGGCTGCGCTCTTCAAGCATAGCCTTGACCAGCTTTTGTTCCTGGACGTACTCTTCCGATGTGAAACATCCCGAGAAAAAAGCCAGACGCAGCCATACCAGGTAAGTGGTCAGCGCGTCGAAGCAATTGTATTCGACGATTTTCCGGCGCTGGCCTGTGTACCATAATCCGCAAACATCGTCGCCGGAGGTGTCCAGTTTGCCCGGGATACCGCAAAGCGTTGCCAGTTCATTAAGCGATACGGCATAGTTGCGGCCGAAACCGCTGACCAGCTCCATTAGGTCCACATCCCGGCTCTCCCAAGGTTTGGCGTCAAGCCTGACACAGAGCGATTTCAGTGACAGGCCGTTGGTGATCGAGCGCTGCGTCAGTATCCGCAGGTCTGAATTACGGGAGTTGAAACCAACCAGTTGCGGGTTGTTTTTTGCGAGTCGGTTGTCCAAAAAACGGCTTAAGATATATTTCTCGTCTTGGTCGGGGTTGTCCGGCTGGTCAGGCAGGAAATTCATGAAAAGTTTTATTTGGCCGTCCGGCATTGCCTGGCGGATGACGGCTGCGATCGACACCACCCGGCAAAGGATGGTTTTTAGAAAAGGCTGTGGGTTCTCTGCCGTGGCACCGCCCTGTTCCCACATGATCCGCAGGATCTCCAGGTCGGGCAAGTCTTCCGGCAATCGGTAGAGCAGGCGTCCAGCCTGCAGGTCAGGCACCCATTCGCAATCGAACGCCCATACTTCGTCGGGTATTTCTTTGATCATGTTTCACTTTACCTTTATTTCGCCGGACAGATACGGCTGTTCAATTTCCAGTGTGCCTTCAAAGCCCGCTTCGATGCGAAAGCGCGCGTGGCTGACCGATTTAGCCAACTTAACGCGCACGTTGCGCTCGGCTCCCGGCGGTGACAGTTTCCTTCTGGCGGTACGCATCTCGAACGCTTCTATCCTGTGTTGGCGCGGTTCCCCTTCGGAGTCACGTATGTAGGTGACGACCTGATAGAAAACCGAACCGTTGAAGTCATCATGCTTGCGGATCATGCCGCGCATACGCAGAGCTCCAAGGCCGGTGCCGTTAAGATTGATCAGGGGTGATTCAAGGGAGAAATTCTGAAGGTCATGATGGCGCACGACCAAAGTTGACGCGCCTTCCCGCAGCCCGGTATTAAAAGACTGCTTTGCGAGATTGTCGAGAGCATAACGCCAGTTTGCAAAACGCTCTGGAGGAGTGGGGGAGAGCGGCAGAGGCGGCAGCAGGTTCTTGTCGGGCGGCATAAGCGGATAGGCAACGATGGCAGGCAATTCGAATTCGGGCACGGTGAAACTCGGGGTATGCTCGGCAAAAGCGCGTTTGCCTCCATATATTAAGGATGAAAGGGCTATCAGCAGACCGATCAGCGAGGCGGCGCCAAGCATTGCGGCTATAGTACGCGAATACTTTTTGCGGCGGTTTTGTTTCGGGCAAACCCCCGCCAAGGCCGGTTGTGATTGGCTGGGAACAGGAGGCGGCGTTTTAGAGAAGGAAACTTTTTCGCGCAGCGCGGGGAGTTTTTGCAGAAGTTCCTTCTGGCGTAACCAGATATCATCGCGCATGCCGGTGCTGATCAGAGCCTGCCGCAGTCCGGCGCTGTCGAAAGGAAGCTGACGGAAACTCACCGAAGCCGGCGAGCTGTCATAAATGCAGTATGAAGAGCGGCCGTCGCCCGCGCGCGGATATCCTACACTGCCGGGGTTGACGATATAACGTTTGCCGGGCTCTAATTCGAAATCGCAAGGCGGAATGAAGTGCGGTGTCCCGCTGGCACCGATCACAAAGACGCCAGGCACATGCGAATGCCCCACGAAAAGCAGTTGCTCCTTAGTGGCACGCCAAGATGGAAGCGCCTCCGTAGGCTCGACGATGTATCGAAAAGATGGTGGGTCGGAAAAGTCGCCGTGGGCGCACCTGAAGTCCGGCTCGTCATGGGTCAGCGGCAGAGCGCTTAACCATTGCAGAGCGGCCGGGGCCAGTTTTTCCCGGCTATGGGAAACGGCATCAGCCGCCAGTCCGGAGAAAGAATCTGTGGCCATGCTGCGGCAGACAGCGGCATCATGGTTGCCCTGCACCGTAACGTCCACAAGCTGGTAGACCGACTCCAGCACTTCGATGGGGTCGGGGCCATAGCCCAGAATATCGCCCAGGCAAATGATCTTGTCGGTGCGCAGGTCGGCGATGTCGGTTAAGACCGTGCGCCAAGCTGCCATATTGGCGTGAATGTCCGACACGATGGCATACCGCATAATAACTATTCCTGGTTTTGTAAGGTGTCGGCTACCGGCATGCCCCAAGCCTTGATGCGGCTTTCGATGAAGGAAACGCTCTGAGCGTGCATTTTTTTTGCGCCCATTTCAGGCATGAGCACCGGGCCGCAGGCGAATAAGATCGGTTTCTTAGGGTCAACGATGCCGAAATCCTTGATCATTATACCGGTCTGAAGAAAATCGGTGCGGACGGCTAGCGGTACCAGCGGCACCTTTGCCCGTTCGGCCAATTTGGCGCCCAAAGTGTTGAAGCGTTTGGCATCGAAGACCGCTTGCCGGGTGCCCTGGGGGAAAATCAGCACTGAACTGCCGTCAGCCAGACGTTTGGCGCCTTGTTCTAAAACCGTGACCAGATCGCCCCGGGCGTTCTTGCGGGTAACGGCGATCGATCCGACCGCGCGCGCGGCTGCGCCGGCGAACGGGATGTCCTCGATGCTTTTTTTAAGGATGATGGCCAGCTTGCCGAAGGCGTTTAAAGAGGTGGGGTAGACCATGGTCTCCAGTGTGCTCATGTGATTAGAGACGTAAACGACCGGTCCCTCATAAGCGCTGCGCTGTTCAAAACCTTCGAAAGTGACGGTCGCTCCCAGCCGTTCGGCGAAACGTATCGAAGCGGAGCAGATGTCAGCCCAGCGCTCATAATCGAAACGCCTTAACAGGTGGTTCCACGCGCAGCGTACAACGATACGGATGATCGTGAACGCGTACATAAAAGAGTTTATGGAACTAATGCGGGCAGGCGTGGCGCGCTGATCTTCCGGCGGGGTGGCATAAGCGCCAGTGGTGCGCAACAAAATTTGAAACTGTTTGTAGTCCGTCATAGTGGCATTTATTATAACAGAACAAAGCTGCTTGTGGCGGCAGAAAATTTTTTACTGATGTATGTTTTTCCGGCACTTTTTCCGCTAAAATATCAGCTATTTAAATCAGTGAGGATCTATGCTCTACGACAAAAACCATGCTTTGATTGAAAGTTCGGTGCCTGGCTTGCCGGCACCCAAACGTGGCAAAGTGCGTGACGTTTATGATCTCGGCGACCAAATGTTGCTGGTGGCGACCGACCGGATCAGCGCGTTCGACGTTGTGATGCCGAACGGCATACCGGACAAGGGACGCGTCCTAAACAGTTTGAGCGCATTTTGGTTCGGCTTGCTGGAGGGGTTGACCAACCATCTTATCACCGCAGAAGTCGATGCGTATCCTGATGTGCTGCAGCCGGTCAAAGATGATCTGCGCGGACGCTCAATGCTGGTCAGGAAAGTTTCGATCATCCCGTTTGAGTGTATTGTGCGCGGTTATCTCACAGGGTCGGGGTGGAAAGAGTACCAGAAGCACGGTACGGTCAACGGCATGAAATTGCGCGTCGGCTACCAAAACGCTTCCAAGCTGGATGCGGCTCTGTTCACTCCCAGCACCAAGGCGGAACAAGGCGAGCACGACTTGCCGGTTAGCGCCGGAGAGCTGGTGAAGGCTCTGGGAGATGAAAAAGCGCGTCGGTTGTCTGAGCTTTCGGTCTTGTGCTACAAAAAGGCGGCGGACTACGCGGCAAACAACGGTATCATCATTGCGGACACCAAGTTCGAGTTCGGTGAGGACACCCAAGGCGGTCTGGTCTTGGCCGACGAGGTCTTGACACCCGACTCCAGCCGTTTCTGGCCACAGGAGAGTTATGCCGTCGGCGCCAATCCGCCCAGCCTTGACAAACAGTATGTGCGCGACTGGCTGGACAGCGTCGGGTTCAATCACCAGCCGCCAGCGCCGGTGTTACCTGACGAGGTGGTGGCGAAAACCAGAGAAAAATACTTTGAGGCCTACGGGAAACTTACCAAACAACGTTTTGTTTGATGAGCTGGCGAGCATAAACAATTGACCAGAACCGGCAAGGCATTTTGAGATTGTGCCGTGACTCATCCGAGCGGCGAGAACTGATCTTTGCCCACGCCGCATTCCGGACAGCACCAGTCGTCCGGCAGGTCTTCAAAAGCCGTTCCCGGAACGATGCCGTTAGACGGGTCTCCTGTTGCCGGGTCGTATGTGTAGCCACAAACATCACAAACGTATTTTTTCATTGAGATCCTTTCAGATTAAGTCTGTCACAAACGCCAAGTGATTTAAAATTAAAGCAAAACCGTCTGTGCCTAGCAAGCCGCGTGTGGATGCGACTCAACAAAGTTGACTCGCACCCGGGAATTAGGAGTCAGTCGGGCGTGCGGCTGTGCCGCGAATGATCGCCACGGGGGCTATGCGGACGCCTCTGCCTGTGCGGGTACGCACACAAACAGGCCGAACCGTCCGACGATCCCGCGCTATGCGGAATCGATTAAGCAGGTTGACTAGGTGTAACCGACGAAGTATGGGACTAAGTGTAGGCGAAGCAAGGCCGCTCAAAGCTTGTCGGGAAGTTTCTGAAGCGCCAGTATCTTTTCGGCCACCATCCAGCGCCACGTGTTGAAAGTTTCCGGAGACCAGAGGCCGTCATTTTTATATTTGGTCAGCACGTCCATGGTTTTCAGAATCTGGTCCAAAACCGCCTGTGCGCCAGCCGCTTCTTCAGTGTGGCCTGCAGCCGCCACACGCTCGATCTGGTTTTGCAGCGTGTACACATAACGGTGATCGTCGATCCCTTCACGGTATGCCTCCCACAGGGTCACCGGTATCGGTGTGCCGTCATCGGCGGTGCGGTTGAAAAAGTCCTGCGTATTGTAGTCCAGATTGTTCCAGGGGTCGCCGCCGCTCGCCTGATAAATCCATGGAATCAAGGCGCGATAGCCTGATTGCCAGAAGCCGAATCCGTATGTCATTCGCGCGCCGAGAGTCGGCGTATGATCGTTCTCGCCGGAGATGTGGTTGGGATAGCACCAGTACTCGACACCGCGCGCTTTCATGTCGGCAAGAACAGCGTCGCGGCCGAGAGAGAACGGTTGACAACACCACACGTCCACATAAGGACGCATCATTTCGAATTGTTCATGATCGGGATCGGCTGTGACATAGGTGCGCACATTCGGTACGCTTTTAATCGCCGCCAGGACATGGGCCATGAACGCAACCGCGTCTGGATGTGTCGAGGGCTCATCCACGGGATAATAAAGCAGCTCTGGCCACTGCCGCCGCCGGGCTTCGGCTTCAATGGCGCGCACCATGGCGGTCAACTCCTGAAAAAATTCTTCCGGCGGCATTTTAACCAGGCGCAGGTGTGATCCCGTAGACGCTTTCATGTGCTTGTGGTACAGGGCGTTAAACGATATGGAACAGACGAAGGGCTTGTCAAAGCCGACACTGCGTGCCAGATCGATGTCACGCTGCAGCCAGTCAAACGCAAACTTCCATTGATTATCCACCAGCCAGCCGCTTAAACCCATGACCACCGTGTTCATACCGTGCTCGCGCATGTCCCGGTATTCGGCAGCGGCCTTGTTCTGCCACCAGGCCCGCGAAAAATCGTCGGGCGCCTTGTTGAGGTTGCGTAGCGGCTGACGGTAGTATTGACCGTAAATCAGCGATTGGTCCTTCTGGAGCGTGATCGGCAGCACGCGCAACATTAGCGGCACGTCGAGCTTGACGCCGTCCGCCTCGACTGTGGCGCGACCATGATAAATCCCCTCGGGCTGTTCGAGCGGTATACGGACAGTAAGCCATAAACGCAAATTCTCGCCTTTAGCCAACGGCTGTGACTGCCACGGCATCAGGACATCAGGCGCGCGGTAGTATGTGTTGAACGAATTGTAGTTGGGGCGCACATACATATATCGGACATAGCGTTTGTCGATGATTTCCGCTTTGATCGTGGCCCGGTTGACATCGGCCGTGTTGACAAGGTCGCTGAAGTTGACATTGATTGCCGCAAAGTCTTTTAAAGCATGCAATGTGAAGGTGAGAGGCTCATATTCACCCCAGGACGCGAAGGCGCGTAACGGAGCGTTGATTTCATGCTGCCGCGGATTGTGATCCGGCCAGACCGGTTCGCACCAGGGGCGCGTATAGAAAATTATGCCGTCCTGTCTCTGGCGTTCTGTAAGCTCAGGTTCGGGCGTGGTGTCAGGACGAGGGTTCTCTATCCATTTCGACAGCTCTTCAGGCGGCAGCATGAAACAGTCGGCCAGGATCGGTTTGATGGTGTTTTCATGAACCGCCGCCCATTCTGCCGCAGGCACCGCTATCAGGGCGTTAATCAGCCATTGGCTGCGGGTGGTCAAGTTCAGTGAAATGCCTTCCTGACCTGCGACTGTGTCGAGATAGAGAGCGCGCAGCTCATGGCTGCCGGCGAAGGTCGCGGACACGGTGCCGCCGCCGGCGGCAGTCACGCGGATGTCGAAGACATGCTCGCTCCTGAGGTGGGATCGTCCGCTCAAGATCAGCAACTTATATGCCCCGGGCGGGACGGCAATGGTCAGGGTCTCGTCGTGGCGCGCGTACACATAGTCGCATGTCAGCTCGGTCTGGTATGACGGCGGCGGGACTTTCTTGCCGGAATACTTGTTGGTAGTCCATTCGCGCTGGATGGCGTTGACTTTGGTCGAACGTTTTTGTTTCGTTTTCCATGCCGCCTGATCCCCGTCGGATTCCGTTACAAGCACGGCTCCCGGGTGCAGCGGGGATTTAGCGGTTCCGAAGTCAAAGACATGAGGCGCGGCAAGCGTCAGGCATACCGGCAAGAACAAGGTTGCTGTGATAACTTTTATTTGCATGGCTTCACCTTTGTCTAATGCGGGCGGAGCCCGCAACCATCATCTCTTGCCTGCGGCAGGCGACCCTCTCCCAAAGGGCGAGGGAGGAGGCAACAACTTGTTTTCTGTTGCTGTTACTCTGCTGTAAGGCACTAAATGATAACGCAAGAAACATTATTCGCGCCAGGGTGAGGTTGCCAAAGTAACAGCGACACTTTTTTGCCGCTCGGGGTCATCCGGGAAAACGGTCACTGAGTAACGGCCCGGGTTCCAACTTGCGCCTTCCAGCGGTATGCTCACTGTCTGGCGGCCGCGGGTGACAGCGGCCTTATGGTTCAGAACGCGGTTGTCTTCACCGACCAGTTTTAGCGGAACCCCGGCATCAAGCTTTGCCACTGGGCCGTCAACCACCATCTCCAGCGGCAGAGCACGGCTGTCGCAAAAGATTGCAGGCCCCACAGCATTCAACTCTGTAACTGATATGTCTGTAGCGCGCGCCAATCGAAATCCGCCGAGATGGAAAGCTACCATATCCTTGTCTTTGTAGGCAGACTCATTTATGTTGAACCCCAGTCGCGAGACCGTGCCGGTAAAGCCCAAATCGGAAATGTTGATCTGAACGGTCCGCCATTCGCCGATAGTGGCCATTTCCAGGTAGGTTAACTTTTTCTGCCCCTGATGATCATACACATGAAAGACCAGCGGTCGCTTAGGCAGAACCGGGCGTGAGAATTCAGTGAAGATTTGGAATTCTAGACGGTCATACTCGTTCCAGGTCTTTTCCTCGGGTTGCAGGTTCAAGTACATGCGTGGCCATCCGACCGGATACTGCTTCTCGCCTTTTGAGTAATCGACCGGTATGCGCATCATCAGTGCCGGATGATCCCACACTTTATGTGTAGACACTGATAATTCGCATTCGGCCGGCAACCAGCGCTTTGGCATGGCTAAGCCGTCCAGATAAACGTGCTCTATCGGAGCTGCGTGCATGACCACGGTCAAGCCGAAAGACGCGCCGATAACCGACATGAAACGGACGGCGCTTGAGGGTTTAGTTGTGGTTTTCATAATATTAATTTTTATTCGTTTAAGTTGTCAGGCATAAATTCGGCATTCGTAATTTTGACAGCCTCGCCGGGGCTCAAGGACACATCTTTTGTTTTACCATTGTAGACCAGACGCGCCTTGCCTGCAGCATTGCGCCCGGCAACGATCTGCGCTTCCGTCAGCACCCCTTTATTCCAACGGGCGTTGACTGTATAGTCGCCACGAGCGCGCAACCCGGAAAAATGCCCTTCAGGCCAGTTCGCCGGCAATGCCGGAAGCAGTTTTATATGATCGCCGTGACTATGCAGAAGCATTTCGGCAATGGCTGCGGTAGCGCCGAAATTGCCGTCAATCTGAAACGGGGGATGGTTGTCCCAAAGATTCCCAAGCGTGGATTTCGCGAGTATCGCATGCAGGTTTTCATAGGCCTGCGCCTGGTCGGACAGACGTGCGAATATGCCGATCGTCCAGGCCCTGCTCCACCCTGTTTTAGCGCCGCCATTAGCCAGGCGGTATTCGATAGTGCGCTTTACCGCGTCGCGCATAATCGGATCGCCGTCGAGATCTATCTGGTTGCCGGGGAAAGCACCCAGCACATGCGCAATGTGCCTGTGTCCGGGTTCAACCTCCTTAAAGGGCTGCCGCCATTCCATAAGCCGACCGTCTTCAGCTATGCGCGGCTTATAG
>CAZKZI010000088.1:0-14103 GCA_964557205.1 uncultured Lentisphaeraceae bacterium
TCCACGCTGCGCCTTTACGAGCTGGGCGAGGCCTTGGCAGGTTTACGCTTGCCCCATGGCTTGCGGTCCTTGCTTCTGCAGATAGCCCACCAGACCGCGCTGCTGGCGCATGAGACACAGCGCATGTCAGACGCGATCAAGGTGCGCGGCCTGACCGCCTCCGCCGCTGGCATACGTCTGCGCGGCCTTTGCGCACTGCCGCAGGTATGGCTGCTGCGGCTGCTGGACAAGGCCGACCGCGTGGGCGCGGCTATGGAAGTGCGAGGTTTCGGCGCGGAGGACAGCAGTGACGGAAACTCACCGCTGCCTGACAACACCGCCGCGCTGTCGTTCGAAGATGTCGCGGCGCGCTACCGCGCGGACTTACCTGAAGTTCTTTCCAAGGTTTCCTTCACGGTCAAGCCCGGCGAGCGTGTGGCGCTGCTGGGACTTAACGGCTCCGGTAAGACCACCCTGTTATCGGCCGCAGCGGGACTGGTGCCTTTCACCGGCAAGATCTGCGTCTGCGGCATGCAGTTAACCGCCGACACGAACCGCGCCGCGCGTGACCGCATCGGCTTCCTTTTTGGCATCCCAGACGACCAGTTGCTGTTCCCTAACGTGCTGGAGGATGTCGCCTTCACGCTGGAGCGTCAGCAGGTCCCGCGGGAAGAGGCGCGGCAACGCGCCCGCGAGATGCTGAAAAGGCTGGGTATCGCCGCCTGCGCCGGCTGTTCTCCGCACCAGCTCTCACAGGGGCAGCGTCAGCGCGTGGCCCTGGCGGGAGCGCTGGTGGCCCGGCCGCGCCTGCTGCTGCTCGACGAGCCTTCAGCCGCGCTGGATTACCGCGGCAAGGAGGAACTGTCCAGCCTGCTGGAGCTTCCTGACACCGCTATCGTGATGGCCACGCACGACGCGGCTTTCGCGCGGCGTGTCTGCCGCCGCTTCATCCTGCTCGATGCCGGCCAGATCGTCGCCGACAGCGATGATCCGGCCATCTTCCCTGCCAATAGCTAATCGCTATACGCCAACCTCATCAGTCGGCGCTCTGCTGTTCCGCCTGCGGATATGCCAGCACCGGAGTCTGCATCTTCCATAGCGCCGCATAGATCACCGCGCCCGCGATGAAGGCCACCACCGGCGCCGCCGGAATCGTGAAGCCGCACTGAGCCGCGAAATTAGGCTGCACGCCGATCACGAAACCGATAGCCCAGGCGACCCAACCGGCAGGATTGAACGCCGCGCGCGGACCACTCCAGCGTCCCTTGCACAGAATGTACTCCATGGTGATGGCGCCGCAGATCGGGCCGAACGAGGCACCGATGAAGGCGAAGACCGCGATGCACTTTCCGGCCACGCCACTGATAGCCAACGCTATCGCCACCACACAGCCGATGCCGCAGGAGATCCAAGGGTTAACCTTGGGCAGGGTCGTTTTGATCGAGTTCGCCGCGATCAGCGAAGAGAAGCAGGCGCTCGGGAAGGCCGTGATCGCCAGCGCGAAGGCCAGCCATTTGGCGATGCCGTCATTGAAGATCCGGCTCATCAGGCTCATAGGATTAAGCTCGACCACGCCAGAGGCCATAGCGGCTTTGCCTGCATCGGTACCGTAATAACCGGCGGTGATCAGGATTGCCGCGCCGATGGTCAGGAAAATCGCCAGCGCCACGCCGAACAGTCCGCCCAAAGCCACGTCTTTTTTATCACGCGCTCCGGTTCCGAAATCAACGCCAGCCGCGCCCGCCGTGGCGAAGAAGCCCACGATATACGTCAGGACGAAAGCGAAGACCGCGCCCGCGCCCATGCCTTTGGCGACAGCGCCGGATAACGGCGCGGCTTGGGCGGCGGAAGCAATGACCAGTTCCTGCGGCTCAAAACTCCCCAACCCGCCGATCGTCTTGACAACCAGCACAATCAGGATCGCAGCCGGGATCAGCGGCAGGTAAGTGGAGAACTTGGCGACATATTGAATGCCTTTGAGCGCTGCCACCACTGCGGCGATACCCCACAAAGCCATTACCACGTAAAGCGGAAAACCGGAAAAGCCGAACATCTGGTTCAGAGCCATCGACGACCCGAAGATGTTGACGGCCAGCCAGCCGAACTGCAGCAGCCCCATCAGAAAACCCGGCAATAGAAAGCCGCCGGTGGCCCCGAAGGTCGAGGAACCGACGATATAGAGCGGCAATCCGGTCTTCTGCCCGAACCTGGCAGGCAGATAATAAAACGCGAAGTGGCAGAGCAAGGCCGCCACCAGAACGCTGAACAGGGCCACTCCCACACCCGCCGAAAGGATGCCTCCGGGCGTACCGCTGCCAACAGAGTAGGACCAGAAAACGAACCACAGGAATATGCCGGCATAGGTCGGCGCGGTGTTCTTGTACCAAGGCGCGCGGTTGGCGGCGGGATTGGGCTTGGCGCATTCCAGATAGGAAGGCACCGACATGTTTTCACTCATGCGATTCTCCTTTGTTGGCTATTAAAGCAATGCCTATGTCATTAGCGTATTTGATTGCCGTTTACGGGTCAAGCGCGATTAAACATGCGGCCACATCCCCCTCACCTTTTCCCTTCCGTCCGGTCTAGTTCTGCGAGGATATGGCGGCAACAGAGTATTTTTTCCAGCAGATCCTGCGGAATGTAAAAGTAATGGTTCGAGGACTCGTAGCCGATGCGCGAATCCGCTTTTGCCAACGGCAACTGCTGCTTCACGGTCGCGAGTTCGGCTTGCACGGTTTTGCGCAGTTCCGTCCGGCAGGCCGCCCGTGTGTCCGCATCGGGCGCAGCCAGCAGTTTGTCGCGCGTCGCCACAAACTGTACCTGGTTCACACACGAAGCGAAGTGCAACTCCATGGTGCGGAAAAGCCCCAGCTCGCGCTTGACCTCTTGCAGCAGGGGTTCAGCTGTCTGCGCGGCCAGCCGACTCCAAATATTGTTGCCACGCGTGAACCCGTCTCGCACTTTCGCCATCTGTTTGCTCCACACCTCGGTCGGATAAATCGCCCGCCATGACTTGAGATCGTCGTACGGGATTCCCACCATCGTGGCCTTGTAGCCTGTCGGCTTCAGATAGAGGGGATTGGCAGGACCCATATGCTGAGGCCCTTTGTACAATGTGCCAATGTGATTGGGATACTCGCGGAACCCGTCCGAATAAGCCGTCCACGCCTGCCGCACGAGCGGCACGGCATCCTTGCCGTAGCGCCGCTCCGCCACACGGTTCAGCACAGTCCCGATGTCCACGGTCTCTTTCGTAAAGGCTTGGAACACCTCCAGATTCGGCGAGGGATAACACCCGAGGCTCCAACTCAGCATCAGCCCGTTCACGCCCGCCGATGAGAGGTTTCGCGCGTGCTCTGCCACCAGATCGAGCGTGGGAATGTACGGAACCGCGCAGAACTCCCACGTCGCGGCGACCTGCACTTTGGCGGAGGTTTTGAGTCCGGCCGCGCGCGCCAGCGCCCAGTGCTTGGCCGCCCGGGGGCCGGGGCCGACCGCCGAGATCGAATACTCGCGGATCGCCGACTTCACGCCGCCGCGCTCGATTGGCAACGATCTCTCGCTCACCGACTGGAGCCAGCAGGTTTTCGGCAGTTTCGCGATGATCTCTCCCGCCTTAGCGTCATCCCAGCCCCAATCCCACACGATCGTTTTGGCCTTGGGGTTGCCGCGCGCCACGCCTTGCGCGATCGTCGCGTTGACCTCCGCGATGATGTCGGCATAGGAACGGTTCTTGCAGCGCTCGCATTGCGACTGCTGCCGGTGGGAGGCGCAGCTCGTCGGGTTCTCGGAGGCCGTGATGGTTAAAACACCCCCGAGTCCCGGCACCTGCGTGAAGACCGAGGCCAGCGCGTCGGACATCCACCGCCGCACTTCGGGATTCGAGGTGCAGAGCCGCGCATTGTCGCCCGCAGCCACGCCGCGCATCGCCGCCCGTTCCGGTCGCGCCTCGAAAAATGCCGCTGGCATCGCGCGCGGCTCGTTCATGTAGAGATAAACATCGATGCCGTACTTCTTGCCGCGTGCCACCAGCGTCCGCAAGCCCGCGATTCGTTTCTCGCAGTCCTCCCCGAACTCCGGAAAAGCCAGGTCTTTAGCCAGCGTGCGCAACACCGTGTGAACCCACACGCCGTTCACGCCCGCCGCCGCGAGGCGCTGTAGCAGACCTTCAGGATAGGACTTCACCGCAGGATCGATCAGCGGGTCGCCGTAGTCAGCAAAATAGGAGAAGATGAAACGCAGCTCGAACGGCGAGGTTCCGTCAGATTTGGCGACCGTAAGCGCAGGATCAATCTTGGTCAGCGTTTTAATGAACGCGAAGCGGGGCTCCTCCGCTTGCGCAAAGACATCTGCACCCACCTCTTCGCGCAACCATTCCTTGAGCTTAGCGGCGGCAGCGGTTTCTTCCTGTGTGGGCGGCGCGTAGATCAGCGGCTCGCACTTCGGTTTGATGCGGCCGAGCTTAACGAAGAGGAAATCGTCCTCGTCCAGCGAATAGCGCAACTGCTCCCTCGACATGCCCAGCAAAGCCATGAGTTGTCCGTACGGCAGCAGGTGCCAGTTGCGGCGCAACACCGTGATGTAGCCTTTGTCCTTCCACTCCGGCAGAATCGCGCCCTGCGGAGACAGACCCATCGATGCCGCGACCCGCGCCAGCTCTTCCGGCTTAGCCTTCACCACTTCAGCCAGCCGCGCCTGCGGCACAACCGTCCAGTTGCGCCACACGAACGCATGCAGCCGGCTCGGGAACGGCTCGCACCCTATTGCGGGCGTCTCCCCGCTTTCATCCGGCAACGGCACTGCGGCGCGTCCCGCCCCGGCCGCCATCAGCCCCAATATTCCTAACAGCAAAAGCCCCCTGCCCTGTCGAACCTTGTTTATCTTCATGCCTAACGTGCCTTAAATCAGAGGTTAGTATAAAAATGGTCGGAGCGGCGGGAGTTGAACCCGCGACCTTTTGCACCCCAAGCAAACGCGCTACCAGGCTGCGCTACGCCCCGACAACAAAAATTTGCTAAAACATATCAGGTCGCCGCGCGACCGTCAAACCTAAACCCGGTACGGTCAGAAGAGAATCGTGAAGGAGTGATCGTTGATGGCCGCGGCCAGCGTTGCAAGATCGGAGACGATATTTAGGGACTCGGCTGTTAGCGTCTGCGTCAAAACGCGCGTGTCGGTGAACGCCCCAATCTGGTCCAGCAACGGCGCGGGATTGACGAAAGTTATGACACGGTCGCGTTCGTCGCGCGCGGGCAAACGGTTGAACAGAACCAATCCGGCAAGCAACAGCAACGCGGCGGCCACACGCATCAGCGGATTGCGGAAATACCCTTGCCGATGCGCGACGGCGACGCCGGAAACGGCAGCCTCCAATGCTACACGGCGACAGACGCGTTCGATCCGCCCAAGGTCGGGCGGACAAGGCGGACAAACCGCCTGCCGCAAGGCATCCTCTACAGACGCTGTCAATTTCTGTCCGGTTCTCATTTGACACCTCCCTTATACGGGATACCCTCTTTCGCCAGTTCCGCCGCCAGAGTGTGGCGGGCCCGGTGCAGCAACACCCGCACATGCACCGGCGTGCGCCTTGTGACGGCAGCGATCTCTTTAGAATCCATGTCCTCGCCGTATCTCAACCACAATAATTCGTAATCGTTCGGCGAAAGCCGTCGACGCGCAAAAACCCAAATGTCCTTTTCAGCCTCGGTAGCGGGAGAAGCCCGTTGATCCGGCAAATCCCCCGCCTCTTCCAGCGTCACGGTCGGCTTGCGGGCGCGGTGCCAGTTCAGCATCACCCGCCGCGCCACCGTCAAAGCCCAAGGCATGAAGGGCCGTTCCGGATCATAAGACCCGGCCGCGCGGTACATTCGCAGGCAACTCTCTTGGAAAAGGTCTTCAGCGTCCGCTTGAGACGCGCCCATTTGGGAAAAAAGACGCATCAGGCGCGGTTCCAAAACCTCCGCAACACGGCGGAACTCGTCGATCTCACCGTTCGCGACACGCCGCATGGCCTCGCGCACTGCGGCATCGCTTTTTTCTTTAACTGACACAATCTCCGCTTACGCATCACGGACGCGCGCCATTACGTTATCGCTTTTTCGGTCGGGCCTACTGGTTATCGCGTTCCTGATATGACCGCAGGGTTTTCTCGATCAAACTTTTCGGCAGGCTCAACGTTACGCCGACCGCCTTGCCGTCCATGGTGATCTTGGCCTGGCCCGCGAGAGCGGCGGACTCGGGTGATTGTGCAGCCTGCAGCAGGGTCAGAGCCTGGACGCCGAGCAGCGCCTGCTGGATCTGCTGCGCGGTCTCTGTCGAATCCGCCGTGACCGAGAGGTCGGCATTCAATGCCTCTTCGCCAGAAGCCCGAATACGCAGAGCCATGCCTTCAGCCCGCTTTAAAATGGCGGCCTTGGGCTCTTCACCGACTATCGAGGAAACCCCGCAGGCGTAAATGCTTATGATGTTTTCCGGCGTGCGCTGAAAAGCCTTGGAAAGCGGCGAGTCAGCAGACAACCCGGCCTTGCGGCCGGCCAGCACATCCAAAGCCTCTTTAACGAGATCCTGCCGATCCGCCAGCAACACCAAACCCGGACGCGCAAAGGAGACATACTTTTGCTTGCCGTCGTCCTTATCAAACCAGCTATGCACCGTCATCCCTTCGTGCTGCACGGAGACGTACTTGTCGGCACCAGCCAAAATAGTCGTCAGACGCTGTTGGTCAAACTTCCCGTAAGCATAGGCCACCCCGCCCTTCTCTGCCCGGCCGGTGCCGGCGAGCACGATATATTCGATGTCGTTCAAAAGATCTATACCGAACATCGCCTGCACGGAGGCAAGCTTAGCCTCGGCCTGCTCGCGTTTTTCGGGGGCGATCTGCTCAGAGATGAATTTAATCAGCGGCGAGGCGTTGGCCGCTTTAAGATCCGCGGTCAACACCCAACTTGTTTTACCGGACAACTCCTTGGCATCCACAGCATAAGAAGACAAAACCAGAGCAAAGACCAGGCAGTTTGCCGTAATTAAAGTGCGTTTCAACATGATTGTTTCCTTTATAATCGAGTTTCAAGCAGCTTTACAGTCTAGAAGCGCTACGGAGAGTCCCCGGCACTTGACTTAAAAGCTGGCAACTTCTGCCTTATGATACACAGTACGCGGCACAGGCGTTACAAAAACTTCGTGCGCCGCGGTTCACAAAGCTCATTTTTCCAACGTCATTGCCACGATCTGCCCTATTACTATCTTATTCATCTTTACTCCAACTTGAACTCCACGGTCAATGTTTCAAACTGTTTCAGAAAAGCCGCCGAAAGGCCGCGTATGGGAGGGGCGTTGGCCGCGGCCTTCAAAACCGTCTGATCGAAATAGGCGCTGCCGGAAGGCTGCCTGATGCGGTAACTGACTACCCGGCCTGTACTGTCCAGCCGGATGTCGAGCAATGCCGGACGCGGGCCGGCGTCCGCCACCCCGGGCTGCTGCCAAGCCTCATACATCGCCCGCCGCACCAACACCACACAACGAGAGATCTCGTCGTCGGGCAAAACATTACGCATACCGGGCTTGGCTCCGTCACGCAAGGCCTTTTCGATCTCCGAGCGCGTCAGACGCTTGTCGGTCACGGGCATCGAATTCACTGGTTTAAGCTTGGTGAAATCCTGTTTCGGCTTAGCTGGCCGCACCGGCGTTTGGACGCGTTTGCCTTTAACGAAGGGCTTTTTTTGTGGCTTGGGCTTAGGCGGTGGATCCGGTTCCGGTTTCGGTTTCGGTTTGGGCTTTTCCGCCTTTTTTACCACCGCTTCTTTGGGCGGATCAGGCAAAGGCAACGGTTTCGTCGGTTCTGGAACGGGTGCAGGCTCGGGTGCCGACTCGGGCACTTTCTGCGGTTCAGGTTCCGGCTCAGCCGGAACTTCCTCGGGCTCCACGAGATTCTCTTCCAGCACCACAGTAAAATCCAGCGGTATCACAACGTCCTTGCGGCGGCAGGACGGCAGCAACGGCAAGATTAAGGCAAGCGCAAGCAACGTACCGTGCAGCACGAGCGAACACTTAAGCGAATATGAGTTGACCGGCCCTCTCTTCACTAACACCGCCATAAAAGCAACCGCGGGCAGCAACGCCCGGTTAATCCGACAAGGTAACCAGCGCCATGCGCGTGATCTTGACCTTGTAGAGAATTTTCATCACCTGGATCACCTTGCCGTACTCCAGACGCTCATCGCCGCGCACCAACACTGAAACATCCGGTTCCTCGGCGGCCATGACCCCCAAGGTGCGCTCTAGATCCTCCAGCCCAATCTCACGGTTGTTCAGATAAACCTTGCCCCCGGCATCGACTGTCACGACATTAGCCTTCTTGGGCAAGACATCGGTCTTGCCTTGCGGCAGGCGGATCGATATCCCCTGCTCCATTGCCGGCATGGTAATGATGAAGGTTATCAGCAGCAGAAAGGTCAGGTCGATCAACGGCATCATATTGATCTCGTTGATCACCTTGGAACTCTTCTTGCGACTGCGCCGACGCAGAACCATCAGCCGTCCCTCCCCTGAAACTCGCACGCTATGCGACCCAGCAACTCATCCGCGAAACCGTCCATGTCAGTTGTCAGATGCCGCACCTTAGTGGCAAGGTTGTTGTAACTTATCGCACAGGGTATGGCCACCATCAGGCCTACCACCGTAGTCACTAAAGCCGCAGAGATGGCCGGCGCGATTTCGGAAAGCAGTACAGTCCCCTTGTCTCCCATCACGGCAAACGCGTCCAGCACGCCCCACACCGTGCCCAGAAGTCCCAGCATGGGCGAGGCCGTCACGATCGTGGCCAGCACAGCCATGCCTTGCTCGATACGGATCTCTTCCTCCTGCACTGTGTTCTCGCACATTCCGCGCACCAGCTCGATCTCGCGCGGGGAAAGCGCCGCGTTCTCCGCGCCGCTCTGCCGCCCTATCACCGAGCGGCGCATGTCAGGGTCCAGCAACTTGACCATGCGCTCGCAGGTCCGCGCATAAATCCGTTCGAGCGAATTCTGCGACCCTTGTTTATTGCGCAGAAGATAATAATCCAGAACATCGTGCCCTTTCAGAAACTCCCTGAGGAATATCCTGCTTTTGCGGGCCATGCTGTTAAGCTCTCTGCTCTTGCCTATAACGATCGCGGCGGCTACGACGGAACTGGCCAACTGTATGCATACAATCGCCTTTCCTGTTAAATTCGACGCCATAAACCCGCCGAACAAAGAAGCCACCGGCAGACTAAACACTAACAAACCAGATACCGACATCACGCCGCCTCCGCTCTATGATATGAAAACAGTTTGTTAGGATGCGCCACACACGCCGGGATGTCAATCACTTGTTGTCCAAAAAGAACAGCTTGCCAATAACGCTCGCCAAAAATAAACTATGGCTCCGACTTAAAGTGAAGGAGAGAAACATGGCGGAAACCCAACGCGTGATTGTGCCCTACCGAGTGCCGTATGCCGACACCGATCAGATGCAGGTGGTGTATTATGCCAACTATCTGACTTTTTTTGAGCGTGGCCGCAATGAGCTGCTGCGCTCATGCGGCTATACATACCGTGAACTGGAAGCTGCCGGATCGGCACTGCCGGTATTAGAGGCGCACGTAAACTACATCGCGCCGGCACATTATGACGACCTTCTGGATATAGTGGTCTGGTTTGGCGGCTTCAGCGGCGTGCGTCTGAAGATCTGTTGTGAGATCCGCCGCGACGGCAAGCTGCTGGCCGAAGGCTACACCGTACACGCCCATGTTGATATCCGCACCATGCGCCCGACGCGTCCGGCCGCTGAACTGCTGGCCGCGACCGGCAGCCTAACCACAAAAATTGCGGGGCAGGCGTGAAGTCAGCCTGCTCGCGCATCATGGCCGTGACTGATCCCGCGGTGCCTTTGCCGCTTGACGCGCTTTTGGCGGACGGGCGGCCGCTGGAGATCGAGATCGGCTGCGGCAACGGCCGGTTTCTTGTGTCGCGCGCCCAAAAACAGCCGGGCACACTGTTTCTCGGCATCGAACGCATGCTGTCACGCGTCCGCAAACTCGACAAAAAGGCGTGCCGTCTGAGCCTTGACAATATCCGAGTATTGAGACTGGAGGCCTTTTACACCTTTTACTACCTGCTGCCGACCCACCGCGCGCGGGCCGTATACGTATTTTTCCCCGACCCCTGGCCTAAACGCCACCATCACAACCGGCGGCTTTTCTCTCCGCTTTTTCTTGACGCGCTCTGGAGTCGTCTGGAGACCGGCGGCACCATCCAGATCGCTACAGATCATCAGGAGTATTTCTTTGACATCAGGAATAGCTTTGCTTGCGACCCGCGCTTTCAAGAAACACCGGCCATGGAGCGCAACGAAAGCGAACAGACGGATTTCGAGATGCTTTTCCGCAGACAAGCACTGCCCATAGGACAATGCGCGTACCAGACGCTGCCTCACGCGGAAAAACCGCTTTCGCCGTTGCAGATCGACGAAAGCGACGAACCGCGTGAGCGCGCCTAACGGTTGGGTGACGAGGTTTCGGTGATGAGCTTTGCAAGTTCGCCCTGATCAAAACGTGACAGCTCGTTCTGACGGTTACGCACCTTACGCACAATCATGCGCGATTCCTCCACAGCACCCTTTTTCAAAAGAATCCGCCCTAGCGTTATCTGCGACCGCAGGTCATCTTCGTAAATTTCGATGGACTTGCGAACCGCCTTTTCAGCCTCGATCAAGTTGCCGTCTGACTCAACCAGAACTGACGCCAGCGTCTCCCAGGCCACATAGAGGTCCGCGTTTTTAGCGATCGCGGCCCGCGCCTGCTTCTCCGCCTCTTCAAAACGGCGGATGCGCCGCAAAACCTCAGCCAGATCGTTCAGCGCTGCCGCGCTGGGCGAAGTCGCCACGCTGCGCCGCAAAAAATCCTCAGCTTCGCCGTACGAACCCTCCTGCAACCGCAACGAGCCCATTACGTAATTCGCCAGCGCGTGCTTACGGTTTGCCCGCAGAACCTGCCGCGCGTGCAACTCCGCCGCCTTTTGGTCGTTCATGGCAATGTCAAGCTGCAGGATCATGTCCTTGACTCCCGGAATGTCAGGGCGCAACACAGAGGCTCGTATGAAAGCCTCGCGCGCCGGACGCTGAAAATTCTTGCCCTTGCGCATGTTAACCTGAGCACGGGTGATCTGAATGAAATAATTGTCGACAGTCCCGGCGATGGTTTCCATTTTAGGCAATAGCACCTTCTCAATATCCTCCAACTCTTCCTGCTGAAGCTGCACCATGGCCAGCAGCGCCCAGGCCTGCAGATTCTTGGGTTGCAGGTCGGTAATCTCCTGCAACGCCATCCGGGCACGGGGCAGATCGTTGTTCATTAAATGTATGACCGCCCACTCAACCCCAAGCACCCCGCGCGGATCATCCACCTTTGCAGCCTTTTCGAGCCACTGCTTGGCCGTATCTACCGCGCCCTCTTGCACGGCAAGCCGCGCAAGACCCAACATGGCCGAACGGTTGTTGGGGTCGCTCTTGATAATATCCTGATAGACCGCTTCTGTCTTCATGCGATCATCCGTCAGCGCGTAAATGGCAGCCATCGCCTGCATCGCCCCCATCTGCTGGTCAGACGGCAAGAGGTTGATGGCACGGGTTATACCGGCCAGCGCCGCACCGGTCTGCCCGGAGAGTGCCCACCCCCAGCCGAGACGCGCGAACATCTCGGGCGAACGTACATAACCGTAATATCTGGACAGTGACCAGAGCGGATACTTGTGCTTCAGGTTACTGATGAAATCTTTAAGTTCGCGTTCGATCGCCTCTTTGCTGGAACTCGCCGCCGCGACACCGCGTCGTGCCATCTCAAAGCGGTTGAACAAAGCGGAAATGTTATCGGGATCAATCACATTGCGGATATAAGTGTAAACATTGTACGCTTCTTCGTCTTTACCGATATCCTCCAGCAACACACCCAGATTGTTGGCCACAAACCCCATGTGGCGACGCATATGCGCTTTGTGCCGCAAAGTCGGATCATCGCTATGCCGCTTGTTGGCCGCCAACACACTGTCCATCTGCTTCCAGAACTCCATGTAGTTCTCGAACATGGGTTTTTCTTTGTATTCTTCAATATTGCGGCTGCCCGAGAAGAACAGATACTCGGGAACAGGCGTGATGCCTGCCGTGTACCAGAAGTCCGGAACCCCGAAAACCGCCGCCTTCTTCTCGATCTCCCGGTCCATAGCGAACCAGTCCTGTATGAAAGGCAGTATGCCCAGATCAAGCGTACTCTTCATGCGCTGCATGTTCTCCGGGTCGAACAACTGCTTCTCCTCAATCAGCTTGGCGATCGATTTCAAGTAAAAGGGGCTCATGTCATGCTGCAGGCATAACAAGTTCAGCTCTTGTCCCCGCATTTTCGCCATTATCAGCAGATGCGCGTCAAGCGTTCCGTCTGTCACGAACCAAGTGCGCTCACCCATGCGATCTAGTATCTCCTCAGCGCACCTGTCCGCGAAAGAGCCGCGACCGCTGCGGCACTCGAAAGCATTGATGATGGCAGCCAACACTACTATAATCGCCAGCGGATAGGTCAGGACCAGTCCGAGCCAGTCGCCGGCCTGCTTGGTCAAAACAGCCAACTCATGGCCGCGCCGGGGCCGCTTGACCTTTAACAGAAGATACCAGTAAGCGAAAAGATAACCCGCGGTCATCGCCAGCATCGCGTAAGAACAAACCGGCAATCGTCCGAAAGGCCGCATGATCCCCCACGGCGAGACCGCCACGTTCGTGAGACCCAACACCACAAGCAGGCTCAGCGTGAAGTGCAGGATATACTGGCTCCACGAACGCTCGTTGTTAAGGGCGCGGAACGATGCGAACCCGCCGGCCACCCACGGCACCACGCTCATCAGCAGCAGTATCAGCCAGTTGACCTGCGGTAGCCCGGATCGCAACTGCATCAGTTGGCTTTTCCCGACCGTCGTCAAAATGTCCGAAACGCTTTTGAAGCCCATCGCATCGACATCATGCGTGGCCATGAACCATTTGGCGCTGTAGTAATACACACACACCATTACGGCGGCAGCAAGCGCACCCATCCAGGCTATGCGCGTTAAACTCAAAACGCCACGTTTCCACAGCACATAAACCAGAAAAGTCAGAAATACCGGCGCCAGCGGAATGAAGATCACCGATTCGACCACGCCGACACCATAAAGGACGGCAAACAACACCAAAAAAATCGTCCAGTTTCGTCTGGCGTATGCGGTCAGCAAAGAAGCTGCAACGAAAACCAGCATCAGGTCAAAACTTTGATACTGTAAACGCGTCGCGGCCTGCCACACCGGAACCGCGAATATAAAGGCTACGGACGCTACCGCACCCGACAGCACCGCCACACGCGACGCGTACTCCACCGAATACTCCTCGTAAATGCAGTCGTTAATCAGAAAACTCACCAGCCGGTAAAGCAGAACCGCCGACACCACCGTGCAAACCGCGCTGAAAAGATTTAGACGCAACGTCAATGACAAGAAGTCCAGTTTGCCGAGAGCTGAGACTATCGTGCCCCAAAAAGGCCGCAGCGGCAGTTCAAGCGGCACTATGCCGCTGTATGCCGTCATCAGACGGGCGGACTCGCCCGGGAAGACCCCTCGGGATATAGTCAGCCCATAAGTCACGGCAGCCAAAAACCCCAATCCCAAGGAAACCCAAAAATCACTCTTCCGTTTGCTTATGTCGATCTCTTTGAAGTCGTTCATAATCTTTACACCACCCAAAACTGCATGATTCATAAACCTGCAACCGTAACTATGGTCGCAAACCGAGGAAACCATATAACAATTAAAAATTGTACAGGTTTAGGCTGACACCTGCAAGACTGTTTGACGGATCGCGATCATAATCGCGTTGCGTCACAATTAATGACACCATAAGATCGCTTGTCACCGCCCGTGATTCAGCTCTATCCAACCCGAGCGGGCACCGACACCGGCGCCACCCTCAGCGCCCGCATGGTCCTGAGTTCCCCCCACTCGGCACCGCGCATCCTGCGTGCGCCGTCCCTACGGGCCGGCCCGAACAATCCCCGGTTGTCGCTGAACACCTTGTCCACAAACTCCTTGCCGC
>CAZKZI010000089.1:0-14044 GCA_964557205.1 uncultured Lentisphaeraceae bacterium
GCCGTATTCAAATACCCTGAATTGCTGCGCGAAATACGCTATAACATGATCGTGCTTGCGTATGGCTACCACGCAGGCATGGACGATTTTGATGAGAAATGCGCGACACTGGAAAAAGAAGGCGTACGCTATTACGTATGTCCCGGAACGAGCGGATGGTGCGGTCCGTCCGGCCGCGTGAAGAACATGCTCGGCAATGTGAAGGAGGCTTACGAGGCCGGCGCACGGCACGGCGCGGAAGGCATGATGGTGTGCGACTGGGGCGACGGCGGACATCACCAGCCGTGGATCGTGGCGTTGCCGTCACTCGTCTATGCGGCATCCCTCGTGAAGGGGCAAACGCTTTCGCGCGACGCGCTCGCCGCGAAAATAGATGAATTGACAGGCGCGAAATGCGGACTGGCGCTTCTCGCGTACGGGGATTTTTATCTTGCAACCGGCGCGCCTAAGGATTACTGGCGGCTGATGTTCAACATGCTCACCGGCGGCGAAAAGTACCAGGTGCCGACCGAAATCGCAGACTGTGTTCACATGGCGGACGTTTTCGCGAAGTGGCGCGAAACGAAAAAAGGGCTAGTCCTCGCGGGCGCCCCCGAATGGGTGAAAGACGATTTCGCCACCATGGATTTGCTCTATACACTTTTGGAACTCCGAGCGAACGGCAGGCACCCCGAAACAAAGGAATTCGAGGCGGCTTACCGCGCGCTGTGGCTCATGCAAAACCGTCCGGGCGGTCTCGACGAAAGCTGCAGAGGCATTTTCGGGAATTAACGTAAAAGTAAGGGAATACAATGGAGAGGAGTCGAAAATGAACAAACTGGCAATAACCGCCTTGGCGGCGGCGTTCAGTTGCTTTTCGTTCGCATGTGCGGACGAAAACATAATACGTCCGATTGATAACGCCCGTGTATGGCAGACGGTTCTGAATCCATCCGAGCCGTTGCGCTGGCCGTGGATCGACAATGCCGATTCCGCCGTGCTCACTGTCACTTCGCATTGGAACAATGCGGTGAACACGTTCGTGGTCAACACTAATGGAAACGATTTGTACGGCACTTTCGCTTTGGAAGCGCCGCCAACGGGTGAAGAGCGGCTTTATTCCGTCGTGCTGGAATATCGAGCGGGCGAAACCGCCGTGGACAAGAAATACGCGCGTCTCGCGTACATTTCAGGCGTGCAGGGTCGCGGCATCGAAGTTGTCAAATCCGGACGCAACTCCACTAGCGACAGCGTCGCGATTCTAGCCTATGACCGCGTGTGGAGCGAAACATCGTTCGCCGCTACGAACGCGACACTCACTGTGACACCGCCCGGTGAGACAATCGAACTCGCCGGCACGAGCGGATACGAACCGTTCAAACTCGCACAAAGCAGTTCCTACCTCGAACTTGCCTTCGACAGCGACGTGGTGTGGTCCTCGGATGCGGTGCATGTAAGCCCCGGTATTGTAATTGTGATTCGTTAAAACAAAAGGAAAATTGATTATGAAAAAACATTCATTAATGAGTTTATTAATCGCGATCGTCGCGATGGCTTCCATTGCGGAAGCATCTCTAGTTACAAATGTGGCGGTGCGTCAACGTTGGCCGTGGAGCGACAAAGTCGATATCGACTATATCTACACCGGCACTTGCACGACATCCCTTTCGTTCAAAGCCACATGGCAGGGACAAACCGAGCCGACCAATCTCGTTTCGGTCAAGAGCGCCGGCGCGTTTGCGGTCGAACCGGGACAGGGCCGTTTCGAGTGGGATCCGGTGGCGGCCGGTTTCGGCAGCAAAACGCTGCTTGATTTCAAGGTGGACGTTCAACCGGTCAACGATCCCCGCACCTACCTCGTGATGGATCTCGTCAACGGCGGCTACTCGTTCCTCGCGGACGTTCCCGCGGGCGGTTGGACCTCCGACCACAAGCTGACGAATATGGTGTTCCGCCGCATCCCCGCAGGATCCTACAGCCTTGGCATGGACACGGAGGAGCAGTTCAGTTTCATCTCAGAAAACGGTGTGACGCGGCCAATCGTCCAGGGCGGTGCGGCGCGCACGGTGACGATAACATCGGATTTCTATCTTCAGATCTTCGCCACTACGTCAGGACAGATCACCTATTTCAACGGCAATCAGTCGCATAATACATCCCTGACCCCGACCTGGACACTGAACAACTACGAGTTGTTACGCGGCGAGACGCTCGACGACGGCGAAACGGCCATCGACTGGCCGACCACCGGATACCAGGTCGCCTCGACGAGCTTCGTCGGTCGGCTGCGGACACTCTCCGCGCAAACGGGACAGGACGAGATTCTCATCGATCTGCCCACTGACGCACAGTGGGAAGTGGGGATGCGTGCCGGGACAACGACCGTCTGGCCGAACGGAGGCACCGGGGACACCACGACGGAGGAATTCCAGACGCTGGCGGCCGAGCTCTTCTGGGCAAAGAGTCTGGGCGATGAGGTTCCTACATACTATGAGGTCGGCCTGAAGGCCCCGAACCGCTGGGGACTCTACGACTACAACATCTTCTACGAGCCCACGCTCGACTGGGCCAACGACAAGGAGGCGCTGACCAGCAGCGGATATTACGATCTGGGCTTCCCCACGGGCGGTGTCAATCCCGTCGGCCCGTCATCCAGCAACCACGGCCTGAGGGTCTTTCGCGGCGGCGCCGCCAACGGCAGCACGTGGGCAATGTACAACTTCATTACGACAAGGCGGACTGGTGTCGTGACAACGACTGTGCCTCTTTATACAGTCCAGCGTTTCGCCATCCATTTGAAACCGCTTGTGGACATCCAGTAAAACGTGCTCGCGCACGCGGAGCGGATGCGGACAGGACGTATAAACTGCGTTTCTCCGGAGGGGGCGGGACATCCCAAAGCCGGATAACAAGGGTTATGTCAACCACGGCAATTCTAATTGCTGATTCTTATTGAGGCCGGCTCTTTTTTGTAGTAATTTATTGTTAATCAGATGAGGCGGGTCGTATAATGTGTTTCCTGCAAAGAAAGTTATGACGATTACTCATCATGTACAAGGAGGGTGCAAGTTATGAAAACATTGGTGTATGTTTTGCTGTCGGCGGTTGCGGTCACATGTTTTTCTCTTTCGGCAGCGGCGCAGGAAGGCGCTGCGGGAAATTCCTACACGCCGTTCATGTTCAGCTTCGCGACGCCCTTACAGGTGCCTACGAGTGATTTTGATGTCGGGGGTCTGCGCATCAACATCATTTACGGCGAGTGCAAAAATTTTGACGGTCTGGACATCAGCGCGCTCGTCGGGAGGTCTACAGGTCATGCGAACGGCTTGCAAATCGCGGGCATCGCCAATGTCGCCGACGGCGACGGCATGGGGCTGCAGGTCGCATGCGTCAATCATGTTTCCGGATCTTATGCAGGCCTGCAGATAGGCTTAGCCAATATCGCCGCAATGAATTCGCGTGCTCAGGCCCAGGTGCTGCAGATCGGCGTTTATAACGGGTCGGAGTACATTAAAGGGTGTCAGATCGGCGTGATCAACTTCGCCCGCGAGATGATCGGAATGCAGATCGGGGTGGTCAATGTGATCCAGAACAAGGATGTGCCCTTCCTGCCTATCATCAACGGCTATTTTTGAAAAAGGAGGATAGTATGAGAGTTAAAGATATTGCAGGCGGCTCCCGCCTTTTGACGGTCTCGATGGCGGTCATGTTTTCAATGGCGGCCAGGGCCCAGGTGGTTACCGAGGCCGTAAAGCTCGATCCGCAGGCTTCAGCCGAGCTGCAGGCTTTCAAGGCCAAAGTTCAGGCGGCCAATCCGGGCATGCAGGTTGTGTCGGTCGAGGCGGATGTGATCAAAAGAGCGGTGCTGGCACCTGTGCCGCAGCCGCACAACCCCAAGATCGCCATCTTCGTTAAGAACCAGGCACGCGTGCCTGGTATGGATGACGAGGTCGACGGTGTGCGCGACCGCATTTCGGCTGAGCTGGCCGGCGCAGGGCTGATTGTTATGGACAAGGCCGAGATCGTTGACGGCTTCAATCGGTTCAAGGTCACTACCGACGAGGAGCGTTTGGGGCTGATAGCCGGTGTGTTCACTGGCGGCTCGACGGTCCGCGTGGCTCAGATGCTGGGCACGGATTACATTATGCTTGTGTCGATTATCGGCGCCAGCCATACATCAAGAGACGCCGGCGGCAAATCGGTGACTATATTCACCGTCAGGATGAGCACCAAGGTCAACGAGGCTGCTCGGGGTTCTTCGGTATACGGCTCGAACTGGAAGAACAAACTGCCGGTTCCCGGAAAGTACACTGACGGTTCGGACGGGATGAACTACTACAATGACCTTTTCGACCAGTGGGCCACGTCTACCGGCGAGGAGATCGCGACCAAGATGCCGACATGGCGGCGCGCCGCACCGGCCGACACCACGCTGGTGGAGTTCAGTGTCTCGACCACGATTGACGAACTGGTGCAGGGTTTGGAAAACGGCGTACGCGCGGCAAACGATGTGTTGGATGAGATGCGCCGCATTGTAGGCGGCGTTACGGTGGAGATAGACGGCGCGACTGTCGGCTCTTCGCCGGGCACCTTCCAGGCGTCGCCGGGGCTACACCAGATGCGCATCACAAGGCAGTGGATGCAGCCGTGGCAGCAGACGGTCAACATCCAGCCCGGTGCCAATTTCCGTGTGGCTTTGGAGCTGTCCGACGCGGGGCTGCAGCGCTTCCGTTCGCTGGAAGGGTTCCGCGCGGCAGTTGCGGTTGGATATGCCGAAGCCGCCATGCGCAAAGGCGTCAAAATCAATTTCGACACCGCCGCCTGGCATGACGTGTCGGTCGGCAATCGCGGCAGTGAAATCAACCTGCAGCAGAATGCGATAAAATAGAGACACTTGCAAAAATCCTTCCGGAGTATTTGCAAGAGATAAGTCAAAAGTCGGAATACAGAATTCAGGAGTCAGGAGTCAGAATGTGTATAAGACGTTTCTCACGAAATGATTATGATTCTGAATACCGCGTTTGCAGGAGCGACGAAACTTGCAGGTCCAGCAGACACCTCCTTGTGGTTTTTGTTTTAGTTGGGCTGACCGGCTGCGTTTCGCAGAATGTCAGTGTGGACAAGGCGTTGGGCAGCCTGCGGGCGGGTGACGACCCGCAGACCTTGGTATGGTCGGAGAAGCTCAAGCATAGCTATTACAGCAAGGATCTCGGGTATGCCGAGACCGGACGGGTGCGTATGCTCTCCGGGGATTTTTTAGGCAGTTCCACCAACTTCGCCGCGATAATTGACAAGACGATCGAGAACACCGAGAACGGTCCGGTGCTCAAGATGGGCGATTTGGGCGCGAACGTGATGGCCGGCACGATCACGGATGACCGCACGCGGCCATACTATCTGCCGGCCTACGAATTCATCAACACCTTGCAGTATCAGATACTCAACCATATCTTTCTGGGCGCGCCGGACGCGGCGGCCGTGGAGGCGCGGCGCGCGGTTTTCGCCCAGGATCAGATTGCCGAAAAGTATGGCAAGGAGGTGCAGGAGGCTCAGGCAAAGGCGGAGGAAGGCAAGAATGCCGCCGCATACGGCAAGGTCAATGCTCATATGCAGGCCATGGCACCGGTGCTGGAGCTGACCCGCAGCTCTTTTGAGAACGGTCTGACCTGGTATCTGTGCGGCTTGATCTTCGAACAAGACAACGATGAGGCGAACGCCTCCTTGTCCTACCGCAAGGCATGGGAACTGATGCCGGGCAATCCATATATCCAAAGAGATTTTCTTCGGATGCTGCGTACACAAGACACGGAGGCTTTCAAGGGTCTGGTGGAGCAGACAGGCGTTGATCCGGAAACATTGAAACGTGCCCCGACCGCGATCATACTTATCATTGAAGAGGGTTTTATATCGCAACGCCAGTCAGTTAAGGTGCCGCTGCCGATACCGGGCGTCAACACCTTGACGTCGGTTGATTTCCCGATTTATCAGGATCCGGCCTATGCGCCTGCCGTGATCGAGGTGCGTGTGGCCGGCAAGGAGGCGGGCCTCAGTGCGCTGGCGCTCTCTGTGCAGTCACTGGCATACCGTGACCTTAAGGAAAAGATGCCGGGGATTGTCGTGCGCAATGTGACACGGGTCGCTACTCGGGTTGTGGCTCAGCATGCGGCCAATCAGGCTGGCGGCGCAGTGCAATACGGGGTGATGGCGTTTAACGCGATTTCGGCGATCGTCAACAAGGCCGACACCCGCGCGTGGTACACCCTGCCGATGGTCTCGCACCTCTACCGCGGCGGGATGGAGCCGGGCGAGCATGTGCTGGAGCTGCGCAGTAAATCCAACGGTTTTGTGTCGCGTGTGCCGGTGAAGCTGGCCGAGGGCGAGACGCGCCTGGTGTGGGTGGCGGATTTCGGCGGCAATGCGCGGGTCACGACGGCATCCCTGAACGGCAAGGGCGCGCCGACCAGTTTTCAGGTTTGCGGCAGTCTTTTGGCCGGATATCCCGCGGTTATGTTGCCGGAAGGCCCGCGCACATTGCACGCGGCCGCGCAGGCAGCGTCACAAACGACAAAGTAGCATCCCATAGGAATTAGGAATTAGGAGTTGAGGGTATGTTGTTTTTTACAGGAAAGGAACAAAAAGATGATTAAAGTAAAAGGTGTGATGGCGGCGATCGCTTTGGCGGCAGGACTGGCCGCTTTGACAGGCTGTGTGGAAACGGCTGGAACTACAGTTACGACCGATCACCTGACGGGCAGTACGCTGGTTTTGGAGGACAGCACGCGTCTCAAGGACCAGATACAGGTTTTACGCGTGAATTATGATGAGGTCAACGGGCTCAAGCGGGTGCATATAACCCTGCAGTCCACCAAGCATCGCAGGTTGCGCATGCACTACCGTATTTCATGGTTTGACTCAAACGGCATGGAGATCGATCCTGCCACCAAGACTTACCGCAGTCTGATTATCGAAGGGCGCGATGCCGTGACGGTCACGGGTCTCGCGAACTCGGCCGCCGGAGTGACTTCGAAGTTGCGCGTGCGGGATCTGCAGGCGGCTGATTAATGTGGGGTGTGTGCGTAACAATCACTTCGGGGCTCTCTCCGAGGGCGAGGGATGAAATAAGTTTGATGTTCAATTGACTGTAAAGAAATTAAGGAAAAGAAAGCGAGGGATCGAGATGAACAGAGGAATGTTTGCGATGATGGGTTTGGGAGTTGCAGCGCTCATGATTACAGGCTGCGCCACTACTCCGGCGGTGCGTGAGGTGGCTTTGGACCGCGCTCCGATAACGTCCAAGCTGGAGCCGCAGGATGTCAGGCGCACGGTTGAAAAAATGGCGGAATCACTGTTGAGCGCGCCGGGAGTGCGCGAGGCGGTAGGCGGCAAACGTCCGGTCTTGGATGTGGAGCCTTTGAAAAATCGCACCACGCAGCATGTGGACATGATCAGCGTCACCGACTCGTTGCGTATGCAGCTTTTGCGCTCGGGCATGTTCCGCTTTGTCGATAAGGCGACCTCGGGAACGGACATCGAGTTCATGGACGCGCAGGCCAATCTCGGCCTGACCGACCAGAAGAAGGCGATCAAGCCTGGCCAGCAGAGCGCGGCCCAGATGTTTCTGACCGGCGCTTTGACGGAGATGAAGACCCAGGTGGGGCGCACGACGGATCAGTACTTCAAATTCTCGATGGTGCTAAAAGACCTGCGTTCGGGTGAGCTGATTTGGGCTGACGAGCAGGAGATCCGCAAGGAGAGCACGAGGCCCAGAGTCGGTTTCTAATGCGTGCGACGCACAGGCAGGCGGATAGATATGTATAGCATTTCAGAGGCAACAGGCGAAAACCTTATTAGCCACCAAAGATCAAATAGAACACAAAAGACATTTCAAAATTCAATAATTTCAACTCTTTGTGATCTCTTGGGGCTCATTTTAACCGACTTGGTTTTTGTTGATGTTGTTGGTTTGTAAGTCACTAAGCCCCATCATGAGCGATGGGGCTTGGTGCGTTATAGGGGGGGGCATGGCTTACTATCTTGGCATCGACAGCAGTACGCAGGGAGTAAAAGCGGTAGTGATAGACCCGGATGCCGGCGAGCTCGTGACCAGTGTCAGCGTTAACTACTCTGACGACCTTGCGCAGTACAATTGTGTCGACGGAGTCTTGCCTGATCCTGATCCGCTGGTTAAACATGCCGATCCGCTCATGTGGCTGGCTGCATTGGATCTGCTGCTGGCTAGGTTGCGGGCCACCGGCGTTGACATGCAAAGGATTGCGGCTATCGGCGGTGACGGACAGCAACACGGCTCAGTTTATCTCAACGGCAGATTTAATGCAAAGCTTGGCAAGCTTGATCCCAAACTGTCTTTGGCAGAGCAGATAAAGCCTGCGCTGGCGCGCGCGACCAGTCCGATATGGATGGACAGCTCTACATCCGAAGAGTGCCGCGAACTTAATGGACGTTTCGGGATGCGTATGCAGGCGGACACCGGTTCGCCGGCTGTCGAGCGTTTCACGGGACCTCAGATCCGTCGTTTCGTCAAGAATTGCCCGGAAGAGTATGCGCGGACAGAGCGGATTCATCTGGTGAGTTCTTTCCTGTGTTCTGTGCTGATCGGCCAAGACGCCCCGTTGGATAGCGGGGATGGTGCGGGTATGAACCTGCTCAATCTGCGCTCCATGGAGTGGGATGCGGAAATAGCCGAGTTCACGGCACCGGATCTGACTGCCAAATTGCCGGCAGTGGCCGGTGGCGTGGGCGGCGGGCTGAGTTCCTATTTCGCGAAGTACGGCTTGCGGGCGGGTATTCCGGTGGCTGTCTGGACTGGCGACAATCCGGCCAGTCTGGTTGGTGCCGGGGCGTGGAGCGCAGGTGCGGCGGTAGTGAGTCTCGGCACCAGCGACACCTTTTTCGCTGCGATGGACGAGTTTCGTACTGACCCCGAGGGTTGCGGGCATGTCTTCGGCAATCCGGCGGGCGGGTTTATGAGTCTGGCCTGTTTCAAGAACGGTTCGCTCGCGCGTGACCGTGTGCGCCAAGAATCTGGCGTGAGCTGGGATTTCTTTGATAAGGGCGCGTTTGAAAGCACGCAGCCCGGCAACGGCGGCAGGCTGGCGTTGCCTTGGTATGTGCCGGAAATAACGCCGCCTGCACTGAGGCCGGGAGTGCGGGCCAGTTTCGATTTCGCGTCGGCAGAACCGGCGGTGCGGGTGCGGGCGGCGGTGGAGGGGCAGATTTTAGCCTTGCGTCGCCACACCATGTGGATCGGCGACTTCAAGGTCATCCGCGTCACGGGCGGCGCCTCTGGCAGTCCGGGAATACGGCAGACGCTGGCGGATGTTTTTCAGGCCAAGGTGGAGAGCGTGGCGGTCAAAGACTCTGCCGCTCTGGGCGGAGCTATGCTGGCGGCGTGTTGTGCCGGTGTGTCGTTAGAGGCGATGACCGAGCGTTTTGTGCCGGTCACGGCGGTCTGCGAGCCGCGTCCGGGAAACAGCGCTGTTTATGAAAAGCTGCTGTCTGTGGTACGGGAGCTGGAGTCTAGGGAGCCTTGAGGTTTATTGATTAGCGCGTGAATTTTGGGTTGGTGCCGGCGACGGCGATGGTGATCTCGCCTTTGGCGGGTTTGCCGTCAAAGAGCGGGATCAGGGCTGAGAGATAGTCGCGGAGTACACGCTCGTAGGCTTTGGTAAGCTCGATACACACTGCGGCCTCGCGATCGCCCAGGATTTCCAAGGCGGCCTTGAGCGAATGCGACACGCGGAAGGGGGATTCAAAGAAAATCAGGGTGTGGGGCGCTTGAGCCTCCTCCTCGAAGAAACGGCGCAGCGCACCGGGTTTGCGCGGCGGGAATCCCTTGAAGGTGAAGCTGGATGTCGGCAGTCCCGAGTACAGCAGCGCCAGTTCCACGGCGGATGCTCCGGGTATTATATCGAATGCGAGGTTGTTTTGAGCGGCGCGGCGGATGATGCGGTAGCCGGGATCGCTGATACCCGGGTAGCCGCCGTCGGAGCAGAGCGCCACGTTCCTGCCGGCCTGCAGCGCACACATAATATGCTCGCCCGCACGCTCTTCGTTGCCCTGCCGGTATGAGATCATTTTAGGGCGCGGGATTTGGAAGGCGCTCAAGAGCGCCCAAGTGCGCCGCGTATCCTCGCAAGCGATCAGTTCGGCGGTTTTCAGCGTGTCCAATGCCCGCGGGCTCAGGTCCGCGAGGTTGCCGATGGGAGTCGCCACAACGTGCAGCATTTCTGAAGCTCCTCTATCATGTTCTCGCAGACAAGAAAAGCGGCGGCGCAACGGTGCGTTGCGCAGTTTCATTTTTCGTCCGGCCAATATGCCAAGACCGCGTCAGCGATTGCGCGCGCCAAATCTCTTGCTACGCGCGGCTGGGAGTCCTGTAATCCGGTGAGCATGTCGCCGCGTGTAAGGAAAGTGGTGTTGGCCTTGACCGGCATATCATCAATCAGCAGTTTGCCGGAGCTGCGTTCGACAAGGGTGATGCGAGCAATCAGCTCAAAGCGGTATTCCGATGTGCGTGAGCCGAAATTACGGTCATAGTTAATGGGTTGCGTTTTGCTGCTTTCGAGTTTGCCCAGCAGTTTTAGCGAGGCGTTGTCCAGCCGCGCAAGTTTGAAGGTGCCTTCCCTCTGGAATTCTCGCAGAACCTCCTGGGTGACTATGGCGTCGACCTCGGGGAAGCCAGAGGCGTTCTCGAAGACTGGGACGGCTATGGTGCGCAGTTCCTCCGGCACCGGCGAGCGCAGGCGGTAGTTAGAGCATCCCGCTCCGATCAGCAGAGAAAGAGCCGTGATAATCAGGGTTGAGCTACGGTTTGTTTTCATCTTCACTCCTTATTTCGCGAGCGGGGCACCGGCTTCGAGTTCCACGAGCCGGTTGCGGACCTGCTGGGCGTATTTTGAATCGGAAAACTCAGACAAGAAACGGCGGTAGGCGGCTATGGCCGCATCGCGTTTGCGTGTGCGGCTGTCGTAAAAGAAAGCCTGCTGGTAGTTCTGTTCGATCAGCAGATCCACAAGTTCGTCATGCCAAGCTTTTAGCTGGTCTTTTTGCGGGTGGTTAGGCATGCGGCTGAGGATGGCCTTGGAAAATGCGATGGCTTCACGGCAGCGCGTCTCGTTATAGTTGAACCTCACGGCCAGCTCATAGCGGCACTGTGCGGCGAGGTAGGCTGCGGTCTTAGCCTGCTCGGTCTCCGGAAAACGGTTCAGAAGGCTGTCGTATACCATGATAGCCTCGAGCCGTTCTTTTTCTGAGACATGTATGCTGCCGACGATCAGCATTATTTCAGGGGCTATGGCAGAGCGTGGCGCGTTGCGCACGATCTGCTCGAAACGCTCACGTATGGTGTCGGTGCCGCTCAGCATCCACCCGAACATGCTGCGGTTGTTGTGGAGCAGGTGGTTGGCGATGCGGAACTGCCGGTCCAGAATTTCGTCATAAGGGCAGTGGCCGGCATAGTGTGTCAGAAGGTACTGGTACTCGTCGAAAGCCCGCTCGAATTTTTTGGTTTTCTCGTAGATCTGGGCAATGGCGAGCTGAGACTGGGCTGCCTGCGGGGTGGTCGGCCATTTTCTGACCAAAGCCTCGTGGGCTTTGCGGGCGGTCCTGTAACGGCCGCAGGCTTCCATTTTCGCGGCATAATCCATTTGCTCTTGCGGATCTTTGTGCTTGACGGAATACCAGAAAGACTTCTCTTTTTGCGGTAGGCGCGTGTCTTGGTCCATGGCTTCAAAACCCTCGAAGGAGTCGGACGCGTAGCCGCGATATCCGCCCGACCTGCCGGATTGAGCCGGTGCGGCGAGAGTCATCGCGACCACAGTGAAGGTTGCCAGCCGGAAATGTTTGCTTTGTATCATCTGTGTTTGTTCCGATCCATAATGCTCAAGGCGCTTGAAATCACTGTGCTCTGACAAATATCAAGCGACAGTACTTGATTCGCGCGGCTAACAGGATTAAAGTATTAGCCAAATCAAAAGCACAGCAGGTGCGTGTCAGTGCCTTTCTGTCCGTAGCATTTTTAAGAGTACCAAACCTCGTTGAACTGGAGAAGCATGAAAAAAGTTTTGATTCCTACCAAGCTGAATGCTGTTGCCGCCGATATTTTGAAAGCGCATGGCGGCTATGAGGTTGTGCAAGATACCAAAACCCCGTTGGACGAGCAGGTCAAAGCTCATGCCGATGTTTACGCCTTGATCGTGCGCAGCGAGAAGGTGCCTGCCACGGTGCAGGATGTGCTGCCGCAGCTTAAGGTGGTTATACGGGCTGGCGCCGGTTACGACAATATCGATATCAAGCATGCGCGCAAAAGAGGCGTTGATGTGATGAACACGCCGGGGGCCAATGCCAATGGGGTAGCTGAAGAGGTTGTCGCCATGATGCTGGCTGACGCGCGGCATGTGGTTAAGGCCGACACCACGACCCGCGCGGGTGGCTGGGAAAAGAAGAACTACATGGGCTGCGAGATCACCGGCAAGACGGTCGGTATTGTAGGGCTGGGTAACATCGGGCGTCTGGTGGCCAAGCGGCTGAAAGGTTTCGAGTGCCGGATTCTGGGTTATGATCCTCTACTGAACAGTGACCGTATGCGCGATTTGGGAATCGAGTCGTCAACGCTGGATGAAATTTTCGCCAAGAGCGATTATGTCACGCTGCACATACCGGGCGGCGAGGACACACGCGGCCTGGTGGGCACCAAGCTGATCGGATTGATGAAAAAAGGCGCGACGATTGTAAATTGCGCCCGTTACGGGATTGTAGACGAGGATGTCCTGCGGGCGGTTAAGGCCGAGAAGGGTCTGCGGTATCTCAATGATGTATACGCCAAGGACGAGGCCGGTCTGAAGAGCATGGCGGACATCGCCGACCTGATGCTGCCGCATCTGGGTGCGAACACCCGCGAGGCCAACTATGTGGCGGCTCAGCGTGCGGCACAGGAGTTGATCGATCTTGATGAAAAGGGCGATATGAGCTGTATCGTCAACCGTGACATACCTGAGGGGTTGGAGCGGGCATATTGCGAGCTGGCCTTTAATATCGCCAGCCTGGTGCGGCAGATATCCGGCACCAGTAATCCGATCAAGATGATCGAGACCAGTTTTTATGGTGATCTCGCGCCCTTCGGCAAGTGGTTGATTGTCTCGATCCTTTCCGGCATCTGGCCGGATTTCGACCGTTATAACGACTACAAGGCTGCGGTCAAGTTCCTTAAGGAGATGGGGATCGATTTGGTTGACCGTGATGCGGACAGCGAAAAGGGCTACGGCAATGCGATGACAATCGACCTGACGGTCGAGCGGCAAGGCGGTGGGCTTAAAAAGCACAGCGTTCGCGGCACGGTCACGGAGGGCGTGCAGACTGTATCGCGCATCGACGAGTTCGACCGTCTGTACTTTGAGCCGACGGGAGCCACACTTTTCTGTCTTTACGACGACCGTCCCGGCGTGATCGCCGCAATCGCGCGTAAGCTGGCGGGCGAGAGCATCAACATCGAGGACATGCGCAATCCCCACAACACCAAGACACAGCGTTCGCTGGCCATTATAAAGCTCAGCAAGCCGGTCGCGCCGGAGATGCTTTCGGAGATCAAGGCCGAGATCAAAGCCCACTCCGCGGTCTGCACGGTGGTGTGATCTATATTCAGCGAGAGAGGGAAGGGAAGATATAGAAGAGTGAAGAAGTGAAGAGGGAAGAGAGGATAGGTGAACGGTAAGCGGTAAACAGTAAGCCGTAAGAGGGAAGAGTCAGCGGCTGTATTGGCACATGTCACCGCCACTCTTAACCGCACCACTTACTCGGATACACTTAACCGGATATATTAAACCGACTGGAGTATAAACGTTTAAGTGTTGAGCGTTTAAGATTGGCGTTTTGCGAGACAGAGGGTGCAGGGTTTTCTTTTGCCATCGGTCACAGCTTTCATTTTTTAGCGATTAGCGACGGACGCAGTCCGGGAAAAATGAGAGCTGTTCCCATTCGCGGAGATTAGCGGGAAAAACAAAAAGACGTATGATTCCATCAACCATCAACCATCAACCATCAACCATCA
>CAZKZI010000090.1:0-13958 GCA_964557205.1 uncultured Lentisphaeraceae bacterium
ATTATTGATCTACAGAATTGGAAGTAATTACCTGCCAATAACTGAGGCATTACGACACCTCGGGCTTTTCGGTTGACACGCTGAAGGCGGATGCGGGGGTGCTGGAGATCTTAAGCGGCACTAACCTGATTACTATTGCCAGTGGCAACTCCAGCTCATCCGGACTTCTGGTCTTTGACGGTACGCTGGTGGTGGGAGGCGGCTATACGCGGACTACAGGCGGTGGCTATGCCCGGACAATGAACGGATCGCTTATCATTACCAACGGAGTGCTTGATCTCAGCACGACTTCCGAGCTGTTGAATGCGTTTTACGGCACCTGCAAGACAACGGTGAACGACAACGGGGTGCTGAACCTGAATATCCTGCGGATAGCGCAAAACCGTGAAGAGGGACGACCGCAACCGGGCGAGAATTATATCAACGTCAATACCGGCGGCACAATCCGTCTGGCACGTTTTCATGTTGATTCCGACACGTATTCACATGGTGGGGTCAACTTCAACGGCGGCACACTGATTGCAAAATATAGCACAAGCAATTTCATGTTGGTAACACACACAAACTATGCCGATATCTTTTTCACGGTGTGTGAAGGCGGCGCGGTGATCGACAGCAATGGATTTGACATTGGCGGCAGGCAGGAGTTGTACAGCGGTGCGGCGAGTGACGGGGGGCTGACCAAGAAGGGCGCCGGCACGTTCACGCTTTATCACACCAATACATACAACGGCGTCACCTCGGTTGAGGGGGGCACACTCGTTTTAGACGTGGACAACACACTGCTGTCGGAGAACACGGCTCTTGTCTCCTCCAATGCGGTTCTGGATGTCAACGACAGGACGCAGACGCTGGCGAAGATCGGCGGCGGCGGAACTGTCACCAACAACAGCGGGTTGACGGTGACAGGCACAGTCGCGCCGGGCGACACCGGTTCCTGCGGCACTTTGACGCTGACTGAAAGCTGTCCGTTGAGCGGAACCCTCGCGGTTGATGTGAATGCGGATGGCTCCGGCGACCGGCTGCATGTGCAGGGTGATCTGGATCTTTCCAGTCTGGCGTTGAATGTCGCAGACACTGATCTGCTCGCCAAATACAAACGCTACACGGTTGCATCCTGCACAGGCACGCTAAGTGGCTGCTTTACATCCGACAATCTGCCATCCATATGGATCGTCCGGTACATCCCGGCAAACAAAGAGGTTCAGCTTCTCTATAATGCAGGCACGATGATTCTGGCCAAGTAGGGCGCGCGAATACCGCGGCGGGCTACGTCAACGCCGTTTGCGTCGAATCCTCCTCTTGGACATGACCTACTGCTACTCCTTTGTTCGCGCGCGCAATCTCACTATGCCGCCGAGATCCCCTTCACGGGTGGAAATCATCCACGTCAACGCTTTTGCAGGCAATACTCCTTCGCTCACAAAGCCGCGATTGTGAACCTGCCGCATCTCCCATTCCATGCGGTCGGGATAGACGCGCAGCACACGGTAGAGGTGCGGCCATTCGACATAGGCGGCATTCTGCAGAAAAACGATGCTGCTGTGCACATCCATGGAGGTATAGTGCATATGGCCGTTAAAAGTCGCCACGACATTGGGAGCCGCTTGAATCAGCGCCAGCACCTCCGGATCCCAAAGCTTCGGTTTCCCGATCTGGTATCCGCATGTGCTCTCGCCCCCGCGATTGTAGAAAGGAAAATGCCACATTACCAGCGTCGGCGTATGGATATCCTCCGTAAGCATCCGCCTCAGCCAATCGATCTCAGCCGGCTTTGCAGCCATGCGCTTGGCTTTAGACCTATCATAATTGTCCAGAATACGATCATCCCGGTCGTGCCACCACGCACCGTCCAGCACAAGAAAACGCAGTGGCGGTTTATTGAGCACATACTGAGTTTGGTTGTCTGGAAAAAGATCCGGGAGCAATTCGTGCAAAGTCGGCCGCGTTTCGGCAAGGTATGCGTCATGGTTCCCGATGCAGCCGTACACCGGCAAACCACCGGAGCGGATGGCCTGAGCCAACGATTCGATCTCCGACCGGCGGCCAGTATTTGTCATGTCCCCCGCGATCAGGGCGAACGCAACCCCCTCCGCACGGAGTTGCCGCAGTGATTTACCCAGTTCATCGATCGCAGGCTCATCCATCTTGATGTTCATCCATTCGTGGCGCCCCGCACCTAAATGCGTATCTGCTAACAGAGCAAAAGTATAGAGCGGTGACTCCACCGAACGCTCCGACGAGCGCAGCTCAAAGGAATGAAAAACTCCCGCAGGCCGCATGTGCGGTCCTGCCACAGTGATGTAGTGGCGGCCCTTTTCCAAGAGCCACTCCGTCAGCTTCACGACCGTTGCAGGCCTCTCCCCTTGTATATCAGGGGCAGGATTCGTCTCTCGATTGTCTATATTACGCCAGGTTGCAACCTTTACCATCGGCGCTCCGACCAATGTGTCGTCCGAGAGCACATACGCCCGCAGACCGGGCCGCAGGTCTATATCCGGCTCCAGTTCCACTGTTCCCTCCACATACACGGGTTCCTCAACATCCACGGCGAACATCAGCAGACCCTCGGCAGGGATTGCGACAGAGGATGCGGTCACTGGCAGAACTTTCGCATGGCCAATCGCAGGCGCGAACGCCCCCTGCGCAGCCTTGAGGGTGAGACGCTGCCCCCGGCGCAACGCAACAGCATGCTGCTCCGCCGCTGCGCGTAATTGCGCCTCCAAGCAGGGCCAGACCACAATGGGAGGATCTGGAATATCGACCTTGCGCAGTGTCACGTCATCGAACCAGCAATCTCCGCTGGTCGTCCGCAACGCCAACATAAACCCGCGATCAGCAGGCCGCCACTGCTTGGCACGAACCACACCGCGCATTTGCACCCATTGACCCGCAACGCCACCGCGCACGCTGCTGACCGTATACCGCTGCCTACCGTCGGAAGCTGAGATATAGACTTGGGCCGCATTGTTCGCGCTGGCATTGACCCAGAGTGTATATTCGTAGTCACTCGAAAAATCTAATCGTCCGTCCAATCTAAAATAGGCGCCACCGGAATCTTTCGTCGGCGTAACCCGCAATGAACATACCCCACTGTGTACGCGGGAGATGTCCGAAGTGTAAGTTGCCTGATAGACGTGCAGATCGGGCAGTTTTCCTTCAAAGCCCTCGGATATATCCACTTGCGCCTGCGCTAAAAAAACCGTATGTGCAAATAACAAAACCATCCCTGTTACCGCATACCCACGCACCTGATCTTCTCTTAAAAAAGTTTTTCTAATGGTTTTCCTCTGCTTTCTCTTTCATTCCACTCGAAAATAATCCCAAAGCGGTGTCCACCCCACCTATAAAGTACGAATCTTACATCTTTTTTTTACAGCCAAAAAGCTTTGTGCTTTGGCGCTGATTCAGGACGGACGGAAACTGCGTACAACCCCGTACCCGCGTCGCGACACGACCTCAACATTTCCGAAAATCTCTTCTTGTATCTCAGCCAGCGGTCGCGCGTTCTTGGCAACCATCATGCACACCCCGTGCGGCAGCAACGCCGCCCGCGCAGTCTCGGCAAACAGGCGCGCGATGCGAAAGTCGGAAAAATACGGCGCGTTGCCAAGCGCCAGGTGATAGCCATTACCGCTAACCCCGGTGTCTGACAAGACAAGCTCCGTTTTTTTCAATCCCATCACCGCAATGTTGCGGCTAGCCGCCGCCAAAGCACGCACGTTCGAATCCACAAACGTCACCCGCACATCAGGCTGGCTGGCTGCCAGCAGACAACCGACCATCCCGCAGCCGCAACCTATGTCCAGCACCCGCAACCCCGGGCGCAATTCATGCGCGGCTATCTCGACCAACGCCAATCCACCCGCGTCAGGCCGGCGGTGGCAGAAGACCCCGGGTAAAGAAACCATGCTGATCAAAGCGCTGCCAGGCAGGGAAACCTTAAACTCGGCACTGAAATTTCGCTCCCGCTTGACCGGCATCCGCTTTCGCACCGTGACGCAGAAAAGCCCCTTTTTATCAGACAAGACCGTTATATTACCGAACAGCGCCTTGATGTGCTTGAACATGAAACCGCTGTTGCCCTCACACGCCATCATGCAAACCGCGCCTTCGGCGAGCTTGCGATGTATGTCGTGCAATTGATCCAGAATCAGTTCGGTGGACACAGACTTGGCAGATGCCATGAAAAGTGCGGTGTCGTAATTGCCGACTGGAATATCGGAAGTGCACGCCAGCGAAAAACGGGCGGAAGCTTCAGGGGGAACCCTGCTCAAATCAGCCGGAGCAGTAACGAACGGCTCGGCTACAAAACGAAAGGCACAGCCGTTGGCAGCCAGATTACGTCCGACGGCGCGCACATGGTGAATGTCAAGTATGTGGCAGACTAACGAAGCAACAGGGAAATTCGCGGCGACTGTCATTGCCACAACCCCAGTCCGGTTTCCTGCCACCAGAGCCACGGAAAGCCCCGGCGGCAGCCTCCGTATGTTTTCAATCAGCAACGCCTCGGTCGGATGCAGTCCGGAACGCGAGACAACCCGGTACTGACCGTCAAGAAACGCCTCTGTTTTGGTTTTCACGCCCGCCAGATCCGTTATGACAAAAGTCCGCATAGTTCGATAACCGATCTCTTTGCTCAAAGAAACGCGCCCAATTCAAGAACTTCCACATTGCAGGCGCCCAGACGTTGCGCCGTCTCACGCAACTGCTTGTCATTGCTGACCATAAACACACGCATTTCCGGTGCGGATGTTTTGAAAAACCGTAAGTTTTCTATGATGATACCATCCGCGCGGTGTTCACCTTTGCCGCCGGAATAAGTCACGCGGACATTCGGCGCGGCCTGAGTGTCGCTACGGGTCGGCCCGTCAAAAACTATCCAAGCCCGCACAGCCGGATTGGATGCGGTGATGCGGACAACGTCGGCAATCAAACGGTCGCGTTTGGCCGCATCGTTGAGTGCCTTGCCGCGCGCGGGAGAATATCGCGCCGGAAGACCGAAAAGCATATTGTGCCCGTCGATCAGGAGCACCGCCGGAGCGCGTCCCGCCAAGGCCCGCCCGAGTAGTGAAGTATGCTCATTTTGTTCATCGGCCGCTGTGTCAGGCGGCACACCCAACGCCTGAACCGCAGCCAAACGTTTATGAAAAGCCAGTTTGATCCGTCCGAAAGCGATGTCATCAATCACCGCCAGAGAACGAAGCATATCCGGCACATCACGCAATTGCGGCAATTCATTATCGTCAGCAGAGTTTATACGAGTCACAACCGTCTGCTCCAAGGGGGTGGCGTCGGCATCCGGTTCTATCAGAGCTTTAAGGCTTTCGATCTCTTTGACGATATCGCATGCCACCGCCTTTAGATCCGGCGAGGGACGCAAAGCGTTGCGCAAAACAGAGCAAACTCGTTTGCGGATGTTTTCAAGCGCTTCGAGACGTTCCACAATCTTGGCCAGATTGCCGCTGTGACGGTCAAACGCCGCCTGTTTTTTCAAAGCAGCCTCGGCACGCTTCAGAAGGTCTTTGTGTTCCCCTTCGTCTGCAGCCATCGATTCGACCGACCGCGCCTGCGACAGCCAGCCGTGAAACTCCTGCGCCAGAGCCAAATCAAGCGCAGCTTTCAAACGCTCCTCCCGACAGGTTTTCTCACGCTGAAGATCTGCCGATATTTCATTATTTTCGCGTTTATTCTGACTCAACGCTGTTTCCAGGCACACTACGTTCCGACGGCACGCCTTGAGGTTCTCCCGACTCACCTTCAACTCGTTGGTAACGCGCGCCAAGCGGTCGTCCACACCTTTCAGCCGACGGTTCTCCGCCGACAAATCGCGTATACGCCCATCCAATTTTTCTTTCTGATGTTGCCACGCTTCACGGGTGCGCGAAATTCCGCCCGCTTCCGTCACAGCGCCAGCCAGCTCCACAAAATCCGCAAAGCTAGCCTTCAGGCACTCCTGCGCTTCGGCAGCCGGCATATCCATAATTGTCGCCGGACTTTTCAACCACGCCTCGGCCTTGTCCCGGACCTCTTGGCGCTGATCCAGCAGCAGTGCGACCATCAAAACTTCGCCCCCCAGCAGTGCCGCCAGCGCATTACGGTTGTCAGCGATAGCATCAAGCGACATCAGTCCGGTCAGTGTGTGCGCACGCGACCGGCGCGCAAGCAAGCGCCGCAGAGTCTCGGTTATCACCGCCGCGCCACAGGCAATCTGTTGGATACGCGTCCTCAACACCTCAGCATTGCCGGAACGGAAACCGCCGGTCTTAAAAATCTTGTCCGTGGCGGCAAAAGCCGCCAGATCAGCCTCCGGCACCAACTTGACCAGACGCCGCAACTCTTTGTCATAAGCAGTCGGCAGCGATGTCGCGCAAAGCGCCATAAAACAACCTACTGTTCCTTTGAGTGGTGAAAGTTGATTGCCGCCTCAACCGTGCGGAGGGGGCGGTTGAAGAGACGCAACATCTTGACGCCTCCGGCTACCTTCGCCTTTCGGCTCGATGATGTGACCGGTCGAAATCCATCAGGCAGGCTGTTCCAGCCCCGCTTGCTGTTTGCTGCCTCTTCGCAGAATTGGCCGTCCACCACTGCACTGATCAAACCAGCCGCGAAGTCGCAAATGAAAACAACATGATGTATTTGGGACAATTTTATAACTCCGTCATCTGTCTGCCATGAAGCTGAAATGTCACCGTCGAACAAACTTATGCGGAGTGTCACACAGCCGGACTTTTTGAGTGCCTCCACCTTAACGCCGCGCCTCCCGTCGAAATTGCCGAAAAGCACTGTCCCGTACTCGAGCTGTTCGAGCAGGAGCAGCATTTCTATGCTAAACCCGCCATCGGCTACTTCGCCGAATCCGGGCGGAATCTCCAGCTCCCTATGACCACCGTCAGCGAAAAGCGACTCCGACAGCAATCCTTTGCCGCAAAGAGCGGCGCCGGGCACATCCGTCCAAAGGCTCGCCAAGAGTTCTGCTGGCATTTCCGTCAGAGAGAACCTGTTGTCACAAACAGCGGCAAACCAGAAACGCCCTTTCTGCTCAATCATATCCGTCACTGCGCTCAATTGTGCCCCATCGTCTGCATACAGCAGCAGTTCCGGCTCTGACCATAAGATGGATCCGTCGTCGCGCTCTACACCCCCGGAAATGAAAACAGCGGAGACGCCAGCATCAATGCTACCGCGATCCGCTCTCTGATTACTGTAGCACAACAGATACCTGCCTTCACAAGTTCGGAAAATCTTAGGGGCCATGCCGCCTGATCTAACTTTCCGCCCGCCAGAGCCAAAAGTCACTGGGGTCGACTTTAACCAGCTCTTGCCCAAATCACGGCTGACGCTTTGCGTGACATAACCTTTATCACTGAAAACGCAAATTATTGCTCCATCGGAAAGAGTCGTCAGGTGATGCGATAACTGCAACCCGTCGGAGTCGGAATTCCTGATGCCTTTCTCTCCCTCCGGCAACAACCGGAATCTGACCAAGTTCGGATTGCGTTCAGACAATATGTTATCTGAAGCTACCGTCCATCCTTCACCATCTGCCCCGGAACTGCCGGACATCTTGGTGATCGCAAAGAAAACCTCTTGTTCCCATACCGTCGGTTGGCCGGCGCACCGGAAAAGCAACTGCTCTCCCTCCCACGGGTTCAGCCGATCAATGGCCGTAGCGCGCAGAGGAACCCGATACTGCTCTTTAGACCAGTTCAAGCCGTCATCGTCAGAGAACCTGTAGACCATAAAACCGTCCGCCCAAGGATCAGAGTTTCCCGGCTTATCAGCCGCCGGCTTAAAACCGTCGCCGCAATAACCATAGAAAGCGTAAATACGACCAAACGGTGTCATCAGACCGTTTACCCATGCTGCATCCGGCACATTGCCGGCTTCGATCACGGACGGCGATGACCATGACCGTCCTTGATCCCTGCTGGCCGTCGACACCAACTGTCGCGCTGTACAGTTCTCGCATTCGGTTTCAGCGGACAGAAGTCCGATCCAGTGACCGGCGCGGTTTAACGTCAAAAAAGGCTGCCCGACGCACTTCACGCTGTCAACCCGCAAACCACGCTGAACATTTCTCGCGTCATCGAAAACAGGTTGTCCGGCACGAGGCGCATTGTCAGGCAGCGCGCACAACAACTGTTCGGCGGCCAGCGGCCCGTCAGTCACACGCCAGGCATCAAGCCAACCCACAAACGAATTTGAGAACGAGTCCCGGCCGCCCAAAGTGAAGTCTGGGAAACCGTGAGAGCGGTCAGGAGCTCCGAGATTGACGACCGAACTTTGCCAGACGCCGTCGAGGTAAAGCTGCCACACCCCCTTGCCCGCGGCCGTGTGATCGTAAACCAAGGCCACATGATGCCATGCACTATCGCCGCTGACATCGGCATTAGGAAAAAAACGTTCGAACTGCAGCCGGCCGCCCTTGGCTACATCGCTGACAACCAAATAAAAACGCGTCCGGCCGCCGTCCTCGCGCAAAGCCAACAGCCAACCGTTGGCTGAGTCACGCGCACCGGCCACAATCCAGAAACGGTCAGCGGGATCACCGTCTTTTTTGAACCATCCTTCTACCGTGAAACTGTTGGTAAGATCACAATGGGCTCCCAGCCCCGGCGCTTTTAAGAGACTGCGCTGCCCCAAGCTCCCATCAAACCGCAAGCTGCCTGCGTTTCTTAAACTTTCCGACTTAACCTGCTTAAGCGCCCGCACGCCCGGCAAAATCGCGAGCGCCTGGCCGTCCGCGCCCGAAACTCCACCGTCCCTGCCGGTTACCAAATGAACCCCGGCACCGCTCCTGTCCTTGCAATCCGTTCCGCCGTTTACAGAATGGTCAAGCGGCCAGTAAGCCACCATCTTTGGAGCATTTACGCTCAAAAATTCCGCAGGCTTTAAAGGCTTATCGCTGACACGCCAAAGATCCAGTTGCCCTTTAAAACTTTCTTTTGCGCCGGGCTTACCGCCTATGAAAAAATCGCGCGATATGCACACTTGAGCTTGGCTGACGCCAGTGGTTAAAGATCCGCATTTCACGCCGTTCAGATACAGTTCCCACAAGGCTTTCTCAGCGGTAAGCTGACTTACCAAGGCCACATGCTTCCATCCGTAATCTCCAGTAATGTCTGAACCGGTGAAAACACTTTCACTAACGGAGGAGGCCGATCCGTAACGCGTTAGCAAATGGAAGCGCGTCCTGCCGCCATCCTCCCGCAGCGTAAGTGCCCAGCCCGTTGCCGTGCCTAAAGTCCCAGCCAGGTATTGGCTCTCTTTATCGGCAGACTCACCGGCTCTGCGCAACCAGCCCTCAACCGTGAATCTACCGGCAGCGTATAATTCAGTTCCTAGCTCTGTTGCCGCCAAAAAAACTTCTTGCCCGCTGTCGATAAAAACCGATCCGTCATTCTGACGGGCACCGCGCAATGCAGGGTTCAGATCATCCCAACCAGGCACAAGCGCAAGTGGACGGCGGAAAGATGGTAACAAGCCGCGCCCTGCGCACTTCAAATGGTAATTTGTGCCGGCGGCATTGTTCAAGTCAACCCCGTCCCCTAGCGGGTCAAGCCGCCAGAAAGCGAGTGTCCCCGCCCAAAGGCCGACGTTCAAAAAAACACCGCAAGCAAATAAAATAAATCTCTTCAAAGCCGCACTCCAAAACACAAGACATCACAAACAAAAACACTTTAAAAATACCAGAAAAAACGGAACAGGGAAACCATCTTTACGTCAGCAAGCAATAACGGGAGGGGGGTGTTTCACGATAGTTGAAGCGCACCCCCGGAAAGGTGCGCCTGTCGTTTCAACTTGGGGTTTTATCACTAATCTGTTTCAATAAGCATACTTTGAGGATAAATGGCATGAATCGTAAAACAGCAGTCGCATCATTCTTTTGTATCGCAATCTCTGTATCCCTGTCGGTTGTGGCGTTCAACCCGCCACGAGAAATACGCGAAGGCGTGACGCTCGGTATCGACGGGTTTGACGGTGAATCCAAGCCGAACCAAGTGTGGATCGCCCGTAAAATTTCATGCGAAACTCCGATGACATTCAACGTCACACTCAAGAATGACCGTGACCGGCCTGTGTCTGGAAACGTCAACCTGTGGCTAAACGACGACTGGCAGATACTAGGTGACGAATGCATCGCCATATCCGCCGGAGCCGGAAAGAGTGTGACTATCACCTGCTCGGCTAGAGCCAAGGATTCTGTCCTGAAAGCCCTCTACCCGATACATGCTCAGATGACGCTCGATTTGGATGACAAGCCCGTCGAGTTCCATCCCGTCGCGATCTTTGAAGCCGTGCCGACTGAAAGGCAAACAAGTTCTGAGGGAAAAGTGACGGAGGTTTTTGACGGAGGTCTGCTGCGTCTTGACGCCGCGGCCGACCGACAGGTTTTCGTCCGCCAAACAAAGGGAGCGGTCGAGCTTGGTGTCAACTTCTCAGGGACCGATCCAGCCAGCGGCACACAAATGATCTGCGACACCGCTACGCGCGGCGGAATTAAACGATCCTGTTTCGTGGTGCATCCGCCTTACCGCAGTGGAGGCGGTGCCACATGGAACGACTTCCGGCTGGCACTGCCTGCCGACACGCCTGTGTTCCTCGGCTTTCACACGGCAATCAGAGACCATTCCCCTACCGAGCCCCCCAGCGACGGCACGGAACACAAGGTGTTAGTGATCAGTGATAAAGGGCAGGAGCGGGAACTGTTCTCGCGTTTCAGCGATTCCAAGACCTGGCTGCCTGCGCGCGTAGACCTCAGCGCGTATGCCGGCCAAACCATAACCTTGCGCCTCTGGACCGGCCCTGGACCCAAGCACAACACCACGTGCGACCAGTGCTACTGGGGCGACCCTGTCATCATCGCCGGGCTGCAACCCGCCCCTGCCACCGAAGATGAATGGGCAATACTCGAACGCGCCGCCGTCGACAAGGCCCGTCGAGCGGTAACGCGACATCCAGAGCGAGGATCAGGCGCGTTCAGGTTGGATGTCAACGGCCAACTTTTCGGAGCGGCTGTGGAACTCGGCAGGCAGGGTCTGACTGATGCCGTGACCGTTTTCACCGACGGCACGCGCGACATCATCTACCGCGGCTTCAATTGCGAAATCGACCGAACGCCCGTGGGTGGGTTCGAACACGGCCAACCGGTGCTTAAAGTCGAGACCGCAGCGGGCTGGAACGCTTGGCAGGTCACACATCACATCGCGACTCCCGTAGGCCTGTTGCGCGCGCGCGCCAACATCTGGGCCGACAAGGGTGCGCTGCGCGTCAAGTGGGATATGCCAGGCATTGAGCGCGACACGCGCGGCTCGCCCCGCTACACCCGCCTCGCCATCGGCCCCGCCAATCAGACGGTGTGGCGCGCTTATGCCGGGTTCGGCAACGTTATCGAAAATCCTGAAGCCTTTGACCTGCCCGGCGGCGGATTTTCACTCTGCACACGACACATCGGCGCTGACTACACCAACGGGCTCAGCCTGGTACAGGCTTGCGACATTTTTCCAGAGCGTTTAACCTATTCGCCGGAGACTCGCCGCTTCGCCCTCGAAACCTGCCAAGATGCTTGCTTCATGTTCATACCCTCAGCCCTGGGCGCGTTTGACGCCACCCGCGCTTATCGCGAAATACATGGCTTCAAAGCTGGCAAAGGCATCAAATCGCTGCTGGGGCGGATGTGCCTCGACCAGTGGGGCGGAGACTACCTTAGTGCCGCCGAGGATCTGCGCGAGGCATCCCGCTACGGCCTAAATGAAGCAGTGTTCGTGAAACACGCCTGGCAGCGCTGGGGGTACGACTACCGGCTGCCGGAGATATACCCGCCCAAAGGCGGCATCGAACCCTTTCTTGAAATGCGAAAAGCCGCCGGCAAGGCTGGCATGCTCTTCTGTCCGCACGATAACTACATTGACTTCTATCCCGACGCAGAGGGTTACAGCTACGACCATATCGTCTTCACCAAAGATGGAAACCCGGTTAAAGCTTGGTACAACAAAGGGCGACGCGCCCAGAGTTACCGCTGGCTGCCGCATGCCTTCCGCCCGTGGATGGAAAACAACATGCGGCTGATGCGTGACGGCTTCCAGCCCGATAGCTTGTTCATCGATGTGTTCACCGCCATCCGTCCTTTCGATTACTATGACCGTTCGGGAATTTTTTACCCGCGTACTCGCACAACCAGGGAATGGGCGGATGCCTTCGACCGTTGCCGCGACATCTTGCGGCGTGGCGCCCCCATGCTCAGCGAGGCCGGCACCGACGCCCTGATCGGTTCGGTTGACGGAGTGCAATCGGATCATTTACCGGCAGCACGCTGGCTATCTGATTTCGGCGCCGCCGAACGTACGCCCTGGCACGACATGGCCACGCACGGCAAGATGGTTCTCTTCGCCGGGGGCCTCGGCCACCGTTACAGCGCGGATGCCCATGGCGGCGATCAGCGCCACGGCTACGGCAGCGACGACTACCTGTCCAATACGGTCATGGGCGGACGCAACCCCATGTGCGACGGTCCATTTTCCCGGCGGGCGGTCATGACCTACTGGCTGCTGAAAGATGTCTGCGAAGCCTTGTCCCGCGCCTCCTTCGAGACACACACTTTCGGGCCGACCATAAAACAGCAACACACCGTCTTCAGCGGCGATTGCATGGTCTGGGCCAACCGCGGGTCTAACATGCTCTGGCAGGTCGCGGGCGGCCGACTGTTGCCGGAATACGGATTTTATGTGACAACTCCTGACGCTAAAGCCGGTGTCATACTCATCGACAGTCAGCGGGTCGGGTTCGCCAAAGCGCCAGGCATCTATTTTGCAGACGCCCGCCCCCGCGTCAATAAATTCAGCCGAGCAAAAATCACCTCGTTGACTGTAGCCGGGGAGTACAAAGGCGTCGGCGTGTTCGATCTGACCTTCGGCTGGAAGGTGCTGGATACTTTGCCCGACGGCTACGTGCCTTTTCTGCACGTCTGCAGCGAGAACACGGAATACAAAGGCCGCGAAGGGATCGTTTTCCAGCCGCAGATGTCAATGGATCTTTCGCTGCTCAAGCGTACCGGCGACTTCACCTCAAGCGCAAGGTTCACTTTTCCGCCGAACCTGCCCGCTGGGGAATACCAGATCCGTTACGGAATGTACGACCCAAAAGCTGGCTCGCGCCTGAGCATAAAAGGCCTGACCGATTCAGGCATGCGCGTGATGGGCGGCAAACTCACACTGGACAAACAGGGAGCCCGCTTCACCGACGGATCTTTCGCGCTTGAAACGGATGCCACAGATGCCGAACAGCGCCGATACGGCATCAATGTTGACGGGCGCATGATAGACTTCGGGCCACTCCTCACAGATGGCGCCTTCCGCCTTATTCACAGCGGGCGCAAACAGTGGCAGGTCATACCGCTGCCCGGCAGCCAGCCATTCAACACGGCGATACGCCTTGACGCTTTCGGCCTGCAATCCGCAACAGTAGTTTCAGTCGCCAAGCACGAACCGCTGCATACTTCCGCAAGCGATCCGGAGTGGCAGGTATCTGAAGAAGTTCTGCACATAAAATGCGATGCGCAGTCATTCAGCTACCTGATAAACTTCCTCTAGAAATTATTGATCAGCTCATAGTACTGTTTGAGAGTCTCAACAGATTTCCGGGTTGCCTCCCACATGAGCCAGCTAAGTACAAGAATCCCGATTGTCAGCCCGATTTTCCAGGCGCGTGTTGTTTGGGGTCGCCACCATATCAGCGGCAACGCCAAGGGCCAAACACAACTTACAGCAATGACAATGAAAGGCGTGCGGAAATACCACGGTATTTTATTCCCGGACATGGATGGCGGAACAAAACCGTCCAGAAATTCGCCGCAATGTTTACACTTTATCGCTTCGTCCTGAATCTCTTCGGCACAAAATGGGCATGTGACATGACAAAGTAAATGCTCCCATAGTAGGGGCAATGAGTCTGCCAAA
>CAZKZI010000091.1:0-6492 GCA_964557205.1 uncultured Lentisphaeraceae bacterium
TTCAATTTTTATCTGCAAAATATTTTCGGTGTCATTAATTGTGACGCAACGCGCGAGAACCGCGGGTGCGATTTTTCGGCTATGCCTGAACGGGGGGTTATGCTAATATTAAAAACAACAATTTCGGATTGTGTTTTATTTTAGTGGATCGACAGTTTTGGAGGTGGTATGTCTGAGAAGAAGTTGTTCGCGGTGGATTTGGGGGCTTCGGGCGGCAAATGTTTTGTCGGGTTTTTCGGTGAGGGTGCCTTCCGTATGGAAGAGGTCCACCGTTTCGCGCATGAGGGGGTGAGTTATTTTATCCCTGACCGAACCGGTGCTGTGACCGAGCGCACCTACTGGGACGACACCTACATCTACCAGAACATAGTAAAAGGTTTGCAGGCTGCGCGGCGGCAGTACGGAGGGCACTTGGACGGCATCGGCATCGACACTTGGGGTGCGGACGGCCATCTGGTGATGCAGGACGGGGACGTTGTCGGCAAGGTTTACTGTTACCGTGACCACCGGCTCGACACCATGTGCGACGAGGTCAAGTCGCGCATCGACGCCGAGCGGGTTTACGCCATTACCGGCAATCATTTCCAGCCTTTCAACCAGTCCAACCAGTTGCTTTGGGTTGCGACACGTCGGCCGGAACTGCTGAAGCTGGCTAAGGTATATCTGCCGATACCGGCACTTTTCTACTATTATCTAGGCGGGTGCACGGCGGTAGACTCGACCTTTGCCAGCGTGACCCAGATGATGGATGCCAAGCGGGGCAAGTGGAGCGGGGAGATGCTCAAGGCGCTGGGCATTCCCAAGCGCCTGATGCCGGAGATCGTCAAGCCCGGCACGAAGATTGGGCGTCTGCAGCCGGGGCTGGCGGCCTATTGCGGCCTAAACGAGGTGGACCTGATCGCGGTTGGTTCTCACGACACGGCCAGCGCTTTCGCAGCCGCGCCGGTCAACAACGCCAAGAAAGCGTTGATAATCAGTTCGGGCACCTGGTCTTTGGTGGGCAAGCTGATCAAGAAGCCACTGACCTCGCCAGAGGCGATGGCTCTGGGTTTGAGCAATGAGGGCGGCATCGGCAACACCCGTTTTCTGCGCAACTGCATGGGCACCTGGATCGTCCAGGAGCTTTTGCGCGTGTGGGAGATCGCGGACGGCAAGCGGATGGAGTGGCAAGAGGTCGACACCATCACGCCTGCCGCGCCCGCTTTCACGGCTTTCATCGATCCAGACGACCAGCGTTTCTACAATCCGGTCAACATGGAGCATGCGGTTCTATCATTCATCGCGGAGACCGGTCAGGACGCGCCGGCGGACCGCGGCACGATACTGCGGTGCGTGTACGAGAGTCTGGCTTTGAAGTACCGTTACGTGAACGAGACGATCAACCGTGTCACGGGCACGGATACCGACGTGGTGCACATCGTCGGCGGCGGCAGCAACAACGTGCTGCTCAACCAGTTCACCGCCGATTCCGTGGGCGTGCCGGTCATGGCCGGGCCGAAAGAGGCCACCGCTGTCGGCAACCTGATGGTGCAGGCGATCGGCGCAGGTGTGTTGCCGGACCTGAAGTTGGCGATGCCGCTGATTAAGTCCGCTTTCCCGATCAGCGTCTTTCAGCCGCGTGACACCTCGGCCTGGGAGATGGCTTACACGCGCTTCTCCCGGTTGTTAAAGTGAACGTGGGGCAGGCAGGCAGCACGATACTGATGAAAAACAGTTTTAGGGCTTGACCCGCCACGGATTTTAATAGAAACTTATGACACTGCGGTTTTATAGCGCAGAATAAACGTTTATCCTACGGTAAAGAACGCGCGATGTTTAATAAACTTTTGGCTTTTTTCTCTAGCGATATCGGGATAGACCTCGGTACGGCTAACACTTTGGTTTATGTCAAAGATCGCGGGATTGTTATCCGCGAGCCTTCGGTGGTGGCCATACAGGCGGGGACAAAACGGATTCTGGCGGTCGGTGAGGAGGCTAAGCGCATGTTAGGCCGGACACCCGGCAACATTGTCGCCATCCGTCCGATGAAGTCCGGTGTGATCGCTGATTTTGACATCACCGAGGCGATGATCCGTCATTTCATACGGAAGGTGCATTCGAGGAAACTTGTCAAACCGCGTGTTATCGTGGCGGTTCCAAGCGACATTACGGAAGTTGAAAAGCGCGCCGTGCAGGAGTCTGCGCGACATGCGGGAGCGAGGGAAGTCTTTCTTATTGAAGAGCCAATGGCGGCAGCCATCGGTGTGGGGCTTCCTGTTTCCGAGCCTGCCGGCAACATGATTGTCGATATTGGCGGCGGCACATGCGAGGTCGCGTTGATCTCGTTGGCCGGCATCGTGTACGCGCGGAGTGTTCGTGTGGGTGGCGACGCTATGGACGAGTGCATCGTTCAGTACATGCGGAGAGTTTACAATCTGATGATTGGAGAGCGGACTGCGGAGGAGATAAAAATCACTATTGGTTCAGCTTATCCGTTGGGTGAGGAGAGAACGCTGGAGGTTAAGGGCCGCGATCTGGTGGCCGGGCTTCCGAAAACCCTGACGGTTACCTCGGAGGAGATTCGTGACGCTTTACAGGAACCGGTTTCCTCGATCGTTGACGCGATCAGGATCACGCTAGAGAAGTGTCCGCCGGAACTGTCTGCCGATTTGGTCGACAGGGGTTTGATTCTGGCCGGCGGCGGCGCGATGCTGTGCGGCCTTGACAAGCTTATAGCGTCACAAACAGGCTTGCCCGTGACTCTGGCCGATGATCCGCTGAGCGCGGTCGCGGAGGGTACGGGAGTTGTGCTGAACGAGCTGAATTTCCTGGCCAAGTCGAAGTTGGGCCGGTGATCTTTTTCACGGCTGCTTTCTGGTCACTGCCTGCCCGGTAAAACGGGGGAGCGACCAGGGTGAAGCAAGCGAAATTTTGGGTATGGCTATTCGTATTGACGCTAGCGACATTGATAAGCTGGCGTGCCGGTGTGCGCGATTTCGCGCGCGAGGCTGTTTACCCTTACGAAAACGCCAAGATATGGTTTGACCGGACTGTCGGGGTTCGCGTCAAAGCCGTCTTTAACCGCGTCAGCCACGCGTCTCGCAATGCTATGCTTGAACGTGACGTGGCGCGTCTGCGTATATTGGCCGCTGAAGCCGAGGCTCTCGAGGCCGAGGTCTCCCGTCTGCGCTCTATTCTGGAATTCACTCCGGCGGTCGAGTGTCGGTGGGTAGCCGCGCCTGTGCTGTCGCGCGGCGGCACTGTAGCGGTCTGGCAGAGCCTGCGCGTGGCCAAAGGTTCCCTGCACGGTGTGCGAAAGAGTGATCCGGTGGTGGTGCCCGAAGGTGTGGTCGGCCGGATCAGCGATGTGTCGCCGCACACGAGTGAAGTGATGCTCATCACAGACCCCAACAGCCGTATTTCGTGTGAGCTGGAGACGCCCGGCGCGGGAGTCGGAAACGTCCGCGGCATTCTTTACGGGGGCGGCACCCGGCCTGCCGCGCAGCCGCAATTGATTTTGCTGTATGTCGTTGAGCCCTTGCGGCTGCGCTATCTTGATCGTGATTTCGAACCGCCGCCCCGCACCAGGATCGTAACCTCGGGCCTGGGGCAGACCTTTCCGAAGGGGTTGACGGTAGGGTATCTTCTGGAAAGCCGTCTGGAGCCGAACGGGCTTTCACGTGAGGCGGAAGTCATGCCGGCCGCGGATCTGGCCGCCGTGGAAGAGGTTTTTATCCTCTCTTTGCGAAGGGGGCGGCATGCGCGTTGACATGAATATCCCGGTTCTCGGCGTGTCGCTCTTGGCTGCTGCGGTGTTGCAGGACTTGGCGCCGGTCGCGCCCGCGTTGCCGGTAAAGCCGGTTTTTCTGACCGCGTTAGCGCTTTACGTAATGTTGACCCGGCCGATCTGGGTCGCCCTAGCCGTCACGGTCTGGGCCGGCGGCCTGACCGACGCTTTGGGCGGTCTGCCGCTTTTGTGCACTTCGGGCTTTCTGCTGCTGACCTATGGTGCGGTCCGGCTGATGCAACGTGTTTTTCTGGAGGCGTCTTGGCTGCACGGCATGTTGCTGACGGCAGTTGTCGCTTCAGCGCAGATGGCATGGACAATTGTTTGGTCGGGAGCGATCAGACCCCTGTTAGAATTTAGAACGCTTACGGTTTTAGGGTGCGCGCTACCTGTCGGCATGGTGGCCGGTCTGGCGGTGTTCGCCTTTTGCGGGTTTGCCGACCGTCTCGCTGGAATCGTGAAGCCGACGAAAGAGGATCATGGAATCTTATGGGCAGAAACTAACCGATAGCTGGAGGATGGCTCTTCTGGCATTGGTCTTCACGGCGGGATCTTTATTTCTGGCCGTGTCCCTGCACCGGGTTCAGGTGGAGTGCTGCTCGGCGCTGTCACACGACCAGATCCGGCAGAGCGTCAGGCGTGTGCAGGTGCCGGGTCCGCGCGGGATAATATTCGACCGCAATGAAGAATTGCTGGCCGGTAACCGTGCCAGCTACTGCATTGCGTATTACGTGGAAGAGCTGCGCAAACGCGGACGGTGGCAGAATACAATCGACGCTGTGAATGCCGACATCGACAGGCTGGCAACGGTACTGGGCATACCCCGTGTCATCAGCAAGAAGGCGGTTGCCGATCATGTCATGAAAAGCCTGCCGATGCCACTGCTGGCATGGCGCGATGTCGAACCGGAGACATTGGCGCGCTGGGCCGAGGCTGTAGAACCGTTCCCGGGGGTTGACATATATGTGCAGCCAGAACGGCACTATCCCAACGGTGCTCTGGCCGCGCATGTGCTGGGTTATGTCGGGCGTGACCGGCCGCAACCTCTGCCCGGCCAGAAAATCCACTTCTACCTGCCGGAGATGATCGGCAAGGGAGGCGTGGAAGGTCGGTACAACGCGGTGCTCACCGGCATGTCAGGGGGGCAGCTTATAAGGGTCGACGCGCGCGGCTATAAGCATGCTGTCTGGAAAGGCGAGGATGCGGTGCCCGGGCGAAACGTCCATCTGACACTGGACGTGAAGATACAAGCAGCGCTGGAAAAGGTTTTGCGTGGCTGGCGCGGGGCCGGTGTGGTGATAGACCCGCGCAATGGCGAGGTGTTGGCTTTGGCCAGTTCGCCTTCATACGACCCGAATGCTTTTGTGCCGGTAATGCCCACCAGTGTCTGGAAAAGGCTTAACGAAGACGAGGGCATCCCGCTTTTCAACCGTGCCATCCAAGGTTGGTCTGCGCCGGGCAGCACCTTTAAGCCGGTCACGGCCATGGCCGCCTTACTTAGCGGCAAGTTCGACCCTGCGCAGGAGTATGTCTGCGACGGCGCGTTTGTGCTGGGCACTATGCGCTTGCGCTGTTGGAACACTTATGGCCATGGCAGCATCAATCTGCGCAAAGCCATCGAGCAATCCTGCAACAGCTACTTCTGTAATCTTGCCCACACCATCGGTTACGACCCGATATATGCGGTGGCTAAGAGTTTGGGGCTGGGACAGCCCACAGGCATTGACCTGCCGGGCGAATCCGGCGGACTGTTGCCGACGGCAGAGTGGAAGGAGCAGCGGATGCGAGACCGTTGGCGTCCGGGAGACACATGCCAAATCGCCATCGGGCAGGGGCTTCTGATCACGACACCATTGCAGATGGCGGTGGTCACTTCCGTTTTCGCTAACCGCGGAAGGCTTTATCGACCGCATCTGGTGCGGCAGGACCAGGCGCCGCTCGAGCGCGAGATGGGCTGGCCACCGCAGGCGGTCGCGGCTGTGCGTGACGGCATGTATGATGTCGCCAAACTCGGCACCGGGCGTCGGGTGCGGGTACGGGGGCTGGAAGTGGCCGCCAAGACCGGCACGGCCGAGATCGATATGGCCGGTGTGCGCCGCAAAAACACATGGGTTACGGCTTTTGCGCCGTTCGACAACCCCACGGTGGCTATAACTATTATGGTCGAGAATGGGGAGTCGGGTGGCCTGACTGTGGCGCCGATGGTGCATGAAGTTTTGGTGGCGATTTTCGGTGAGGCGCCTGTTGGAGACAATGATCCGGGCGCAGAACGGTTTTCGGTTGACGTGGAGGTGCGGGGTGACTGAAAAGCTTAAACGGGTTATAGGCTTCCTGCGCGGTATGAATCCGATACTGACAACCTGCATGGCAGGTCTGACGGTTATCGGAGTCGCCTTTGTCTATAGCTCTTGTTCTGTACGCGAAGATCCTTCAATCCGTATGCTTTACATGCGACATGCCGAATTCGGCCTCGTCGGATTTTCATTTTTTATGTTGTTGGCCTGTGTCAATTACCGGATGCTGTTGCGTTGGAGCTGGCTTTTCTACCTGATTTGTTTAGGGCTTTTGGCGGTCGTCCCGTTCATTGGCGAGAAAATCATGGGCGCCAGGCGTTGGCTTTTCGGCATGCAACCTTCCGAACCCGCAAAATTGGCGATCATAATGATTTTGGCTTGGCTGTACGGCCGCCGCGGCGCCGCGCGCGGCCCCCGCGTTTTTTTGCTGAC
>CAZKZI010000091.1:6592-13897 GCA_964557205.1 uncultured Lentisphaeraceae bacterium
ATAGCGGCAACGCACCTGCGCCCGCATCAGATTAAACGCCTGCAGGTTTTTCTTTTTCCGGATAAGGATATTCACGGCAGCGGATACAACCGGCGCCAGTCCGAGATCGCGGTAGGTTCCGGCGGGGTATGGGGCAAGGGTTATCTGAAGGGCGAGCAGTATATGCTGGGGTATCTGCCGCCTTCGGTTTCTTCAAACGATTTTATTTTTGCAGTGTTGGCCGAAGAGGCCGGCTTTGCAGGTTCGGTGACGGTGCTGTTGCTGTTCACCGGTATCTTGTGGGCTGGGTTGTGGGTCGCTTTCCGTTGTCGTGACGATATGGGACGTCTGTTATGTGTCGGCATCATGACACTGACATTCAGCCACATGTTTATCAACATCGCGATGACGATCGGGTTGATGCCGATCACTGGGTTGCCTTTGCCGTTTATAAGTTACGGACGTACCTTTTTGTTGACCATGATGGTCGCATTGGGATTTGTCCAGAGTGTGTCCATACATGGACGTGAATCAGAAACAAGGTTTTAAACGGGCTTTGTATTCCCGTGAGTGAACCGATTGACTAGATAGGAGAAAGATATGTTGTTTGGATTGTTTAAGAAAAGTGTTCCGAAACGCGAGATCATTGTTAATGTAGAAAAACTTGAAACGCGCGTGGCTGTGCTGGAGAACGGTCACGTCGAAGAGTTCCAGGTCGAACATCCCACCGAAGAGCGTTTGGTCGGAAGCATCTACAAAGGCCGCATTCAAAATCTGGAACATGACTTACAGGCTGCTTTCGTGGATATAGGGCTTAAGAAAAACGCCTTTCTGCACTACTGGGATATTTTGCCGGATGACGAAAGCCGTCTCGATGAGAATGATGACAACACACGCCCCTCGCGGCGGCGTCGCGTTTCCAACGACGACATAGCTAAACGTTTTCCGTCTGGTTCTGAAATAGTGGTGCAGGTCACTAAAGGCCCTATCGGCACCAAAGGCCCGCGCGTAACCGCCAACCTAAGTCTGCCGGGGCGTTATCTGGTGATGATGCCCGGGACGCGCTTGCGCGGTGTCTCGCGCAAGATCGGGGACTCCAAAGAGCGCCAGCGCCTCAAGAAGATACTTGACCGAATGCCGCTGCCGGACGATGCCGGCCTGATAGTGCGCACCGTAGGCGCTGGTGCCAGCAAGCGAGCTTTCGTGCGTGACCTACGCAACCTTTGGGAGTCGTGGAAGGAACTTCAGGACAACATCAAGAACCTGCGCCCGCCCGCCTGTGTTTATCAGGAGCCTGACTTGGTCGAGCGCGTGGTACGCGATTGGCTGACCGAGGATATTGACCGCGTGACGATCGATGACAACGAGGCTTACACACGTATCCGGAACGTGGCGGGCAATATATCTCGCCGCGCGAAGAACGTCATTAACCATTATAGCGGGCAGTTGGCAATCTTCGATCATTACGGGGTTGAGCAGCAGTTGGAGGAGACCTTTCGGCGCAAGGTCAACCTCAAATCCGGCGGGTATCTGGTTTTTGATGAGACCGAGGCACTGATTTCGATAGATGTCAACACCGGGCGGCATCGCGGCAAGGGGTCGCAAGAGGATGCGATTTTGGAGGTGAACCTTGAGGCGGTCTCAGAGGTCGCTCGGCAATTGCGCCTGCGTAACATAGGCGGGCTGGTGGTGGTCGACCTGATAGACATGAAATCGCGCAAACACCAGAATGCCGTCTACAAGACCATGAAGCAAGCCGTTAAGCGCGACCGGGCAAGGACGAATGTCTTGCAGATATCGGAACTCGGCCTGATGGAGATGACGCGCCAGCGCCAAGAGGAAAGCCTGCTTTCGCAAATGTACTCAGACTGTCCGTATTGCCGCGGCCACGGCCTGATCAAGGCGCCGTTGGCTTTAAGCGTCGATATACAGCGTCAGATCGCGGCACTGATGCGCAAGGTCCGCCACGAGGGGCGCACCGTCGACCTGCAGATTGTGGTGGCGCCCAGTGTGCTCGACCGTTTGCGCACGGAGGACGAGGCTTTTCTTGTTGAGTTGCAGCGGCGATACACAGGGAAGCTGACATTCAAGTCTGAAATGTACCGTCATCCCGAGTCTTTCAGCATAGCGGACGGGCAGACCGGAAAGGTTTTGTATTCCGTTGGCGAGATAAAAACGGTATAACAATGGTGTGACTTGAGAGTTTTTATTTTTTAACCAGTGGGCGTCAGTTATGAAACAGATAACGGTTTTAGCATTGGTGGCCGGTTTTACGGCTGTCACAACTTGTGTTTCGGCACAGATCGATTCAGGAAACAGCGGCATCGCGCCGGAACAGGCGGATGACGGCAGTTTAGAGATATTGGCCGACAAACTTGAGGTCGACCGGAAAACCGGTTGGGTCACAGCCACCGGCAATGTCAAGGTGCGTTCGAAAAACCACGACATGAGTGCCGACCGCGTGCGCCTGCACCGCGACAAGGGTGACATTCAGGCCAGAGGCAACGTGATTATCCGTCAAAGCGGTTTCGGTTCATGGTCCGGCGACTATATAGAGTACAACTACAAGACCGGTGCCGGTTTGACCGGTGTCGGTTCCATTCAAGCCGGTGTCTTCCATGTCAGCGCCGAGGAGGTCACGCGCCGCGAGGACGGGGTGTATGAAGCGCGGCACATGTGCGTGACCACCTGCACTAACGCGCCCGGCCATTGGCACTGGCATGTCTCGGGCCGCGGCCGATACAAGGATAACGACTATGTCGAGATTTTCAACGCGGTGCCATTTCTGTTCGGTGTGCCGTTCGGTTATATGCCCTACTGGTACCGCGATATCGACACGCATTACGGTTTCCGTCTGATTCCCGGCTACACCTCCAAGTGGGGCGCTTATCTGCTGGGTACCTACGTGTTTAACATATATGAGGCTCCTCGCGAAAATGGGCCTAAACTCTATGGGGCAACCCATCTCGATTACCGTACGCAGCGCGGCGTGGCTGTCGGACAGAACCTGACGTGGGATTTGCGCGAGTGGGGTAAGGGTAAACTTGAGACTTATTATGCCTGGGATCAGGATCCTCCTGACCAAATGCGGGATATGAACTGGATGTCCAGCGTCAACGAAGAGCGTTACCGTCTGCGCCTGCGACATGAGGCAGACTTGACACCGCGCGACCAGTTCCTGTTGCGTGGGACTTATGTCAGTGATTCGGAGGTGGCGCATGATTTTTTCAACCGTGCCAACCGAGGCGAGAGCATACCCCTTAATTTCGTCTCGCTGGCGCACCGTGAACACACCTTGGCCGCGGGCGTTACCGCTAGCGGGCCGCTGAACGATTTCTATGCCGGCGTGGCGCGCCTGCCCGAGGGTTGGCTGAACATCATGCCACAGCCGATCTTCGACACCGGAGTCAATTACGAAAGCCAGACAAGAGCGGGTTATATGAACCGCGACGCGGCCAAATATGAGAACGCGATGCCCGCCTATATGTATTATCCCGGCTCATGGGCCGATTACAATCTGGTGCGGGTCGACACCGCGCACCGCGTGACCTATCCCTTCAAGATCGGCGATGTTTTGAGCGTCGTGCCGCGCGCAGGCTACCGCTGCACTTACTACTCGGATACGGAGCTTGAGAGCGATGTCTTCCGGCACTCCGCCGACCTCGGCGTGCAGGCTTCGCTCCGCGCCACTTCGGACTGGAAGAACGGCTACCGCCATGTTGTCGAGCCGTATCTGGATTACAGTTATCAGCCTGTGCATTACAGCGCCGACAACGGCCGTGTTTACGGCATGGATCGCTTTGACCGCTCTTCCGCCTGGCTCGACCGGTTCGGCTTTGACGGCACTTGGCTGCCGTATAACTGGCACGGACTCCGGCCCGGCGTTAGAAACCTGTTGCAGACCCGCGACTCCAAAGGCCGCATGCGCACTGTCCTCGAGGTTGACACTTATGTCGGCATACCTTTTGACACTGACGGCCCGATCAATGAGGACGGCGTCAAGATGGCGGGCTCCAAAATATCCTTCATGCCTAACGAAGACATCGAGATGAAGGCGCACGCTGAATGGGACGCCGAGAATGACGTTGTATCCTATGCTGATATCAACGCGTTCTACCGGCTGACGGATAAATTCCGTTTAGGCGGCGGTTATCTGGGGCGTGACCACGACTTGCTGGATTACGCGCTGTCGCCGGTGGCCCAGTGGAACCGCGTGAATGAGAATCTGGTCTACGGCGGTTTCACGCACGAGTTCAATGACATGTGGTCATGGAGCCTGTATGTGCGGTATGACGCGCGCTGCAGTGATCTGGATGAGGTCGGCGGTTATCTTCAGTATCAGTTGGACTGTCTGGTGTTCCAGCTGCGGACCGCGTATGTCAACGGTTACCAGCGTATCGACCGCATCAGCGAGCGCGATGACGATTTCCGCGTCGCCTTCATGATGTGGCTGAGGGCTGAAGAGCGCTCTACCGCCGACCAGTGGCTGACTTGGTAAAGCTAGTCGGGTTACAAGGCGAGCCACAACCAGAGCGGTATGGTCAGCAGGCAGACTATGTGGGAAACCAGCACGGCGGCAGCCGAATAATCCGCGTCGCCGCCATAGACCTCGGCGAAAGTGACGCTTACCATGGCTGTCGGCATCACCGCGATCAAAACCAGCACATTTCTGATTTCCACCTGCAGCGGAACCATCAGCAGCACCGCGATACAGAGTGCCGGAATCGCCGCCAGGCGCAAAAAACACGAGCCGGTCACGAGCGGCGATAATATTTTGTGCGGGTGCAGCATGGCGATGCGCGATCCGCAGACCAGGGCCGAAGCCGGAATGGTGGCGCTGCCGGCCATTCTGAAGGTTTTCAGTACAGTCCGCAACAACTCATCCAGCCAACCGCCGGCAGCGGGAATGCAGCCGTGCCTTTCGCATACGGACCGTATGGCCAGCAGCAGAAAAGATATCAGCAGCGCCAGCATCGGCAGGCTGAAGAGGTCCTTGACCAGTTTCAAGCTGAGACGACCACCGGTCAGGGTTTTGATTCCTAAAGTCCATACGCACAGCTCTGCGCCGAGACTGGCGAAGATGATCATGGCCACGGCACCCTCGCCCCAGAGCGCGGCAGCCATCAGAATCGGCAGGAACGAGTAGTTGTTCATCAGACAGGTGAACAAAAAACTGCGCCGGGTAGCTTCCGGCTGGTGTTTGAGCAACGGCAGGGCGAGACGGCCGACAAGCCAGCCGACCAATAGAATCAAGGCAGTGCCGGTCGGCACCAGCCAGTTGCCCCAGAGAGTATCCCAGGTGAAACTCCTGAAAATGGAGCTGATAATCAGGCAGGGGTAGAAGATGTTTATCATCACCAGCGACAACTGGCGATTGAAATTCACCTCTATCCATTTCAGGCGGTTGAGCAGATAACCTGCCAGTGTCATCAGCACCAGCGGCAGCATTTTGATAAAGAGCGTATGCATGGCAAAAGCAAATTGTGCACTCTCCCGCGTCCTCTGGGAGACAGCCGCCTGTCTGCCGCAGGCAGGCGGCGAGGGTTGCGGACTACGCCCGCGTTAGAAGAACAAGTCCCGCTCTCCCTGGCAGATGCGGTCATAGTGCTCTTTAACCGTCGGGTAGAAATTCGGCAGGGTTTCGCGTATCTGCTTCAGCTCTTCGTTCAGCACCGGTTCGCACAATGCCAAAGTCTCGGGACTGGCGAAATCATCTAGCCACTCCCTGAAAGTCAGCACGGCGTTGATCTTGCAGAACTTACCCTCCTTGCCGGTTTTGAGCGCGTCCATGATGCAGCCACCGGTGCGTCCGCAGCGGTAGCCGGCCGTGCAAAAGGAGGTGATGATACCTTCTCCTGCCAGATGCGCGATCAGCTCTTCCAACGTGCGGTTGTCGGAAAGCACGAACTGCTGGCGGTCCTTTTCCTGTTGCTTTTCGCTGGCGAAATCACTGTACCCCTTGATCGCGATATTGCTGCTGGCATCCATCTGCGTGATGCCGCAGCGCACACATTCATCACGCGACTCCGGACGCTCGCGGCAGGTGACGATCATGCCGGTGTAGGGCACCGAGAGGCGGGTGATCACCACGATGCGCCGGAAGGTCTCGTCGTCGATCAGCCAAGGCGAGTTAGCCGGCAGGTCCGTGCCGCTGGCCGGTTCCAGGCGCGGGAAGGAGATCGTGTGCGGGCCGACGCCAAACTGTCGTTCGAGGTCACGCGCGTGCAAGATCGAAGCTATGAGTTCGAACTTCCAGTCGTACAGTCCGTAAAGCACACCCATGCCCACGTCATCCACGCCGGCCTCCATGGATCGGTGGAAGGCGGTAGTGCGCCAGTTGTAGTCGCCCTTGACCGTGCCAGCCGGGTGTATACGCTCGTAAGTGGCGCGGTGGTAGGTTTCCTGAAAAACCTGAAAGGTGCCGATGCCGACCTGCTTGAGCACTCGCAGATCCTCGATCGGCAGGGGTGCGGCGTTGACGTTGACGCGCCGGATGCCGACCTCGGTGCCGTGTGGGGATTTGACGATATGGTCGTAAGTGGTCTGGATTGTTTCGGCGATGTATTCGGTTGAAGTGGTGGGGTGTTCGCCGTAAACCGCGATCAGTCGTTTGTGGCCGATCTTGCCGGCCAGCACTGTGATTTCCTGTTTGACCTCATCCATGCTCAACATGCGGCGTTGCTGGGATTTGTTGTCGCAACGGAATCCGCAATACTCACAGCGGTTCACGCACAGATTGCTCATGTAGAGCGGGGCAAACATCACGATACGGTTATCGTAAACCGATTTCTTGATAGCCAGCGCGGTCTGCTCCATCACCGCCAGCAGCTCCGGGTCAGTCACATGTATCAGTGCGGCGGTTTCCTCTGGCAGCAGGGTCTCGATCGCTTTAGACTTTGCGAGAATTTCGTTGATGCGCACCGGATCGTTGGCTTCGGCCGCCGCCTTCGCCAGACTTGCATTGATCTCGTTCTCGTCAATGAAATGTTTGCCGCCCGGCAGGTATTTGTCGATCTGCTCGGGAATAATGAAACGGCGACGGTAATCGTCTGCGTTTTGAAACTTGCGTATCTGAATGCCCCTACAGGTTGTCTGCATCATAAAATTCTTCCGTGCTTGGTATGAGACGGAATGGAGGTGGCGCGTGACAAAAAGTATGGTGCGCATCACTCTGGGATTGCGACTTTGTACGCTTGCGGCAAACTGCCGGTGATCCTCTTCCTCGGGTCAGAGCCATGCTCCTCCGCCTCAGAAAACAGGTGAATGATACCTGCCTGCGTGCCGGTGCGCAAGGTTCGATTTAGGATGAGGGGAATCGGGGGCGGG
>CAZKZI010000092.1:0-3134 GCA_964557205.1 uncultured Lentisphaeraceae bacterium
GCGGTTTCCTGACACTGATAACATAACATGCTCATATTACTTCCTTTCACAAACCGACTTGTTTCCCCTACGAACTGCGGAAATACGGTAGCATCCGACGAACGACTGTGTTATGCTTTTCTCAATTTCGGGTACGCCAATGGCAGCGCTTCAACACGAAACACACGCCGATTTTACATCTTACCAAATCCGTTTTGCTATCCAGCACATGGGATGCCCATCGGTAGTGGCCAATCTCAGAACGGCATTGTTTGGGAACGTTTAACGAATAAGGAAAGAGGTTATGCAGTCAAAAGAATCGAAAACCGCAGTTTCCAGACGTCAGTTTATGCGTAAAAGTGTTCTTGGCTGTAGTGTCGTGGCACTTCCATATCTGATCCCGGGATCGGCATTGGGCCTTAATGGCGCTGTGGCGCCCAGTGAACGAATTGTTCTGGGTGGAATCGGGCTTGGTCCGCGTGGTAAATATGACCTCTCTGTAATGTTGCCTGAGAAGGATGTACAATTTGTTGCTATCTGCGATGTTCAGAAGGCACGTCGGGAAACAATTAAGAATATCTCCGATGACCATTACGGCAATAAAGATTGTGTAATGTATCGCGACTTCCGTGAACTGTTGGCTCTGCCCGATATTGATGCGGTTCTGATTGCCACCAGCGACCGCTGGCATGCTTTGGCCTCCCTGATGGCTGCCAAGGCCGGCAAGGATGTCTACAGTGAGAAACCCTGTGGCATGACAGTCAGTGAAATTCAACAGCTCTCTGATGGCATCCGTCGTTACGGACGTATTTTTCAGGCAGGAACCCAGCGGCGCAGTCAGTCTAATTTCCGCTATGCCGTGCAGATGGCCCAAACAGGTGTGCTGGGCAACCTGAAAACTTTGCACGCTTCGGTCTATGTTCCCTCTAAATCTTATAAGTGGCTTCCTGAGGAACCGGAGCCTGATAAAGAAATTTGCGACTGGGATCTCTGGTTGGGCCCCGCCCCATGGCGGCCCTACAACAGCAAGTATGTGAAGGGTAAATGGCGCGGCCATCATGATTTTGAGGCAGGCGGTAATTTCCTTGACTGGGGAGCGCATACTCTTGACCTCTGTCAGTGGGCTAATCAGTCCGACCATACAACTCCGCTTGAGTTTGAATCAACCGATAAGGAGATTATCGGAAAATATGCTAACGGTGTTAAGGTTGTCTGCGATTTTCTGCCCACTGCCTTTGGTGATCGCTCTCCACAGTACACAACCTCAACCGGTACTTGTCCGGTTCGCTTTGAAGGCGATGAGGGATGGGTTGAAACCGGAGATAGCAGCGAGATTCTGCTCTCTGATAACCTGATGAAGGAACGGAAGAAGATATTCAAACGGGTCGGCACCAGTGCCGCCTCACATGCCCGAAACTTCTTTGACTGCGTTAAATCCCGTAAAAAGACAATCTGCAATGAGGATGTGATGCGCAAATCTCATATGGCCTGCTTTGCCGCACAGCTATCCTGGCAACTGAGGCGTAAGATCACATTTGATCCTGTCAAAGAGGAGTATGTCAACGATGAAGAGGCAAACCGCATGCGTAGACGCGCAATCCGTCACCCCTGGTCGTTCAACATATAAGCGGCAGAGTCGCTTATATGTCAAGTGTTTAGGCTTTTAGGAAAGAATCTTATGAATTTGGATATTGTACGCCGGTCACGAAATGGAATTAGAGTTCTGAATTCTGTTTTATTGTTTATTACGATGGGGGCGGTATTGCTTACCTTCGCTGCGCAGGCTGCTACCATTGACCCTGCCCGTTCGCAGGCATTGCTCAAGACACTGAACTCACCGAACGCCTCTTTTTACGATAAGGCTCGCGCCTGTCAACAGTCGGGGGAGTTTGGAACAGCGGAGCTGGTGCCCGTTTTGGCGAAACTGCTCTCCGACGAAAAACTCTCGGATTATGCCCGCAGTGGTCTGGAGAATATTCCCGATCCCTCTGCTTCTGCTGCTCTGCGCAGTGCACTGGGTACATTAAAGGGCGGTTTGCTTGTCGGGGTTATCAACTCGCTTGGCGTAATGCGTGATGAAAAAGCGGTTCCAGCTCTGCAGAAGTTTGTAACTGACCCGAAAAGTGGTGTCAGCAAAGAGGCTATGCTTGCTTTGGGAAGAATTGCAAATGAGAGCGCTGTGAAAACTCTGCTCCAAACGCTGAACTCCGATTCGGCAGAATCACGTGCCTGTGCCGCTTCCGGTTCTCTGTTGGCAGCGCAACATAAAATGGAGATTGGAAAAGCTGCCGAAGCCCGTAAACTCTATCAAGCAGTCAATGCCGCGGATATTCCTGCAACTTATAAGGCCGGGGCAGTTTGCGGAATGATTGTTTCCCGTAAATCCGAAGAACCTGCATTTCTTGTGCAGCAGCTAATCTCTGCCGATGCCGAGGTCCGCAAAACCGCCCGGCTGGCAGCACAGGATTTTTCAGATAAGGCTGTTGCCCGTGCTCTTTGCACCGTTCTTAATAACGAGTCTGCCGAAAAGCAGGCTCTGATTCAGGAGGTACTACAATCTCTTTATTACAAACCTCTCATAACCGGAAAGCGGTTTCAGGGATGGGAGGGAGATACAAAGAAGAGCTTCAGCATGAAAAAAGATTGTATTGTCAGTGGTGATCTTAATAATCCGATTCCTCGTAATGAGTTCCTTGCAACAAAGCGTGAGTATACTAATTTTATCCTGCGGGCTGAATGTAAGCTTCTCGGAGAAAAGTGTAATGCTGGTATCCAGTTCCGTACACAGCGTATTCCCAACCATCATGAGGTCAAGGGCTATCAGGCTGATATGTCGACGGGCGAGGATGGCGGATACTGGGGTAAGCTCTACGATGAATCACGTCGGAAGAAATTGCTGGGAGAGACTCTGAATCGACAGGAGATGATCAAAAGTCTGAACCCCGATGACTGGAACCAGTATGAGATCCGTTGCGAGGGTAAGCGTATACAGCTTTTTGTCAATGGTATCCAGACTCTGGATTATACTGAAGCAGACAAATCCATTCCGCAGTTTGGAATCATCGCAGTCCAGATTCACAGCGGTCCGCCGAATCAGGCATGGTATCGTAATATCAAGATTGTCGAGCTTCCGTAGAAAAAAGCATCGCGCATAG
>CAZKZI010000092.1:3234-13788 GCA_964557205.1 uncultured Lentisphaeraceae bacterium
GCTAAAGGATTTGCTATGGAATGGAAAAACGAGTGGAAGAAGTTGGCGTGGATCGTGACTGGCTTTCTGGCCTGTTTTTATCTGCCGGTGGGCATCACGCGGTTTGACCACGCGCTGCTTGAGGCTGCGCATCTGGTAAAGTGGTACGCGCAGGAGCATGTGCTCCTGTGCCTGATTCCAGCGTTTTTCATCGCGGGCGCGATCGGCGTGTTCGTGAGCCAGGCAGCGGTGCTGAAGTATCTCGGCCCCAAGGCCAACAAGCTAGTAGCCTATAGCGTGGCTTCGGTCTCCGGCAGCATCCTGGCAGTGTGCTCCTGTACCATCCTGCCTCTGTTCACGGGGATTTATCGCATGGGCGCGGGGCTGGGCCCGGCCTGCGCGTTTCTCTACTCGGGTCCGGCGATCAATGTGCTGGCAATGATCATGACCGCGCGGATTCTGGGCCCGGAATTGGGTATTGCGCGCGCGGTCGGCGCGGTGGTGTTCAGCGGCGTGGTCGGCTACGTAATGCATCTGCTGTTCCGGCGCGAGGAGGCCGAGAAGGCCGCGGAAGCGATGCAGTTGCCCGAGGAGGAGGGCGGGCGTCCGCTGTGGCAGACGTCGCTCTATTTTGCCTCAATGGTTCTCGTCTTGGTTTTTGCGAATTTCGGCAAGCCGCAAAACCCCGAGGGCGTGTGGGCGGCGCTGTTCAGAATGAAATGGGCACTCACAGCGGTCTGCGCAATGAGCCTCGGCGTGATGCTGGTGGCATGGTTTAAGATGCGTCTTTGGAAGGTCGGACTGGTGGCAGCGGCGACCGCACTGACGGCGCTGGGCACAGGCGGCAACCCGCTGGCGGCCTTCACGGTGGGTTCGCTGGGCTTGGCCTGGCTGACAGCCACGGACAAAGGTGAGGGCGGACAGTGGTTCGAGTCGTCATGGACCTTCGCTAAGCAGATCCTGCCGCTTCTGCTGATCGGCGTGGTGGTGGCGGGTTTCCTGCTGGGTCGCGTGGGACAGGAGGGCATGATTCCGTCGGAGTGGGTGGCACGGGCGGTGGGCGGCAACTCGCTGCGGGCGAACTTCCTCGCCTCACTCTCAGGGGCGTTCATGTACTTCGCGACGCTGACCGAAGTGCCGATCATCCAGGGGTTGATGGGTGCGGGCATGGGTAAAGGTCCGGCGCTGGCGCTGCTGTTGGCCGGCCCCGCGCTGAGCCTGCCGAGCATGCTGGTCATCAACAGCGTGCTGGGGCCGAAAAAAACGGCGGCGTTCGTTTCGCTGGTGGTCGCCTTTGCGACACTGGCGGGATGGGGGTTCGGAATGGCATTTTAAGCTCAAGTCGATCAGGCTGATTCGTCAGATCAACAAAAAAGAGGCGCACAACATGAAAATTCAGATTCTGGGCACGGGATGCCCGAAGTGCAAAACGCTGATGGCCAACGCGGAAGTGGCGGTCAAAGCGCTGGGCATAGAGGCTCAGTTCGAGAAGGTCGACCAGATTGCGGATATCATGAAGATGGGCGTGATGATCACGCCTGCCTTGGCGGTGAACGGAAAGGTCGTCAGCGCGGGCAAAGTTCTAAGCGCTGACGACATCAAAAAGTTATTGGTGTAGAGGCTGAATGTGCTGGCGCAGAGCGTTGAAAAAAGGGAGCAAGATGAATGGTAAAAATATCGCGATTATAGGGGCGGTTGTCGTCGCGGCGGGCGCTATTGTGTTTCTGAAGCAGGGTAAGAAGACGGATCCGGCCGAGGCGGCGGCGAAGGCAGGCGTTGAGGCATCTGCCCCGCAGAGCAATGCGCTCCCCCGTCTGGTGGATCTGGGAGCAACCAAGTGCATCCCGTGCAAGATGATGAAGCCGATCCTCGACGATCTCAAAACGACCTGCGCGGAGACCTTCAAGACCGAGTTCATTGACGTGTGGGAGAATCCGGACGCCGGGAAGCGGTACGGCATCAACATAATCCCCACGCAGATCTTCTATAACGCCGAAGGCAAGGAGCTGTTCCGGCACGAGGGTTTCTTTGGCAAGGATGACATCCTCGACAAATGGAAGGAGTTCGGGGTCGTTCCGAACGCGAAGTAGACACGAACGCTCAACGTCCAACATTCAACGCCCAACGTTAAAGTGAGGGGGGCCAGTGATCAACCAACTGTTTTCTAGTCTGACGCATGCGGTCGAGGGGACGCCCGTGATCGCGCTGGGTGCCGCGTTCGCGTGGGGCATTCTGAGCATCGTGCTCAGTCCCTGCCATCTGGCGAGTATCCCTCTGATTGTGGGGTTTATCGACAAACAGGGCCGGATGACCACGCGCCGGGCTTTCACCATCTCGCTGCTCTTCGCGCTGGGCATCCTTATCACCATCGGAGTGATCGGAGCTATCACGGCGACGGCGGGGCGGATGATGGGCGATGTGGGACGCTGGGGCAACTATGCGGTGGCCGCGATTTTCCTGATCGTGGGGCTCTACCTGCTGGATGTGATCCGGCTGCCCATGCCGAACGCGGCGCAGCCGGGCATTAAGAGCAAGGGCATGCTGGCAGCGTTCGTCCTGGGATTGGTCTTCGGCGTGGCGCTCGGCCCCTGCACCTTCGCCTACATGGCGCCGATGCTGGGCGTGACCTTCCGTCTGGCCTCTACGAATCTGGCCTACGGCATCCTGCTGCTGCTGCTGTACGGCGTCGGCCATTGTGGGGTGATCGTACTGGCAGGCACCTTCACTGAGGTGGTGCAGCGATACCTGAACTGGAACGAGAAGTCCCAAGGCTCGGTGATTCTGAAAAAGGTCTGCGGCGTGCTAGTGATCCTGGGCGGGTTGTATCTGATCTATACGGCGCGATGAGCGGGTCGTTGTCCACGCTCAACACCGACGCTTCGTGGGGCATGTGGATGTCGGCAACCAGACAGGCATCGAAGGACGTGAAGCTCAGTTGCATCGGGCGCGGTCACCACCGTAAAGATCACCAACAGACCCAGAGAAAACAAAGCTTTGTGTCAACCCTGCAAAGGTCTTCAGTAACGGCAATAGAACAAAGTCGTCGAGTTTAGCGGAGCCTGGAAGTTGATTTCGTTCAAAGAGTCGCCCAGGCTGAGCGCCTGACAGAAATCCCGGGCGAGGGTGGCCACGCTTTCCTCCGGGGTGGCGGCATACGTATGGCCGTAATCGGGTTCTAAACGCGCGCCGCCGCATCGCCCTCCAACTCATCCATGTAGTGCGCCCCGCACCATTCTTGTGGAAGCGGTTGCGTCCTCACGGGAACGCCCTCGTTGATCGCCAGTTTTTCATTCGCATTCATATTCTTCTCCTCCACGGATTGTCTTCTCTTATCCACACCACGGCCTAACCCGCTTAACGTTCGCCAGTGTTTCCAACGCGATGTTGCAGTCCTCCACGATCTGAAAGTCGTACATGCCCACGCAAATGAAGTCCGCGCCGCCGTTGAACGAATACTGAAAACCGTCTTTGGGCTGTATCGCTCCGGCCGCCAACACTTTGAAGGCGATCCAAGGCTCAGGCAGACCGTTCATGAAAGCAATGGTTTCCGCGGGGTCATTGCAGTACATATTACACACCCCAAATTTAGCCTTGTAGGCGTAGTTTGGATCCACCTCGTGTTTATAAGCCTTCTTAAGATCCGCCCCGATTTTCCGCTCGAGATCCACCTGGGCCGACCAATAATTGTGGTGGTGCAGGGTCTTCATCCAGAAATCGGGTTTCATTCCCCGCGCCACGCATTCCTGTACCGTTTCCAGCAAATGCGCCCCTATGCCGGCCGGTTTCCCGTAACTCCGTATGAGTTCAAGAGCCTTTGCGATCGTATCAAAATCGCCGGCTTGCACGAGCCTGTCGGTCATGTTCCCGATAATATACATGGCGGAAGCGCCGGCCTCTTCGGATGCCCTGATCCCGGCCATCAAGCCCTCCTTAATGGTTCCTTGCCCGCCACAATCCGAAATAAACTTGATTTTCCCGCGGGTTTCCCGCCAATATTTGTTGATGATCCGGATCAGCGCCGGATTGGTGCAGATGGCATTCACACCGCATTTCTCGGCCATCTGCAGGGTCATCATCACCCGCTCGTCTGTATGGTACGATTTAATCAGTTTCGACACATAGATCAAATCGCGCGCATGCGCCCAGCCTCCGATAAGATTGCCCCCCATCATTAGGCGGCTCAGATCCAGGTCGCCGATCTTCCCTTTCGGCACTTGCCCCTTCAGGTCATCCAGCGCCGCAAAATTGAAACTTCTCACAGTTGCCCCTGTGACCGCATCCGGCTTCTTCGACAGGAATTTCTCTTCGAAGCTGTTCCAGCGTTTCTTTTTATAAACCGCATAGGCAAACGCCCCCAGAAAAGGGACGCTAATGAGATCTTTCAACAGTTCCCGCCGGGCAAGAAATGGTTTTTCTTTCGCTTCAGGGACGGGCGAATGGGCTTTTTCCTCTTTCCAGCGTTTAAACAACCGGTCGACCCCATAAAAGAAATCGGCGGGCACTAGGGCAAAGAGCAACAAGACAAAAAACTCGATCAGTATTTTGTTTACCCAAAGATAGCTGCCTTCGGTTACGGCGCCAAAGGTGTAACCCGGGATGGGCGGATATGCCACAAAATAGAAGAACAACAGGACAGATCCGGCAATCGACGAGAAACGGACAAGTGCTCCGAAAAGCAGCGAAAGCCCAATCAGGATAAGCCCCCAGATATTCAGGACGTTCACCACTTCCATGACTCCGGGCGAGGCGGCCATTTGGTGGAAGATGTCCGCAAAGATCCAATTCGAGCCCAGCAAGTACGATTTGGCAGTCCATCCGGGTGTCATGAGCTTGGCTATTCCTTCGTAAAGGAAATGCCAGCCCACAATTATCCTCAAAAAGGTCAGCCCCACCATTAACTTTTTCATGAATCCCTCCCTTTTCTATACCATTGCTTTTATCATACCAGCGCGTTATGGCGAATCAAGCAATAATCTTTGTAATCGGTATGATCGCTCAAACAGGGGTTGTGTCTGGAATCTTGACCCCGCTGAAAAGGTTCGCGATTTACGGTCGGGACGGAGCCCGACCCTCCAAAACAAGCGGAAAACATCCTTTATTCCGTCTGGCGGGATGACCTCCATGGCTGTCAGGCAGGAATGCCTGACCTACTTGAGGCGGAGCCGCAACCCAAACTGGATTATTGGAACAGTGGAATGATGGGGTCAAGACCGAAACAGGCTTTGTCATCTTCCAGTATTTCACCATTCCAAACAACGTGCTTTTTGTTGGTCTTGTTGGTTTGTAAGGAAAGGATGGCCGAGTACGCTCAGGGTGGCCTATTCTTCGCTGGCAAGAGTGCCTGAAAAGACGTATCCTTTTTATGTTTTGAACCCGGAAGGGTATTATGAAAATGGGCAAGACAATAACGTATCCCCATACGTACACTGCGACTCTTGAAGGGGCCGATAAAAACTCGGCGAGCCGGATTGCGCTGATTGACGCCATCCTCGCGGACATCGGAGTGCCGGAATGCATTTTGTCTGCTGATCCGGCAATACGAGCGGTGCGAGAATCTCACCGCAACTCACGCCGATCCGACAGCCCCGTCTGTCATATTGTCGCTGGCGCGAACGGTTCCGGCAAATCCACGTTCGCGCTGCATTTCCTGCCGCGCTATGCGGAGTGCCTGGAATTTGTCAACCCAGACCTGATCGCACTTGGCCTCTCCCCTTTTGATGCGACACGGGCGGCCGTCAAGTCGGGGCGACTTGTTTTGGAAAGGATCGCCTCGCTGTCTGTAGAGAAAAAGAGTTTCGGTTTTGAGTCCACACTTGCCGGACGCGGCTATTTGGCGCTGCTGAAACGCCTGCGGTCAGCCGGTTACCGCTTGTACCTGTACTATCTCTGGACCCCCGACTGCGATCTGCTCATCCCCCGCATCCGGCAGCGCGTTGCGGCGGGCGGACACTTGGTTCCCGAACAAGACGTGAGGCGACGGTACGAACGTTCGCTGAACAATCTCGGGGGCTATGCCGCCGTTATGGACAAAATCCGCATCTTCGATAATTCAGGGATGACCCCGGTCTTGGTCTATGAAAAAAACGGGGAAGCCATGGTTTACGATGCGGCACGCTTTGCCCAAATGGAAAAGGACGTTGGCCTATGACACCCGTGATGTCAGCAGAAACCCGGCTTGTCGTGCAGGCGATGGAGGAGGCCACCTTGAAAGCGATCGAGGGCTACCGTCAGACGGGTCTTCCTGTGCCGATCTGGCGCGACGGCAAAGTGGTTTACCTCACTGTGGACGAAGCGCTTGCCAGCCGTCCCGACTATCAAAGACACACTGGTAACCCGCCGCCCGAGAAGCGGGAACAAACCCCAGAGTGATTTCGGTTGTAAAACCGTTCGCAAAAGCATGCCTATCCATGTCGTTTCCATGCAGCATGGCGTGTTTCGCGATATGCTGATCAATGGGCGTTGGCAATGCCGCTCAGAAGTGGTATTCCGCCGAAAGGATGAAATTGCGGCCCGGCTCGTTGCTGCCGGAACCGTGGATGCGGTAATCTTTGTCGAAGACGTTTTCGATTGCCGCTACAACGGACAGGTTTTCTTTCAAACGCCAGCCGCAGCGCAGGTCGGCGACAGCATAACCCGGCGTACCGCCGGGCGGAATGCGTTGCGTGTCGGTTTTGTCAGAGGCGGTCAGGCGATCTTCCTTGTCTGACACGCGTCCGCACGCCTCGGCCCAGAACTGGCGGCTGCGGCTTTCCCAGCGCAAGGCCGTGTAGAGGGTCAGGGGCATTGTGCGGACCGGCTCGTTGATCTTGACGCCGCTGGCGTCATGGTAATCGGTGAAGCCCTCCATCCATGTGAAGCCCGAGCGCGACAGCCATTGTCGGCCGAGGCATACCGCAAGCTCGCTCTCGAAGCCGTGCACGTAGCCGTCGCCGCCGTTGACCTTGGTATACTCGTTGGCGTTGACGGCGGTCCGGATGATCATGTCGTTGATGCGCGTGTGAAAATAGGCCGCGTGCCATATTACCGGGCCGGATGTGACGCGCGTGCCCAGCTCGCCGCTAAGATATTTCTCGGGATCAAGCCCGGCGGCGGGCGTCTCGATGTCGCTGCTGCGGCTGACGTCGAACCGTGTCAGATCCGAGAGGTTGGGCGCGCGGTAGGCTTGCGACAAAGAGGCGTATACCAGCCACTCGTCTTTTATCAGGTGACAGGCCAGCCGCAGATGGCCGGAAACGTCATACCAGTCCTCGCGCATGTCTGCGGGCGTGTGCGGCGAGGTTTCGAAATTCTCATAGCGTCCGATGTCGGCACAGGCGTACGTGGCGCGTCCACCAACAGTCATATCCCAGCGGTCGCCTAGCTTGACGCGGTTCTGCAGATATAGTGCGGCCGTGTGGTAGAAGCTGTCGTCCGCCACCGGTCCCTGGATGCCTGTTGCGTCCAGTGAGCCGTCGGCCTTGTACTTGTGGCGGAAGCTGTCGATCCCGTCGCGCGCGTATTCCGCGCCATAGGCCCAGGTGCCCCAGCCGTTCTCTTTTAAGAAATCAGCGCTTAGTCCCCAGGTCCGCACGTCGAAACCGTCCTCGGTGCGGCTCCGGTCTTTCTTGGTCACGCGTTTGGTCTCCTCCTGCCGCTGAAAGTAGAGCGTGTTCTGCATCTCGTCGTAAAACAGCGTGGGCTCGAGGTCGATTAAGCGCAGGTAGGTGAGTGTGCGGTCATGGTCGAAGACGTGGTACGGCTCATTGCCGATGGTGGTGTTGTTCCAGGCAATGCCGTAAGGCGTGCGGTGCGTGCGCCAAACATCATCCTGGTTGACCGCGTAATGCGCGAACACCAGCTCGCGGTCGCCGCGCAGGGCGACGCGCACCTTGGCGTCAAAGTCCATTTCGTCATAACCGGTCTTGCGCTGACGTCCGATATGTCTGCCGCCTTCGAGGTCGCCGAAATGTTTGTAGCTGAATCCGAACAGCCCGGCCCATTGACTGGTGGCATACTCCCCTTCGGCGCGGGTCATCACCGAGCGCTCGGCTGAAGCCACGCGCGCCGCCAGTCGTCCGCCCCAGATATCCGCGCCGTCTTCCGGCGCGTACTCCGGCATGCGCGTGAAAGCCTGCACGGTGCCGCCGACCGCGTCGGATCCGTACAGGGCCGAGCCCGAGCCTTTCAGCAGTTCCACCGACTCCAGCGAAAGATGGTCGACGGTGTTCCAGTACTGGTTGGCTCCGTCGCGGAAAACCGGTGAGTTGAGCCGTATGCCGTCGACCAGCATCAGGGTGCGGAATCCGGTAAAGCCGCGTATGAAAGGCGAGCCCTGTCCGTAGGAGGTCTTCTGCACCATCACGCCGGTGGTCATGTCCAGCGCCTCTGGCAGCGTCCTGACCTGGTCGTCGCGCAGATCCTCGGCAGAGACGGTGGCCGCCGAGGCGGCTAACGTGTTTACAGGTTCTGACAGGCGCGAGGCAGTGACTATGAGCGGCGGCAGGTTGGTCGCCCCCTGCGCCGCCAGCGAAACAACGAGAACCGCGAAAGTCGTCAGAGGGTGTGTTTGACTCATGCCTTTTTAAACGCGCTGTCAACGCTAACGGTTCAAAAAATCTACCGGGCAGCAGTATGTCTTGGCTTCAGGCGCGCGAGTCAGACTAGGCATTGACGCGGCAACAATGATATGCGACTATTTTAGACATGGCGCTTCCGTGTTTAGCGTGAGATTTGCGATTAAGGATGCGGCATAATCGACAATGTAGCTGGATCGACTAAGCAGTTGGAGTAAGGTAGCACTTATCACTATGGCTTTACAACGCGCCAAACGGGCACGGGACACATGGAACAGCCGCATAGGCGTGGTGCTGGCCGCCGCCGGTTGCGCGGTGGGCCTGGGCAATTTTCTGCGCTTCCCGGGCGTGGCCGCCCGCAACGGCGGCGGCGCCTTCATGATCCCCTACTTCGTCGCCTTCGTCTTCCTGGCGCTGCCGCTGTGCTGGATCGAGTGGACGATGGGGCGTTTCGGCGGCGCCTTCGGCCACGGCACCGCCCCCGGGGTTTTCGACGCGGTCAGCGAGCGCCGCCGCCCGGCACTCAAGTATCTAGGCGTGCTGGGCATCACCGGCTCGCTGGGCATCTTCTTCTACTACGTCTACATCGAGTCGTGGACTTTGGCCTACAGCGTTTTCGCGCTAACCGGCAATTATGCCTCTGTTGCCACGCCCGAAGATATGGGCGCGTTCCTCAGCAGCTATCTGGACGGGACCGGCGGGTTTTTCAGCAGCCGCCTGACAGCCTACGGGTTTTTTCTGGTAACCTTCATCAGCAATTTCTGGATCGTCTACCACGGCATCAGCCGCGGCATCGAGAAGTTCTGCAAGGTCGCCATGCCGCTGCTGTTCCTGATGGCGGTAGTGATGGTCGCGCGGGTCTTCACTTTGGGCGCGCCGGTCAATCCGGAATGGACGCTCGAACGCGGTTTGGGGTTTCTCTGGAATCCGGATTTCAGCACGCTTAAGAGCGGCAAGGTCTGGCTGGAGGCCGCCGGGCAGGTCTTCTTCTCCACCTCGGTCGGCATCGGTGTGCTGCTGACTTATGCCACCTACATGAAAAAGGCAGACGACGTGATCCTGCCCGCCACCACCGCCTCGTTCCTCAACACCTTCGTGGAGATCGTGCTGGGCGCCTCGATCGTGGTGCCCGCCGCGTTCATCTTCTTCGGCCCGACCGGAACCGCCAACGCGGTGGCGGGCGGCACCTTCGGGCTGGCCTTCCAGACGACGCCGCTGGTTTTCAACCACATGGCGGGCGGGCCGTGGATCGGCTTCGCCTGGTTCCTGCTGCTCTTCATCGCCGGCGCCACCAGCGCGGTGTCGATGCTGCAGCCGGGCGTGGCCTTCCTGGAGGAGGAGTTCGGCTTCAACCGCAAGCGTTGCATCATTGTTCTGGGCGGCTTCGCCTTCCTGGTCGCGCATCTGGTCATCTTCGGCGACGGGGTACTGGACGAGATGGATTTCTGGTTCAGCTCTTTCGGACTGCCGCTTTTCGCGCTGATCGAGGCTCTTGTTTTCGCCTTCGCCTTCGGACGCAAGCGCGGCTGGCAAGAGCTGCTGCGCGGTTCAGAGCTGCGCCTGCCCGGCATTTTCAAGCCGATCGTTTTTTTTGTCACGCCGCTGCTGCTCGTCGCGATCCTGACCGGCTGGTTCGTCACCGACGGCTGGAAGACCGTGCTGATGCTGAAATCATCCGAGACCGGACTGGTGCCGCTGTACGCGCAAGCACAAGTGCCTTGGGTCATCGCCACCCGCCTCTTTTACCTCGTTTTCATCACAGGGTTCTGCTGGCTGATACGCCGCGCCTGGCAAACGCGCGCCCGCTCTGACGCGGAGTGACAGCACCCGACCATCACATCCATTTCTTTCGCTTGAACAGCCACGCCTGCCCGGTCGCGACGATCAGCAACAGTGCGCAGACGATGATGAAAGCCCAGCGGTTCTCAGTGCCGGGAATGCCGCCGACGTTGATGCCTAGCAGCCCGGTCAGAAGGCCAAGCGGCAGAAATATCCCAGCTACAATTGACAACATGTACATCGT
>CAZKZI010000093.1:0-13736 GCA_964557205.1 uncultured Lentisphaeraceae bacterium
AAAGCCAGAAACCCGTTGACTATTTTCCGACGATTTGATTAAGTGAGGTATGTTTAGGGGACTGGTGTGCCTTGATAAAGCGAACGGGGGTTATGGTTATGAACACAATGAAGATGATCAGAAATCGGGTTTCTCAACTGGCGGTTTGGATGATGACTGCATTCACGTTGACGCTCCATTCATTCGGCGCGGACGGGACGTGGACGAATGACGCGAGCGGCACCTGGGGCACGGCCGGCAACTGGGCCGGGGGTACCATCGCCAACGGAGCGGGGTCGCTGGCGAACTTCAGCACCATCGACATCACGGCGGCGCGAACAGTCACCCTGGATACCAGCCGCACGATCGGTGGGCTCATCTTCGGCGATGCCAATTGGTCGAACAGCGGATTCAATTGGGCCCTGCAGAGCAGCGGGGGAACTATCCTCACTCTGGATAACACGGGCGGCCCGGGCGGCAACCCGCCCACGATCACCGCTGGCTTTGCTAATGGTACCCTAACCAGTATCAGGGCGGTTTTGGCCGGCTCAAACGGCCTGAACCTCTCCCTTCCCTGGTCGAACTACGACAGTACGCGCGGCACCGCCTCGGCATCTGCCGGCTTAACTGTGTCCCAAACGTCCGCCAGGTTCATTTTCAGTGTGGAAAACACCCTGAGCGGAGCGCTCACGGTGATGGATGGTGGGCTCGTCCAAACCTACGGAGCCTTCACAAATTTCGGCACAGCCACATCTCTTGTTTTATCCGGAAACAGCGTCTTCCAAAACGGTGAATCGAATACGGGCACTCCAGCAAACAACAACGGCGTCAGCAACCGCATCGGCGATGGCACCGCCACGCTCAGCCTCGGCGGAGCGAGCGGTGCGGGCACCTTCACCATGGCCTTCCCGGCCGCAGCCAAAACCCACGCCCAGACCTTCGCGGGGCTCACGGTCAACGCCGGCCAGAACGTGCTGAACACCGTCGGTGCCGTAGCCGGTACGCTCAACCTCGCCTTTGCCGGTACAGCGGGCGGCGCGGGCTACGTCCGGGGCGTCAACGGCCTGCTGAACGTTGCGACCAACACCGGCTTCAATGCGCAGTTTTCCAACGCCCCCACCGCCGCGGGTGGCTCCAGTGTGGCGGGCACGGCAGCTAGCGGCGATGAAATCCTCATCGGCGCGACGCTCGCGGGCAGCGACTTCATCAAGGCGGCGTCCGGAAACCTCGGGGCAGCGACCTACGTCACCACGCTCACCGCCGACAAGAACGTCAACGTCACCAGCGCCCTCGCGACCAGCGGCAGCCTCTCCATCAACAGTCTGCGTCTCGGCGACACGACCAAGCGCACGGTGACCCTCGGCGCGAGCGACACCCTTACCCTCGCCAGCGGCGGCATCCTGTTGCCGTCTTCTATGACCACGGACAACATCAACCACACGATCACGGGCGGCAGCCTCACCAGCGGCACGGGCGATCTCTGGATCTACTCCGCATCGGGAACCCAGACTACACGCACCGGCAACGTCAACGGCAATCCGCGCGCAGCCTACTACGCCGCCACGATCGCCTCGAAGATCACCGGCAACATCTCGCTCACTGTGGGCGGCGGCTTCGGTTCACAGGTCGTGATCAGCGGTGCCAACGACTACACCGGCGGAACCTTCCTCGAAAACGGCCTCATTGCCGTGAATGCCGATAGCCGCCTAGGTGCGAGCAACGGTCTCCCGCAGGCGTTTCGCCTGTAAAGCTTGCAATGCCGGTCTAGGCATACATTCAAATTCCGGTTGCCAGATACGGTTCTCGATAATCGGTTTGATGTTCATCGCGCTCACTTGGCCTCGTTGAAAAGGGTTATGGCGTCCAGTACGTCTCGTCCGGCGGCCTTGAGCGCTTCGATGGCACGATCAGGATTGTCGAAGCGAAACACCAGCACGGCCTCAGAACCGTGCCGAAAGGCAAAAGCGTACATGTACTCTATGTTCACGCCGCATTTGCCGATGATTTCAAGCATCTCGGCCATACCGCCGGGGCGGTCTGCAACCGTAGCCGCAACGACCTCGCGAACGTTAACGACATAGCCAGCTTTCTCCAGCACATCTTTGGCTTTTTTCCACTCTTCGACAATCAGACGAACTATGCCGAACTGTTGAGTGTCGGCCAGTGACAGGGTCACGATGTTGCAGTTGCTCTCTGCCAGAGTGCGGCAGATGGCGTTAAGGTGCCCGGGCTTGTTTTCTAGAAACAGCGATATTTGATGAATTTTCATTGTGTATCCTCCTTAGAAGTGGGTGGGTATGCTTTTAGAATCAGTTTTTCTTACGCAGGTCAGTTACGCGGCTCAATTTCCCCTCGCTGCGCGGCAAAGTGTGTGGTTCGACCAGTGTTATTTTTGCACTGACATTGATGATTTTTTGCACGGCATGAGCTATTTGCGTGCGCAGAATCTGAAGCGCCTTGATGTCATCGCTGAACACGTCTTTGGTGACCTCGACCTTGATTTCAAGTGTGTCGAGGCCGCCGTCTTTGTCCACTAAAATGACATAATGCGGCAGCACAGATTCGATCGACATCAAGCCGGCCTCGATCTGTGACGGGAAGACGTTTACCCCGCGGATGATCAGCATGTCATCGGTGCGGGCGCTGATGCGTTCAATGGCTCGGATCGTACGTCCGCAGGCACAGGGTTCCGCGTAAAGGCGTGAAATGTCGCGGGTGCGGTAACGCAACATCGGCGTACCGGTGCGTGTAAGCGTGGTGAAGACCAATTCACCTTGTTCACCGTCAGGAAGCGGTTCCAGCGTATCAGGATCGATGATCTCGGGATAGAAGTGATCCTCGAAAACGTGCATACCGCGACGAGCCAGACAATCGTTGGCAACGCCCGGGCCGCAGATTTCGGTCAGTCCGTATATGTCGTGCGCGTTGATGCCGCTCAGGCTCTCGATCTTGGTGCGCATCTCTTCGGTCCACGGTTCTGCCCCGAAAACTCCGTGTTTCAGTCGCATGTCGGATTTGAAGTCGATGCCCTTTTTCATGCCCTCGTCAATCAGATGCAGAAAATAGCTGGGTGTACAGGCTATGACGGTAACGCCCATATCCTTCATCAGCATGAGTTGGCGGTCGGTGTTGCCGCCAGAGATCGGCAGCACGGCACAGCCGAGCCCCTCGCCGCCGTAATGCAGTCCAAGGCCGCCGGTAAAGAGACCGTAACCGTAGGCTACCTGCATAACATCGGAACTGCGCACACCGCACATAGCCAGAGATCGCATACAGCCATTCTGCCACACGTTGATATCGTTCTGAGTGTTGCCGATTATAATAGGTTTGCCTGTGGTGCCGCTAGAGCAGTGGAAGCGAACAATGTTGTTCATTGGTGATGCGAAAAGTCCGAACGGATATTCGTCGCGCAGGTCGGTCTTAAGCATAAAAGGCAACAGCGCGATATCCTTCAGATTTTTGATATGTTCCGGGCGCACGCCGCGTTCATCCATGCGTTTGCGAGTCAGCGGCACGTTTTCATAAACCTGTTTGACCAGCCCTTGAAGCCGGTGCAATTGCAAAGCTTGCAGTTGCTCGGCTGGCATGTAGTCAGGGGCGCTGACAGGATGCACCGGGGTGTTCAGATCGTTCGCGTACTCATAGCATGACATTGTTTTCTCCTGTTTATGTGCCGCCACATAATGAAGGCATTTTTTGCGGTAAATATTAGCAGGTTGCCGCCGCGGTATGAAAGTCGAAATCGGGATTGTTACGCTTTATTGACTCCTACGGCCCTCTTCACGACCCGGTCCCGTTGCTCTGGTTGCGTCCCCGCAGAGCCCTACCCTCCGAACCACAGTAACACGATAGCACCCGGCAGACGACTGTGCTATGCTTTTCTCTGTCGTGTCCTCTAAAAAGGAGACACACAAAGTTCTCTGGAAAACTGACCTGAACCTTTGATTATCAACTTCCGACTTCTGTATTCCGACTCCTGACTCCTGTGCGAATTCAACTAAGTTGAATCGCCCCCGCCCCTCATATATCATTTGCTGTTTATTTTATAATTTTGATAAAATTCATACAAAGAGGTGTTTTATGAATAGAACTTTTACAGCCATACTTCATAAAGAAGATAATCTGTATGTTGCAGAATGCCCCGAGACGAGTACTGCCAGCCAGGGTGAAACAATCGAAGAAGCTATAGCCAACTTAAAGGAAGCTACCGAGCTATATATGGAAGAATTTCCACTAAAGTCGGGTTCTCATCCAATTTTAACGACTTTTGAGGTTCCTGCATATGCCTGAGCTACCTCGAATCTCCGGAGCACAAGCCATCAAGGTTTTTAAAGCTAGGATTTAAGGAGGATAACAGGGTTCCTTCACGCCACCTCCCAACCGCTCGTTCCTCGCTCAGTTGGAGCGTGCGCACATCGTTGAGTCAGAAACGAAAATAACCCATGCGAAAGAGAATGATTGTTGGTCTGTTGTGGTGTATGGGAGTCGTGTGCTGTAGAGGTGAAGATGCCACCAGTTTGCTCGACAATAATCTCCGGTGCGTGGATTTGTCTGACCTTACTTCAAGTGTGCCACTCGCCGTGACTCGGTCAATTCAGATCCTTTGGCGAACAGAGGCCTGGGAGCACAACACATTTGACCGGAGCGACGACGACTCCGTGGGCTACCCCACGGTAGTAAAGAACGACCGCGGCGGGAATCCTGACAACAAGTATTATCTGTACTATGCACATCATGACCCGTGTTCGGGCATCGGCTGTGCGATTGCAGAGGCCATCGAAGGACCGTACAGGAAGCTCGCCAACCTGGACACGAACCGTCAAGACAGCATCGTGTTGGCGAACCCGCATTACCCGATATCGAAACCGCCTGTCAGCGATCCTTCCCACTACTCAAGTCCATGCGTTATCTGGAACGAGGACGAGAAGCTCTGGTTCATGTACTTCCACTACTACAACCACTGTAACGCCGCATGGAAAGCGGCAGGCGGTGCGGGATACGGCCACCAGATGACAGCGTTGGCCACTTGCCCGGATTTGGCCTCGCATAAATGGACCGTGCTGAAAGATCCGAAGGTCGGGAAAATAAGCGTGGTGGATATAGTGCCCGTCCTGCCCACCACGGAGAAGAAGTGGATGAACAGTCAGTCGTCTTACCATGCCATTCAGCGGCTGGCGGATGGGCAATGGCTCGCGTTCATGCGCGGCACGTCGGCTGATCAGATTGTGCAACTGGGGTTTGCCATGTCAGAGGACGGCAGGCAGTGGAACTACTTCCCGAAAAATCCGGTGATCCATCAAAACGACGGAAGTGGCGGACAGAAAGGCGTCTATCGCCCATATTTTGTGGGCTATCTCGGGAAGAACAAGTCCGGAAAACAGGAATACCTCGTTGTCTGGGGTGAGAGTCCAGCGGAAGCAGACGTACCAAAGGTTACGTATGGATACACGACTGACTTTATCAGGGTTCAGCGGGATGCAAGGGGATATGCCAACTGGAAGATGGCGGTAGATGGGCCGATAAGCCCTTGGCGAGAGGGAAACAGGCTCTACCTGTTCTCAGGGAAGCATGTGCAAGTCATGATTCTACCGGTGTTATCGAAGGTATTTTGACCATCCGTTTCACGTATCGGAACAATGCCATACGTAATCTTTTGGATGCGTATGCCGCCCAACACATGAAATAAGTCCCAACAAGACAGCGTGTCGAACGCGAATACATGCCAGCTGCATTTAACCTAATAGCCTACAGCCTAAAACGTTAACAACCTGGCGTCCTATGGGACGCTACTGAATCTCTTAAAACAAATGAATCGCATAGGCGCGGGGTCAAGAGATCGCTACTCGAAATAGGTGTAGCCGCGCAGGCCGTTCTCGTATGCGGCGAGGATCTCGCGGCGTTCGGCCGGGGTGATGCGGCGGGCTTTGACCGCCTCTTCCGCCAGTCCGCGGAACTGCTCCATCAGGATTTCAGGCCGGTATTCCACATAGCTGAGCACGTCGCCGACCGAATCGCCCTGCAGTTCCTGGACATAATCGATGTCGCCGTCTTCGTCAACCCTGACGCTGGCAACATTGGTGTCGCCGAAGAGGTTGTGAAGGTCGCCGAGGGTTTCCTGATAGGCGCCGACCAGAAAGGCCGCCAACATATAAGGCTCGTCCCTGCGCATGGCGTGTACCGGCAGCACGGATTTGACGTCGTGCTGGTCGATGAACTTGTCGATGCGTCCGTCGCAGTCGCAGGTGATGTCCGAGATGCAGGCCATGCGTTCCGGCTTTTCATTGAGCCGGTGGATGGGCATGATCGGAAAGAGCTGGTCTATGGCCCAAGCGTCGGGCAGCGACTGGAAGACGCTGAAATTGCAGTAATAGACATCCGCCAGCAACGCGTCCAGCCCGAGCAGATCCTTGGGAATGACCTTGAGGCTGGGCAGCAGTTCGCGTATACGCGTGAGGATGTGCCAGAAGAGACAGTCGGCGGCGGCGTGCTGGCGCAAGGTTATATCGCCGTGCTTAAAGGCCTTCTGGATTTCCTCGCGGTAGTACAGGGCGTCGTTGAAAGATTCCTGGAGATTTTTCTGACTCAGCATCCGGGAGACGTACATCATGTTCTCCAGAGCTTCGTGACGAGGCTCGGGTATGGTCTCCGGCGGCTCCTTCTCCTCGTAGATCGCGGTGTCAAGCACGTTGATAAGCAGCACGGAGTAATAACCGATCAAGGCGCGTCCTGATTCGCTGATCACAGTCGGATGAGCAATCTCCGCCTCGTTGCAGGCGGTCATGATACCTTCAATCACGTCCGCGCAATATTCAGATATATCGTAATTGGCGCTGCTGGCGAAATTGGTGTGTGATCCGTCATAGTCGATGGCGAGGCCGCCGCCAATGTCGAAGATGCCCATGCGGGCGCCTTCCTTGACGAGTTCGACATAAAAGCGTGAGGCTTCTTTCACTGAATCACGGATCTCGCGGATGTTGGGCACCTGCGAGCCCAGATGGTAGTGCAGCAGTTCAATGCAGTCGAGCATGTTGACTTCGCGCAAGGTGTCGACGGCATCGATGACCTGGGATGGCGTCAAGCCGAAGACGCTGCGCTCGCCGCCGGAATCGGTCCATTTCCCGCCGACGCGGCTGGAAAGTTTGACGCGGATGCCGATACGGGGACGGATGTTCAGGGCTGCGGCGCGTTCCATGATCAGGTTGAGTTCGGCGTTGGTCTCCAGAACCATAATGGTCTGCAGACCCATTTTCAAGGAGGAGAGCGCCAGGTCGATGAATTCCACATCCTTGTAGCCGTTGCAGATCAGGAACGCATCAGGGTCGCGCATGTAGGCCAGAGCCGCGATCAGCTCGGCCTTGGAGCCAGCCTCCAGCCCGTGGTGGTATGGTTTGCCGAAGGCCACCACGTCATGCACGGCCTGTTGCTGCTGGTTGACCTTGATGGGGAAGACGCTGCGATAATCGCCCTGGTAAGCGTAATCGCCGATGGCCTTATTGAAGGCTTCATTGAGCAGTCGGATGCGGTCGCCCAGCAAGTCGCTGAACCTCAACAGGATCGGCAAGCCCATGCCGCGGTCATGCAGACCGTCAACGATGTCGCATAGTTTTACGCCGACCGCGTCCGTGGCGTTTTTAAGTTGCACGGCAACGTATCCGTCTTCGGTCACCTTGAAATAACCCTGGCTCCAAGAGTCGATCCCGTACAACTCAGCGCTTTTAACGCTGTTCCAGCCATTAAGTGCGTTCAAAAGATTATGCGCCATTTCTAGTGAGCCCTCCGCCGACATGACAAGATTTGCGGCGCATTCCTTAAAAGCTCCGCTCCTGTAAAAACACAACCAATGAAACATGTCAAACCCGCTGGGAAAGTGCAACAGAAAAACGTGCGGGTATTTTTTAACGCGGTTGCGTATAATGCCACCTTGTATGACCGATTATTCTAAATTTTTGAATTTGGAGCAGTGTGAGGCCGCCACGGCCGGGGACGGGCCACTGCTGGTGCTGGCTGCGGCAGGTACAGGCAAGACGCGCACATTGGTGTACCGGGTGGCTTATCTGGTCGAGCGTGGCGAGCAGCCGGACGGGCTTTTGCTGCTGACTTTCACGAACCGAGCGGCACGGGAGATGCTTGAACGCGCCAAGACCGTGGCTGGCGATGCGGTGGGAAACCTTTGGAGTGGGACATTCCACCATGTCTGCAACCGTTTTCTGCGCAAGTTTGCCGACCGTCTGGGATACCAGCGTGATTTCACGATTTTAGACCGTGACGACTCCCGTTATCTGATCGACCGCTGTATTAAAGACAGTGTGTCGAATAAAAAAGAGTTCCCAAAAAAGGATGTCATTGCTTCGCTTATCGGCAATGCAGCCAACCGTAACTGCCCGATTGACGATGTGCTGGAAAAGGCCGCCGATGTTCTAAAGGTGGATCCCGTCGAGATCATCAAGGTCGCGCGGCTCTACGGTGAGCGCAAGATCGAGATGGGAGCGATGGATTTCGACGATCTGCTGGTGAACGGCCTCAGATTGCTTAACGAACATGCTGAGGTCCGCGATTTTTATCGCCGAAAATTCAGGCATGTGCTGGTGGACGAGTATCAGGACACGAACCTGTTGCAGGCCGAGATTGTCGATATTCTGGCCGGCGAATACCGTAACGTGATGGCGGTAGGGGATGATTTCCAGTGCATCTACTCCTGGCGCGGTGCGGATTTCAGGAACATCATGGAGTTTCCCAAGCGCTGGCCCGATTGCCGGATCGTTCGTTTGGAACAAAATTACCGTAGCGCTCCCGAGATATTGGAGGTTGCCAACGCCTGCATCAAAGGCAACCCCGAGCAGTTCCAGAAAACGCTGCGCCCCACACGCCCCAATGGCATTAAGCCTTCGGTGTTTTCTCTTCGTGACGGTGGCGAGCAGGCCCGGACTATTCTGAATCTGATCCGGCTTTATCAGGAAAACGGATACCGTTTGAAGGATATGGCGGTGCTTTACCGCGCCCATTTCCACTCGATAGAGCTTCAGATGCAATTAGCCCGGGACGGGGTGCCTTATGTCATCACTTCCGGTATCAGCGTGTTCGAGCAGGCGCACGTCAAGGACGTCATCGCTTTTCTCAAAGTTTGCGAGAACAGTAATGACCGTATCGCCTTCGACCGTTTGCTGTGCCTGTTGGAAGGCGTGGGGCCGAAGTCGGCGGAGGCACTGTGGAATAAACTGGGCGGCTCGTTCGACACCAGCGAAAAGGCGCAGCGTGACGCGCTGAAGGCGGCGGTCAGGGCTTCGGCGCGTGGACAGTGGCAGGAGATCGACCGCCTTTTTGGCGAATATCACGGCGAGCATCTGGCAGGCAAGGGCGGCGAGATTGTGGAGCGTTTCTGCGATGTGTTTTATCGTGATTGCTTGAACCGCGCTTACGATAACGGCGATAAGCGCGAGGAGGATATCCGGGAACTTGCGTTGCAGATCGGCAAAAGCGAGGGCGGCGTATCGGGCTTTCTGCAGGAGGTGGCGCTGCTGACCAACATCGATCATGAATACGACAAGATTTCGCGCGGCCAGAGTGACAAGGTTTACCTTAGCACGGTGCATCAGGCCAAGGGATTGGAGTGGCCGGTAGTTTTCGTGATCTGGGCTGTGGAGGGCATGTTCCCGTCCAGCCGCTCGCTCGGGGAGGCTGAAAACGATACCGAGGAGCGCCGCTTGTTTTACGTGGCTGTGACCCGTGCGAAAGACGCCTTGTTGTTTTGCGCGCCGGGTATGCGCTGCACACGCGACGGCGGGGTTTTCTTCTGCAAACAGTCGCGTTTCATCAAGGAACTTCCGCGCGGACTTGTCAAGGAGCGCTTCGGCGGCCTGCGATGAACACAGGCGGTAAATAAAACGAGCTGGGTTATTTAAACATGAGATGGTCGCTCTATAATTTTTTGTTCGCTTTGGTGTATGTGGCGATGTTGCCGAGGTTCTGGTGGCGGATGCGGCGGCGCGGCGGGTACCGCAACAGGTTCAGCGACCGTTTCGGAAAATATCCGGCCGAAATCGCGGCGCGTCTCGGCGCTATGAAGGGCACTGTGTGGATACATGCTGTGAGTGTCGGGGAGGTGTATGTGGCCGGACAGGTGATGCGCTCATTGCGCGAGATTGATCCGGGCTTGAATTTTGTGCTCAGCACCACCAGTTCCACAGGATGGAAAGAGGCGGAAAAGCAGGTCGGACCGTCTGATGTGTTGATTTATAATCCGGTGGATTTCACGGTGTGCGTGAGGCGCGCTTTGGACTTGATCAAGCCGCGGGCGCTGATTCTGACCGAGTCCGAGATATGGCCTAACCTGATCCGTCTTTGCCACCGTCGGGGCGTGCCGCTGTTTCTGGTCAACGCGCGGGTTTCCGACCGTTCCGCGCCGGGTTACCGCCGCTTGCGTTTCTGGTTCGGTCCGATCCTGCGCATGTTCACTGTGATAATGGCGCAGTCCGATAGTGACAAGCGGCGGCTGCTGGATGCCGGCGCGTCGCCGGGGGCGATTACGGTGGCGGGCAGTTTCAAATTTGACGTGGCGGAACGTAATCTGCGCAAAGAGGCTGCGGTGGCCGCTTTTCTGGCTGAGCACGATTGCGGCCAGGAGCGGCATATACTGCTGGGGGGCTCCACCTGGCCGGGCGAAGACGCAGTGCTTATCGGTATCTATAAGCGTTTGTGGCGCAATTATCCTGATCTGCGGCTGGTGCTGGTGCCGCGTCATTTCGAAAAGGCCGACGCGGTGCAGTCCGAGATCGAGCTGGCCGGCTTGCGTTGTATACGCAAGAGCCGTGTCGGCACGAGCCATGCCGTGCAGCCTGACGAAGGCGAATTGCCGCCGGTGGTGCTGGCCGACACGACTGGCGAACTGATGGGCTTTTACGGTAACGCGGGGATTGTTTTTGTCGGCAAGAGTCTGTGTGAGCACGGAGCGCAGAACATGATCGAGCCTTGCCTGTGCGGGGCGGCCACGCTGGTGGGGCCGAACACCGAGAATTTCCGTCCGGTCATGTCGGACCTGCTGGAGGCTGAAGCTATAATTCAGGTGCCGGATGCCGAGACTTTGGGACGCGAGATCGAGTCGCTGCTGTCGGACAGCGCCCGGCGCGAGGCTTTGGGAGCGCACGCGGTGGCGGCGGTCATGCGCCGCAAAGGCGTGGTGGCGCGTTGCGCAGCGAGTTTGTTGTCTAGGATGGATTTTTAAGCACATCCAAAGTAGTATAGGTGTCCTGCCTGTGATTCATGAGCGAATGGAACAAGACGTTTAAAATTGTTGAACATGTTTTCTCAAACAAGCGTTATGCAAAAAAGGAAAGATTAAATGAAGACTGAACTCAGAGTGATGATTGCGGGGTTGGCATTAATGCTGGCCTGTAATGCCTGTGCGGAACGTATTGCCGCGCCAGCCGACAGGCCTTTGGACGCAGACGGCATTACGATCTGGTACGACGGGCGGAGTCTGCCGCTTGAAGGACGGGCCTTCAGCGATACGGAGTCGTTCTTCGACCGCTTACCCGCACGCGCGAAGTCAACTGTCCCCAATTCGGTTTGGAGTCTTAGCCATCACTCGGCTGGTATGGCTTTGCGCTTTGTGTCGGATGCCAGTTCCTTCAGGATTCGATGGGCGGTGCGCAGCTCAAGTCTCGCCATGCTGCACATGCCAGCCACCGGCGTGAGCGGGATCGATGTGTATCGGCGGACGCAGAAGGGGTGGCGTTTCGTCAAGAACGGACGTCCGAGCGGGCTGACCAACGAAGTCGCGGTCTCGCTGGTGCCAAACTCCGAGTGCCTAGTTTATCTGCCACTATACAACGGCACAGCACTGATCGAGGTTGGCATCCCGCAAGACAAGAGCATCTTTACGCCGCCGCCGCGTCCGAGCGGGCTGACCAAGCCGGTGGTTTTCTACGGCACATCCATCACTCACGGGGGCTGCGCCTCCCGTCCGGGCATGGCTTTCACGGCTGTGGCCGGAAGGCTGGCCGAGGCACCGGTGGTGAACCTGGGCTTCTCCGGGAGCGGCAAGATGGAATTGGCTTTGTGTGACCTGATCGCCGAAATCGATGCGGCTGTTTACGTGTTGGACTGTCTATGGAACATGAACGGCGATTTGATTCGCGAGAGAGCAGAGCCGTTCATCCGCAAACTGCGGGAAAAACGTCCCGCCACGCCGATTCTGCTGGCGGAAGACTGCACTGTTTCTGGAATGACACCGACCGCCAAGGCGCGGATCATGCTTGGCATTTACGAAAAGCTGAAAGCTGAAGACGCGGTGCTTTGGAAGAACCTGCACTATCTGGAAGCCAAAGAGATGCTCGGCCATGACGGCGAAGGCACGGTAGACGGATGCCACCCGAACGATCTAGGCATGATGCGCATGGGCGAGGTTTACGGACAGGCGATCAAGAAAATCATAGCCGGCCCTAAGCATTGAAGCCGTTGGTTTGATTTTTTACCCGCTAATCGCTAGAAAAAGGGAGACCGTGCGATTGCACCAGACCAATGCAAACCTGCCATCATGATTTTTCAGCGTTTTCTCGCCTAACGCTTCATTCTTCTCTTTGTGTTCTTTTGTGGCTAATTCCTGACTCCTGAGTAGTTAAGTTTCTGCTGAATTCACAGCCGCAGTAGTTCTGGCGGTAGAGGCCGAACTGTTCGGAGAGTCTCAGACTGTTCTTGAAGCCGTCACCCTGTTTGAAGTTGACGGCTAGAAATTTTTGGCTGTCCAGTTCCCGCCCGATCTTGAAGAGGGTGGGGGTGTGTTTGTGGGGGCTGACCGAGAGCGTGGAGGTGAACATGTCGAAGCCTTCCTGCTCCATCCTTCGGCACGTCCGCTCCAGACTGTAACGGAAGCAGCGGTCACAGCGCGCTCCTTTCTCAGGTTCCTTTTCAAAGCCTTTCGCCACCGTATCCAGCCATTCGCTATGGTCCGGCTCTTCCGCAATCACCGGCACGTCCAGGCAAGCGGCCAGTTTGTGGGCGTTGTCCAGGCGCTTTTGGAACTCGGCATCCGGCGCGATGTTGGCGTTGGAAAAAAACATTGTCACGTCATGAACCATTTCGCGCAGCGCCAGAACACAATGGCTGGCGCAAGGTCCGCAGCAGGTATGCAACAAAATCCGCATCTTTATCTCCTGTAGAAATAATGTAAGAGCATTGAATAATTTCCAGTAAAGCTGCGCCTCAAACCGACAAGTGGCATATCAGGCGCAGCGGTGCTGGACTCAGGATCCAGGACCCAAGACTCAGCCTAAACCGTACCCATTCCTAATTCCTAATTCCTAATTCCCAACTATTCTCTCTTCTCTCTCTTTTACCCTCTCCATTGCGTCCACTTGGTGGTCGCAACAATCCATCTTCTCAACACAACCGCCCGACCAGCCTGAGACCCACCACTTCGCTTTCAGGGGGCAGGGTTAACAGGCGGTTATGCGGCCGTATTCACCGTCGTAGCCGCCGACGCGTTCGACGCGGCCCTGCCGCACGGCGAGCACGGCTTGGCCGATGGCGCCGAAATTTTCCAGTGTGGCGGGTGGGGCGTCCAGCAGGAAGGGCAGTTCCGGGCCGGCATCGGACAGAAGCTGGTGGTAGGCTGTGCGTACTCGCTTAGAGTTTACTCCGACACCGGCCTGTTGCGCCAGCAACTCGGGCAAGGGAATGATGTAACGGTAGGGGAGACGTGCCTGTTCCGGCGGTGCGGCGGCTGGCTGGACCATAAGGCTTCATCGACGGCCCCTGATGCG
>CAZKZI010000094.1:0-13678 GCA_964557205.1 uncultured Lentisphaeraceae bacterium
CGCTCCGACATACGGGCGATGCGCACGAGCTCGTTTTCTCGCAAAGCGAGATGGCGCCGGAATACCGGCTAAACGATCAAAGTGCGCCCTGCCCGTATGCGCTGCGCTTTTAGGGGGCGGCAGGGGCCGAGAAGAGTGAAGAGGGAAGAGGAAATGGCGGGGGCTGCGCAAAAGTCTGACCAGTCCGACAGGTCTGACTTGCCTGACCTCTGGCTCCTGAACCATCGGTGCAATGCAACTTTGTCGCATTGCACCTGTTCCCGTTTATCCTCGACAGCGGTGGTTTTGTTGCTATAAAGTGGTGACAACTTTAGGAGGTCGCCATGAATGATTCAAATTCCCCTTTCCCGCCGCCGCTGAACAACCGCGGGCGTGCAGGAGGGAACCGTCCGGTGCGCGTACCCCGTCTGCCGCTGAATTCGCTCTCCGCTTTGCCGTTCATTTTTTTATTGGTTCTGCTGTTAGGGCCGGTCTGGGCATGGTTCTGGTGGCGCATAGAGCCGGACAACGGCGAGATCGCGGTGTTGGTTAAGAAGACCGGCAAGAATCTGCCGGTCGAACGCATTATCGCCGATTCGCCGGAATACAAAGGTATCCAGCTTGACGTGCTGCCGGAAGGACGGTTCTTCCGCAATCCTTATACTTGGGACCGGATGATCTTCAAGGCCACCGACGTGCCGGCCGGCAAGTTCGGTGTGCTGGTACGCAAATTCGGCAAGAATCTGCCGGGTGGCAAGATCATCGCGCCGGATGAGCAGCACAAAGGTATCGTGCGCGAGGTGCTGGGCACCGGCAAGCACCGCATCAACCCGTACGCCTACGACGTGCATCTCTTTGACGACATCAAGATCGCTCCGGGTCATGTGGGTGTGGTCACCCTTTTGGAGGGCGCGGACATACTCAGCGGCGAGGGCACTGTCGCCGGGGCGGAAAAGGGCTTTCTGGCCGCGCCGGGCGCCAAGGGCGTGCAGGCCGATGTGCTGAAAGAGGGCACGCACCGCCTCAATCCTTTTATCTACGCGGTTTCCATCGTCAACATCCAGAGCCAGCGTTTCGAGTTCAGCGCCGATGATGCCATCATGTTCCTGACGCTGGACGGGTTCACGGTGACGGTCGAGGGAACTTTGGAGTTCAATCTGAATGTCGATAAGGTCGCCCGGCTGACCCACGAGATCGGCGACATGGACGATATCCGGCAGAAGCTGATCCTGCCCAGCGCGCGCGGTTTTTTCCGTATTGAGGGCAGCAAGAAGGATGCGACGGATTTCATTGTGGGTGAGTCGCGACAGGCCTTCCAGGACAGTCTGGAAACGTTTCTAAAAAAGACCTGCGAGCCGTGGGGCATCTCGCTAAACTCGGTGCTGATACGCGACATTCTGGTGCCTCAGGAAATCGCAGGCATAATCCGTGACCGTGAGCTGGCGGTGCAGGAGTCGCGAAAGTTCGAACAGCAGATAGTGCAGGCCCAGTCGCAGGCCGAGCTGGAAAAACAGAAGGCTTTGGCCGATCAGAACCGTCTGAAAGTCGCGGCCGATACCGAGCGTATCCGTCATACAATCACTGCCGAACAGAGTAAGGTCGAGAAGACCATAGCCGCCAAGACCGAGCTGGATGTGGCCAAGGTCGCACTGGATTCCGCCCGCGCCGACGCCGAGGCGCTGCTTAAACTGGCCGAGGCCGACCGCAAGGTGGTGCAGGCTGGCAACAAGGCCACGGCGGATGTGCTGAAACAGCAGGTGGCGGTTTACCGTGACGAGGCTGATTATGTGCGCGCTAAACTTTATAGTAAGGTCGCGCCTAATATTCAGAGCGTTTTGGCATCGGATGCCGGCGGCGAATTTTTCGGCTTGCCGGTTGGACGCAGAACGCAGGATGCCGCGCCGCCAGCGGCGCCCGCCAGGAAAGGAGGGGCTGAACAATGAAAAACCTATCTGCAATATTGGCTCCGTTGATTTTTGTGTTATTGCTGGGAGTCTTTTTCCTTTGGAACTTCTGCCGTATTCAGGTGCCGGCCGGCCACATGGCTATCGTGACCGCCAAGACCGGCCGACCTTTGCCGCCCGGTGAGATCTTAGCCGCGCCGGGCGAGAAGGGCGTTCAGCGCGAACCGCTACCGGAAGGGCGCCATTTCCGCAATCCTGTGAACCACGAATGGCGTCTCGTGCCTGCCGTAAACATTCCGGTGGGGAAGGTAGGAGTGGTGACCGCAAAAGTCGGCAAGGAACTGCCTCCTGGCGAGATACTATCGGCTGATGCCAGCGGCAAGGGTGTCTGGAAAGAAGTTTTGGGTCCCGGCACCTACAGGCTTAATCCTGAAGGCTATCAGGTGAACCAGCTCGACGCCATCAACATTCCCATCGGCTATATAGGCATAGTTACTTCGCAGACCGGAAAACCGGTCAAGCCCGGCGAGTTCGCCGGACACGGTGAACAGGGAGTAATGAAAGATGTTTTGCATCCCGGACTTTACTACATCAACCCGCGCGCCTATCAGGTGGATGTGCTGGAGATCGGCATGAACCAGGTCTCGATCCTCGGGCGTTCCGGTAGCGTGGTGCTGACCAAGGGGCAGATAATCACGGCCGGCACGGCGTTGGATTCGCTGCAGCAGAATACGATCCAGACGCAGCAGGCCAAGCGCGAAGAGTATCTGGAAAAGAACCGGGAGCGCGGATTCATCTCTCAGCAGGCTTTGAGCGCCGCGCCGACGGCGGGATCATCCAGGGCCCGCAGTAGCAAGTCCGTTCTCGGCAAGCGAGCGCCGGGGGTTGCTGCGGACGATGCGGTTCTGCCGCAAAAGGGCTTGCCGAATGCGGTCACGCAGGAGTCGGTCGCCTTCGGCATCGAGCGTTTTGTCGAGTTTCCGTCGCGTGACGGGTTCCAGATCCTGTTGGACATGACGGTCGAGTTCGAACTGTTGCCGGAACATATCGCCAGCATCTACATGCAGTACGGCGATCTGCCGGCCGTGGTCGAAAAGATTATCCTGCCACAGATTTTGTCGATCTCGCGTCTGAAGGGTTCCACCTACAAGGCGCGTGATTTCATTGACGGCGAGGGGCGGCAACTTTTCCAGAAAGAGATGACTGCCGAGCTGACCGAGGTTATGAAAAAGAAGTTGATTGTCATCCACAACGCCATCATCCGGCATGTAGAGGTGCCGGTTCAAATCTTGCAGCCTATCCAGGAGGCCAGCCTGGCCAAGGAACAGAATTTGACCAACAAGTCGCGTCAGGAGACCGCCCGCAAGCAGGCTGAGCTGAACACCGAGACGGCCATGATTGAGCAGCTCAGAAAACAGGTGGAACAAAACACCGAAAAAATCACGGCAACCATCGGCGCGGAGACCAAGAACGAAGTGGCGACCATCCAGGCTGAAGCCGCGTTGGAGGTTGCGCGCATCAATCTGGAGAAAGCCGTTGTGCAGGCTCAGATCACGCAGGTTCAGGGCGAGGCCAAGGTGCAGGCAGAGTTCATGGTGGATAACGAAAAAGCGCTGGGCGAAAAAATGCGTGCCGAGGTCTTCCAGAATCCGGCCACGCTGGCGGATCTGACCTTTGTGGACGCGCTGAACGCGGATCTCGGCATACGGATAATCCATGCCGGCGAAGGCACGCTCTGGACTGACCTGAAAAATCTGGCGCCGACCTTGCCGGTAAAGTGATCAGGCGCGGAACAACGCACCGAGTTTCTTGCCGAGCAGCAGGCTGCTGCCCGCGAGGGTGACGGTCAGGAACATCATGGCCCAGACACCGAGCGCCGCGGCCAGATAGCGGCCGATGCCGATAAGCTGGAACAGCTCGAAGATGGTTTTGGTGATCGGGTAGTACGCCATCTTTTGAGCGAGCATAAGGCTGTCGGAGACTTCAAGCATGCTGAAGGCGAAAACCAGCAGGGTGCCTGCGATCAGGTTGGCCATGATCAGCGGCAGCGTCACGCGGCGTAGCGTCACTAATGGCGACGCGCCGAGGTTGGCGGCGGCATCTTCCAAGGCGACCGAGGTCTGTTGCAGGCCGGCTACCGCCGCGCGCACCATGTAGGGCAGGCGCCGCACGGCGTAGGCGACAACCAGAAACAGCGTGGGGTTCTCGCGCACATCCAGCAGCGCCGACAGAGCAGGCCAGGCTTTAAGAGCCGGGCTTGTGGCCAATGTCGAGCTGACCGCGATAAAGCCGAAGGCCATAACCAGTCCGGGCACGGCCAGAGGTACCATGGCCAAGGCGTCAATGATGCCGCGCGCACGGATGCGCGAGCGGACCACGACCCAGGCGGCGGCGATGCCTAGGATCAGGTTGAGCAAGACCGCGAGCGAGGCGAAGAGCAGACTGTTGCGGATCGCGTTGAGGGTCATGCCGTGGCCTAGCGCTTCGGCATAGTTAGCCGTGGTGAAAGCTGCTGGTAGCACAGTGCGGTACCAGGTGCCGGGAACTGTGAAGCTGGTCAGAATCACGCCGATGTGCGGTATCAGCGCAAGGGAGATGACAACAACGAAGGGCAGGATCACAAACAAGGCTTTCAGGCGTCGAGCAGGTTTAGGCGTGTATGAGGTGGTAGCCTTGGACTGCATGGCATAGGCTTGCCCGCCGAAGAGAAAACGGCTTAAAGAGTAGAGAGCGACGCTGGCGCACAGAACCACCGTGACCAGCGCATAAGGAAAGGGACTTGCGCTGATCTCTTTCAGCTCATCGTAGACCTGCACAGCGGTGCAGCGGGAGTAGTTCATGATCAGCGGTGTTCCGAGCTCGGTGAAGGAGGCCAGGAAGACCAGTGTGCCTCCGGCGAAGAGACCAGGCATCACCAGCGGCAGGGTGATGCGGCGGAAGCGCGTCCATCCGTCGGCGCCAAGATTCTGCGCTGCCTCGTCCAGAGCCGGGTCGATATTGGCGAGGGCGGCGGCGACGTTCAGGTAGATGATGGGGTAGAAGGCCAAAGCCTGCAGCAGCACCACTCCGAGATAACGCGATTGGCCGAACCAGTCAACCGGGCCGCAACCCAGCAGGGAGTTCAGGGCGCCGTAGGGCCCCAGCATCTGCATCAGACCGATTGCGCCCACGAACGGCGGCAGCACCATCGGCACCAGCAGCAGAGCCGTGAAGAGCCGCTGTCCGGGGAAGGTGTATGTGTGCGACAGCCAGGCCAGCGGCAAGGCCAGCGCACTCGCCAGCAGGGTCGAACCCACTGCGATGCGGAGACTGTTGAAGAGACCCTCGGCATAAATGGGGTTACGGAAGACTCCGAGCAGATATTCAGCCGTGAAACGGCCATCCACATAGAAGCCGCCGCTGACCACTCTTACGATCGGCCAAACCAGGCACAGGCCGAAAACCGCGATCAGCAGTGAGAAAAGGATCCAGGCTGTACGGTTGCTTAACGTGATGTCACCTTAAGAAATTCGTGTGTGGGTATGTGGGTGGGTGTGAGACATCACCCGCTCAGTGCTCCGGCTTGGTGTACCGGCTCATCAGCTCCTCTACGGCGGCGCGTGCCGCCAGGTTCTGGTAACAGAGGGCGTGAACGGTGTCGGTGATGGGCATTTCCATTCCGGTCTTGTGCCCCAAGTCGTGGATCACCTTGGCGTTACCGACGCCCTCGGCCACCATTAGCATGCTGTCCAGGATGGCGCCGATAAGCTCGCCACGGCCGATGCGTTCGCCGACGCCGTGGTTGCGGCTGTGGCGGCTGGTGCAGGTTACGATCAGGTCGCCGACACCGCTGAGTCCGGCGAAGGTCTCGGGGGCGGCGCCGAGGGCCACGCCGAAACGGGTAATCTCGGCCAGACCGCGCGTAATCAGCGCGGCGCGGGTGTTGTCGCCGAAACCGAGACCGTCAGACGCGCCGACAGCTATGGCGATAACGTTCTTAACGGCGCCGCCGATTTCCACTCCCAGAGGGTCGGTGGAGGTGTAGACACGGAAGCGGGGGCCGCTAAACAGGCTTTGCGCGCGGAGGGCGATTTCCTCGTCAACGGCGGCGGTAACCACGGCCGTGGGGATGCCGCGTGCCACCTCCTCGGCGTGGCTGGGTCCGGAGAGCACAGCGATCTGTTCCAGTCCGAGAATATCTTGGGCCAGTTCGCTCATACGGCAGTGGGTATTCTCGCACAACCCCTTGGTCAGGCTGACGGTCAGGGTGCCGGCAGGGATCAGGGTTTTGAAGTTTCGGCAGACGTCACCGAAAAACTTGGACGGCACGGCGAGTATGAAAACCTCGGCCGCGTCGGCAGCCTCGGCGGGGTCGGCGATCCAGCGCAGGTCAGCGGGAAGGGCGATGCCGGGCAGGAAGCGCGGATTCTCGCGGCGGGCGCGGATCTCTGCGAGGTAGTCCGGGAACGGACCCCAGACTGTGATCTTGTGTCTGTATGAGTGTAGCAGTAGCGCGATGGCCGTGCCCCAGCCTCCGTCGCCGATGACGGTTATGTTCATTGGGTATCCCGTTTCTTGTTTTTGCCGAAAGTGAAGCGCGATTCTGTGCCTGCGTGCAGACGCGTGATGTTCGAGCGGTGTTTCCAGACTGCCAACACGGCCAGCAGCGTCAGGACACCGGGGAACCAAGCACCATGCTTGGAACTGTAAAGCGGCCATGCCGCGGCACCCATGGCGCCGGCCGCGGCGATCGATGCCACAGACACATAGCGCGTTGCCAGAAAAACCGTAAGCCACAAGGCAACAGCTATGCCGGCACCGGCGGGAGCCAAGGCCAGCAGCATGCCCGCGCTAGTGGCGATGCCCTTGCCGCCCTTGAATTTTAGAAAGCAGGTCCAGTTGTGGCCGACTACGGTCAGCGCGCCGCAGAAGACCGGCAGCGCCATGGTTTCGTAATTGCCGCCGGCCAGGCCGGCCGCCAGAGGCGGTATCAGCTTGACCCCACAGTAACCCTTGGCCACATCCAGCGCGAAAGTCAGGATGCCCAGCGGCTTGCCGACCGAGCGGAAGACATTGGTGGCGCCTATGTTCCCGCTGCCTAGCGTACGGATATCCTTGCCGCGGCTCTGGACGAGCAAAAACCCGAAAGGCAGGGATCCGGTCAGGTAGGCGGCAACGCCACCGGTCAACCACATGAGCGTTTCAGTCATGAGCACAATTTAACAGAAACATGGCGGCTTTGCATTTTCAAATCCAAAAAAAGGCACTAGACTTCACACGTATGATGCTGTATAAATGTTCTTGTTTGAAGAAACGCAGGTGCGTTTCCGTTGACGGGACACTCACACTACTTGAGAAAGGTTGTATGAAAAAAGAGTTAGCGATAGTGTTTTGCGCTGGTCTGGCCGGGGCGGTTTTCGCCCAGGCGGCAGAAAAGGCCGAGACCGAGGGTTTGGAATGGGACGCAGGGGCTGACCTGCGGGTACGGCATGAGTTGCACGATAACGTGCCACAGTCGGTCGGCGGAGTATCCGGCAATCAGAGCTACCTGCGCATACGACCGCGCGTATGGGGGGAGGTCAAGAACGAGGACTTCAAACTTTACCTGCGTCTGACGGATGAGTTCCGGGAATATTTCAACCCGCGCACGAGCAGGAACGCCCAGTTTCCGGACGAAGTGATTGTGGACAATCTGTACCTCGATGTTTACGATCTTTTCGGCGACCGGGTGGATCTGCGTATCGGGCGGCAGGATTTCATAGGCCCTCAGGGTCCGACCTACGGGGCAGGACGCATTCTGATGGACGGCACGCCAGGTGACGGTTCACGCACCGCGTTTATGGATGCGATCAAAGCCACTATCAAGTTCGATGAAAAGAACACACTGGACCTGCTGGCGATCTACAACAACCCTGAAAACGAGCTGAGCTGGGGTCACACCAAGGGCGCGAATGGTGCTTCCCCGAAAGAGAAGCAGCTCACCTACAACGTGCCGGGCAGCACCGATATGGCAGAGTACGGTGGGGGACTTTATTTTAAATCCCGCGAATATACCGAATTCCCGTTTGAACTGTACTACCTGTTTAAGCGTGAAACTAAAGCCCGCTTTCGCGGCGCGCGCCTGCCCGGACGCGATACGCATACTTTGGGCGCACGCTTTATGCCGAAACTGACCGAAACGATCTCGGCCGAGTTGGAAGGTGCTGCACAGGTCGGCGAGAAAGACGGCGGCACGGCAGTCTCCGGATACATGGGATATGCCGGCCTGACCTACAAACCCGAAGTTGAGAGTTGCAAGCCGTTCTTAACTGCGGCCTGCTACTATCTGTCCGGCGACCGTAATCGAGGAATAAATGACAACGACTCGGCTTGGAACCCGCTTTGGGCACGTTGGCCACAGTATAGCGAGATGTATCCCTACCACGACCGCGGCGTCTGCTACTGGTCGAACCTGATCTACCCGAACATTACCGTAGGCTCCCGCTTTGCCAAAGGACATAAGGTGAGCGCCAATGTGGGGCCGATGTACGCGGCGGTCGAGGATGGCCTTGGCGGCGGCAACGGGGACCTGTACGGCTGGTTCGGCATGGTACGGTATGACTTCCCGCTGCTGAACATGATTTTTGGCAACCGCGGTGACCTTACCGGCCATGTGACGGCCGAAGTGCTCGATCCGGGTGACTACTACACCTCCGATACCGTGGCCTATTTCCTGCGCTGGGAGGTCATAGCGAAATTCTAGGCGTGACGCGCCGCCGCCGCATCGCTATTCTGATTGTTCCGATTTAGAGAACAGCGGGCTCGTAAAGAGTTTTAACCGCGAATCTCTCTGCGAATGCAGTATGAATTCTTTCCCTGCATTCGCAGTGAAAAAAAGTACTCGGATACAGGACGGCGATTATGGCTGAAACAGTGAACAGGTGTGAGGTAGCGCTGGCCGCGTGGTTGCGGCAGGTTTTTCAGGCGGCGTTCGGTCAAGGCTATGACTGGTCGACCCTTCGTGTGCAGCCGGCGACGGACCCGCGCTTCGGCGATTTTCAGTGCAACGATGCCATGCAGGTGGCCAAGCTGTTGCGCCGACCGCCGCGGGCGGTGGCGGAGGCGGCGATGGCGGCCGGGCCGTTGCCGCCGATGCTGGCAAAGGCCGAGATCGCCGGTCCGGGCTTCATCAACCTGACCGTGCGGCCAGAGTGGTTGGCGGAGCAGGTGGCGGTTCTCTCGTCAGCTCCGCGTTTCGGCCTTCCCGACGCGGGCGCGGGTCGGACCGTTGTGATCGACTATTCCAGTCCCAACGTGGCCAAGCCCATGCACATCGGGCATATACGCTCGACGGTGATCGGCAATGCGTTAGACCGCATCTACCGTGCTCTCGGTTACCGCGTGATCGCTGACAACCATCTGGGCGACTGGGGCACCCAGTTCGGCATTCTGATCCAAGGCTACCGCGAATTTCTGAGCGAGCAGGAGCGGCAAGAGCTGACGGTAGAGCTGCTTGAGCGCGCATACGTTAAGAGCTACAACCGCGCCAAGGACGAGCCGCCCCGGATGGATGCCTGCAAGGCCGAGCTGGTCAAGCTGCAGCAGGGCGACGCCGAGAACCGCGCCATCTGGGAGCGCTTCATCGAGATCAGCATGGAGGAGTTCAAGCGCATTTACGCACGGTTGGATGTGAGCTTTGAGCTGACCCGCGGCGAGAGTTTCTATAACGACATGCTGGCGGACACGGTGCGGAAACTGCAGGAAAAAGGACTTGCCGTTGAGAGCGAAGGCGCGCTGGTGGTCGAGCTGGAGGACGAGGGCATGCCGGTCTGCATCGTGCGCAAGAGCGACGGCGGCTTCAACTATGCCACCACCGATATCGCCACCGTGTGCAGCCGGGTCGAAGAGTTCGCGCCGGAACGCATCGTGTATGTCACGGACGAGCGCCAGCAACTGCACTTCCGCCAATTTTTCGCGGTTTGCGGCAAGCTCGGCTGCCAGACCCGTCTGGAGCATGTCTGGTTCGGACTGATGCGTCTGCCCGAAGGCACCTTCTCCACGCGTCAAGGCAATGTCATCAAGTTGGAGGCGTTGCTGGATGAGGCTGAGCGGCGCGCCTTGGAGATCATCAAGGCGTCGAACAGCGAAATGCCGGAAGAGGAGCAAAAAGAGCTGGCCGCGGCGATCGGTATCGGCGCCATCAAATATGCCGACCTCAGTCATGATCCGCAAACGCTGATTGTGTTTACATGGGAGAAGGCACTGGCCTTGGAGGGCAACTCCGGGCCTTATCTGCAATACGCCTACGCGCGTCTGTGCAGTCTGCTGGACAAATACGCGGAACAGGTGCCGGGCCAGGATCCTTTGGCCAATCCGCTGTGTCTTGACAGCGACATAGAGAAAGATATGGTCTTGCGGCTAATGCAATTCCCGGCCGCGGTGCTGCGCGCGGCCGAGGCCTATAAACCCAGTATACTGGCCGACTACCTGTTCGGGCTATCGCAGATATACAGCAGTTTCTACCAGCGCTCGCCAGTGCTAAAATCTGCGCCAGCCGTGCGTGACAGCCGCATCCGTCTGTGTGCCATGACCGCCCAAGTGTTATCCGAAGGCTTGGGATTGCTGGGCATCCGCACCCCGCGGCGGATTTAATCTGCCAACTTGATCACGCGGTCGGCGCTGTCGGGTGACAGTTCGCGGTGGCTTGTGAACAAGGTGATCCGGTTGTGGCCCAGGTGTTTCAGGGTTTCAAAAAGCGCATGCTGAGATTGGCTGTCCAAGGCGCTGACCGGTTCGTCCAGGACGTACAGCAGTGCCGGACGCAGGAAGACGCGCGCCAGGGCCAGTTTCTGCCACTGTCCGGCGCTCGGTTCCACGCCGTTGTGCAGCCAGCGTCCCAGCAGGGTCTGCAGGCCTTGCGGCCAAGCGGCCAGTAGCGTATTCAGGCCGGCAGCCTTTGCAGCCTGCGCGATCTGCGGCGAGTCCGGCGCGGCTTGAGTGTGCCCGATCCAGATATTGTCGAGAGCTGTAAGTTGGTAGTGATTAAAGTCCTGGAAAAGGGCGCCCACTTTGGCGCGCCAATCAGCCGGATCGAACGCTCGCAGATCAAAGCCGTCGACCAGGATGCGTCCTTCATCAGGATCATAAAGGCGGCACAAGAGTTTGATGATGGTTGACTTGCCTGATCCGTTAGGTCCATGCAGGAATACACGCTCGCCCGGCAACAGGGTAAAGGAAAGATTATTCAATACCCGCCGCTCGGTTCCGGGATAGGCGAAAGAGACATTTTCGAAGGTTATGCCGCGTGTGATTTTTTCCGGCACCGGCACCGGGGTTGACGGAGCGCACACGTGGGTCGTCTGGTTCAGCAGTTCCTCGAAGCTCTGGAGGAACAAGGCATCTTCAAACAGCGCGGTCACGGCGTTCAGCAAAGAGGTGAGCGCGCCCTGCCCGCGCTGCACGGACTGCACGCAGAGCACCAGCGCGCCGATTGTGACGGCACCCTCCAGCAGACGGCCGGTCATCCACAGCAGGCTCAATCCGGTGGCCAGCAGACCTACAGCCATGCCGGCGGCCTCGCGCGTAAGCACATAGCGGCGCCAGGCCACACGTTCCTCGCGCAGACGCTCGCGGGCGGCACGGAAACGGCTGCGGCAGAAATCGCCGTGTTGGTAGAGGCGGACATCCTTGGCTCCGACGTTGTCGGAGAGCACGGAGTGAAAGTAGGCGGCCTCGCGTTCCAGCGGCGTCAGACTTTTGCGCCAATCGTAAAAACGCCGGGTACGGTTAAGCTTGAAGCAAAGAGGTGGCAACGCGGCTAGCGCCAGCAGTGGCGGCAGCCAGAGGCTGAAGCCTGCCAGTATGATCATGATGCCTGCCAGGCCGACCAGGCTGTGCAGGGCTTGTCCCAGGCCGGACAATACGCGCGTCGGCCGCGTGAGCGCCTCCTCGCGCGCCATGTGCAGACGGTTCTGGTCGTCAGAGTTTTCAAAGAAAGCGTAGTCTGCACGTTCAAGTGTTTTGTGCAGCAGGCCGTAGACCCGTTCAGTGACAGCCAGCGCGTGGAACTCCGACACCCAGGCCGACAACACACGCAGCAGCGCGGCCAGAGTCAGGCACAGCGCTCCGGCCAGTGCCCAAAACACCAGCAGGCGGAATTCATTGTCGGCGGCGAAGCGGTCCGCCAGAGCGGTGAAAGAAAGGGAAAGTCGCGGCGAGGTTTGGAAGACGCGCGCGGCTCCGTCGATGACCTGTTTCAAGGCCAGCACCGCTCCGAGCGGCAGCAACGCCTGCAGCGCGGTGGCGGCAGTATGCCAGAAGGCCAAACGTCGGTCACTCAGCCATATCAGCCGGACGGCGCGCGAAAAAGTGGCGGGCAGGATCGATAATTTTCGCGTCACGGTTGCCCGCCGCTTTCAGGCTTTTGGGGCTTCCACTTTTTCGGGCTCTTCCTTCTTGAGGTCATCGACGATCTCCTTGACCTTTTCATTGGCCAGTTTTTCGCCTTCCTCGCGTCCCTTTTTGAACTCGCCCAGGCTACGGCCCAGAGAACGCGCCAGATCCGGCAGTTTGCTGCTGCCGAAAAGCAACAGGATGATCACCAAGACGAGCACCAGTTGTGTCGGCCCAATATTTTGAATGAAACCCAGTGGCAACATCATACCCTTATCCTCCTTAACAAAAGTCTCAGCCTCTATAGTGTTTGGCTACCGCCCTGCGGGCTTCCAGGTCCGCATCGCGCCGTTTGATGGTCTCGCGTTTGTCTTCCTGGGCCTTGCCCCGGCAAACGCCTATCTCCACCTTCACCAGCCCTTTCGGGGTCAGATACATCCTCAAAGGTATCAGCGACAATCCCTTCTGTTCGGACAGCGCCCTTAATTTGACGATCTCTCGCTTGTGCATCAGCAACCGGCGTGTCCGCAGAGAGTCATGGTTGAAACGGTTGCCGAAAGCGTAAGGCGGTATACGCACCTGATTCAGAAAAAGCTGCCCTTCTTTCACCTGCGCATAAGACCCGGTAAGACCGGCTTCGCCGTTACGTACGACCTTGACCTCCGTGCCGACCAGCTCGATGCCGGCCTCGTAACGCTCCAGGACAAAATAATCATGTGTCGCCTTGCGGTTGACCGTAAGATTGCCGCCAAGCCTTTTTTTTCCCTCTACGCTCATGATCCCTTAAACCGCTCCCGGCGGAAGGAGCTTGTTTATCTCGACCAGTGCGTGTGCGCCGCCTCGGCCTTGGCGATCGCCCCGAAATCGATCTCAGAAATAAGCAGACCTTCAGCGATCTCGCGAAGCGCGATTTCCGCCCTGTCCTCATCTACGGATAACGGTTTCACATAAGGCCGCTCGCCCATATTGAGCTGACGCACACGTTTGGAAACCAGGTTAACGAGCACCGGTACGCTAGGAACGCGAATCCGCGCTTTTTCAATCAGTTCAACATTCACGCAAATGCCTCCAGTAGTTAAACATGACAGTATATGGTTTTTTACCCATAGAGGTCAATGCGGGAGTTTTGAGGTGTGTGCTTCTGTGCTTCAACTTCGTTGACTCGCACCCAGAATTCAGGAGTCAGAATGATGGTTCAGGGTTCGGGATTCAGGATTGAGCATCAACGACTTGCGTTATTTTTCTCGTTCGTATTTTATGTCTCGGTTATGCGGACATGAAAAGGATGTACCCTTTCAAGCGAAAGTTGCGTGAAAATATTCTGATTCCCTGAATAATCACAAAACTTATCAATAGCCAAAAACCCGATTTTTTGACAACATAAACATTGGTTTTGAATTATAGAGTAAACGGGGAGTTTTAGCGATGAGTTACAATAAGAGCTT
>CAZKZI010000095.1:0-13665 GCA_964557205.1 uncultured Lentisphaeraceae bacterium
CAGATTTAATCTCGAAAAGAATCAACTCTTTGTCTGTTTGTACGCTGACATCAATGAAGTCTTGCTCCCGCGTAACCTTTGCCCTGGGATACTCGGCTCTAAGCTCTTTCATGAGTTGACTCTGCATGTGAGCGTGTTCCGGATTACAGATTGTGGCTGATGTACCGCGGCGCAAGAATGTCCTTCCATCCGGAAGGCTCGTTCTGCCTTTCTTATTTTGAAGACGGGGTTCACCTTCGGTTAGACAATACTTTTCAAACTCAAAAAGCTGGTACCGTTTCAGTGAAACGATTGGGGCATCTGCATCAGCATACGTCTCAGGTGCGTAGCGTTCAACATTCTCCAGTCGAAACCGTATGTTAAGAACGTGCTTGGCCCACTCGACGGCACCCAACGCCGATTCATCACCCCCTACAGCGCGAATTTCCTCCACCATGCGATCATACCACCCGAGACGCTTGAAAACTTTGAGGGCATTTTTGGCCTGTTCCTCAGAAAGGCATTCCACGTCGTGGATAGTGGCGACAAATCTGCGGTGTTTGTCGCGTTGGATCGTGAACAAGGTGCCATCAAAGGGCTGGGTTGCCTTTAACAGTTTTGTATAGTTCTTGTTTACCCCTTGCAGGAAGGCATAACGCCAGCCATCAATCAGCCATTCTGAACGAAATATCCATTCCTCGTGGCCCAAGCCGTACTTGTGTACGTAGGCCATTGCAGCCTCGAGTCTTGGCGCATCACCGGATGGCCGCCACCAATCTGCCGAGTTGTGACAAATACGCGTAAGCATGTGCATGGGCACCCCCCTTTCAGTTCTCAACCGGACCTCTTAAACGATACAAGGTGTTGTATCGATTGAGATGCTCGCTCTTCAGACAAGTAGCAGCCAGAGTCGCGACCGTCGGTTTTGCTGCTGCGGTGAACAATAGTACTTTTGTGTTCATAAGGCTCAAGTGGCAAGTGAAAGGCTCTAACGTCGTCAATCCGGTTTTGTGCTGGTAAGCAACGGCCTAAGTTCAGCAACCTTGTCAGACCCCTTAGATGCCATGTGTTCGAGAACATCGTTCAGCAATACGTGAGTGGATGGGTCTTTGGCGAGGTCACGGATGACTTTCGGAAGATCGCCATGGTCTGCAATGTTTTCGTAGGATGATTTGACAAGGATCTTAAGCAGTTGCGTTGTCGCCAAGGGGTGGTCTTTATGGACTCCCTTCATCGTCAACAGGTGATAGACGAACTGATTGGCTTTCAAGGATAACTTCGTCTGTTCGAGGCGTTGGACAGCCTCTGGGAACGCGGGACCGAGATGCGGCACCCACTCAACCATTTTACTGGCTTCGGCTGGGTCAAGTGGAACGGGTTTTCCCATCAGACGGTTTTTCCAGTACTCGTTCAGCCAATCATGCCAGATCTTGGCAGCCCGCTCGGGTTTCAAATCCCACAACGCGCTTCTGATTGCTTCTGCGAAAGCTAAGCGGTCGGATGGTGTTACAGATTGCAGGAACTTCCCAAGCCACCTGCCCCTTGTCTGCTTTCGGGAACTAAACAGGCAGATGCCTGCGATTTGCGCTGCAAACTGCTCACGAATTGAGTTCAATTCTGTGTCGAGTCGGCTAAAACTATCCTCATAGAGAGGAAGCAGGTCAGGTAAAAGTTCGTCGTACCACCTGCCCCAATGGGCGTAGCCGTGCCATCCCTGAATGGCCTGCCTTGTGTTGCGTCGCCAAGACAGAAGAGGCAAAACACGCTTCCTTGTCCATTCGGGGTCGCATGAAAACAGAAAATGAAGCTGGCTCGCCAGAATAATCCGCCCCATCTCGCCAGCGCGTTTCCGACTTATAATAATTCGATCCAGTTGTTTCTTGAGTGTGGCTGGCAGCCCGCTCCATTCTGTTCCGGCCTGTTTTCGGCGGATGGAAATCGCGGTGATGAAAAACTCCGTTATCTGGCCTCCAGACGCGTTGATGGATTTGCTGAGCCAGTCGTTCGAGTCATCAGCAGACTTTTCACTGTGTTTATCCGCAATCTGCCAGATTCGACAGGCCACCCGTTCCGCAAGCGGCATTAGCGATTCAGGAATGCGATCTTTTTCCTTGTTGACGCCATGTTCAAGGAACATGGCGGCGTCTCGATCAGGTGTAAGGAGGGCGGGGTTCCGACCCAGAGTCTTCAACACAAGCCGCCACTGGTCTTCCGTAAGTTCAGCTTCTCTCCAACCCCAGAGCAAATGTGTGATGGCGTCAAGAGGGGCCGAACTGTCTTTAGGCAGAGCGACAGCCAAGGCAACGCCCCATTCGGCGTTCTTCTTTGTAGCACTTGTGATGGCCGTTAGAAGGCCGTTCCGGTTTGGACCGAACATGTCTGACTTCTTGTATGAAAGAAGCAAAGACACCACCTCAAGAATAGGTTTGTTCAGCATCTCATCGACAGACAGAGGACTTTCGGGAATGTAAAATCCAGAAACTCCGGACCAATGTGTAAAATCCGGGTGCTCGGACATGCGAAAGGTTGGATACTTTCTCTTAAGTCGCTGTAACCGTGTCTTAACCAAGGAACACTTTCCCTGTGCTGCCATATCGAGCCACGACATTAGAGTGAAGAGGCTGTGCCAATATATGTCTTTGTTTTCTATAGAAGCCTCTTGTACATCGACCTCCGTCAGATGGCATGCGTAGTTCAGAAACGCCTTGCGTGCTGATACTGAGGCCGCAGGATAAGCGTCACGCAACAGGGTAAAAAGTTCGTGATGCAATGCAATGTTTGCACGCAGGTTGTCAGCCATCACCCGCCGTAATTTCCGATCCGGGGAAATTCCTTTGTCGAGACGCAAACAATGAATAGCTACGCGCCGCAGCAATGGTGCCGTTGTTTTTAACCAGTCACGGACTATAGCCCTTGCGGTCTGTTTATGATGTGCGGCAAGCCACTCCAGACTGTCGCGACAGGCGTTGATAACAGTGTCGAAGGGGTGGTCGAGTTGGTCTTGCTCGTGCGGTTCAATGGCGGATCGGTGAAAACTGAGCGGATCCCATTCCGGCTTGGCTATCCCGTGGCAGACGCTTAGGTTGTATGCGTGACCGATATTATTTGCGGCTATATACAATACATCACGTGCGACCACAGACATATTGGGCTTGAACACCTTTTCCCATGCTTCATTTACCCCGTACTCGGAACCAAGGATGCCGATCTCAGACCTTGTCTGGTCAGCATCATCACTGTCCGACCTTAGAAACGCGTAACTTTCTTCAACGTAAAGCCGTGGGCGCGTCAGGTACTCAAACAGAAGAAATGACAAGGGCCACGATCCCGCAACTGCTGCCTTCTTGAACAAATATTCAAGGAGTTGGGCGTGATTCTCCTGTGTTGTTTGAGCAAGGAGTATTGGAAGCCATTTTTGCAAACTGACCGCATTCGGATTGTCCATGGAATGGAAGGCCTGTGCAACCGCGTGCCACAGATTCCGTGACAAAATCTGCTTGTGCCGATAGAAAATGCCGAGGGCTGCTTCAGATTCCGCAAGCACCCCCTGTCTTGAAAACCACCATGCTAATTGAGCGTGGCGTTCATTCGATTCTTCTCTGCGAGAAAACAGGGGCGTAAGTATCCCCCGCTCTTCCGCCCAAAGTAGCCAAGTTTTACCGACAGCATGTTTGAGAAAAACATGGAGACGCGTTGAATCCCCCATGGTTTCTATCAGGTAGTCATCGTCTTCTGACTTCACTTGGGGTGGTCTTCCAGCAAGAAGGTCTTTGATCTTTTGCTCATGATCAAAAACACCCATCTCAGTTCTGTCCGCCCAAGCAACAAGAGATTCGCGTAAGCTGCCGTGAGCGTCCTTCCCGCCTTTTAACGGATACGTAATTGGCTCGACGCCGAGAAACTTCCAGTGATCCGTCGCGCCGTCTGGTGTTAGTGCGAACAGGCGCTTGCCACTGGGTGCCATGCCGCGAACCAGGTAACTCAAAACGGTGTCGTTGTGGCTGTACCCAACAAACAATACTGTGTACTCTGCATAGAGTCCCAGCAAAAACCGTCTGGCCCAACCCTCTGTCAAATATGCACGGCTGAAATCCCGGTCGGTCAATACAAGCCGGTCTGCTGGTCCCTCTACCGATCCGTGAATGTAGACGAGCCCGCTAAATGCGTTACCTAAAGGGAACGCCGGGGCTGTCCAAATTTCCAGTTCGCCCGAACGTAACCTGCGCCCCTCGTCAGTGAAATGCTTGTCAACATTTGTTGTGACGATTCGAACCTCACTACCTGAAAAGAGGCGAACAAGCGCGGTATGCAGAGCATTTGGCCGGGAGTCTTCTTGGAAAAGAATCTTACGGGCTAACTCGTGAACGGCAACTTGGTCATCTTGAAGTCGCCCTAGATAGTGGTCATCTGGCTCTCCCGACTCATGCACCACTCTCGCACCACTGCCTATTTGCGCGACAAGTCCCGCGAAGTCTGGATATTCGGACGGCGGATCTCTGGACACACCAGCACCGGCAAAAATGACCAGTTTGCCGTCGCGTTGAGCGGCCAGTATGTCACTGGGAATGTCGATCTCGCCAATCCGCACGATTATAACCTCCGCTGATGGATTTGCAGGTGTAATATGATTGGAGTATGGCGCGGTAAGGGCCGGTACCTTTGGTTACACCGGCAAGGTTTCGGTTTCAACAATTGCCTGAAGTTTACGCAGTAGTTCTACTGCATTCCTGACTTCACCTTCATAAAGTGGTTCGGCACCGGCATGCGCTCCGGGATTGAGGATTCTTGCGCGCACCTCATCAATCTGCGCGAGAACTTCCAACGCGCCCTTATCGCTCTTTCGGATCTCTTTTAATAAAGCCCGCAGATCGTTTCCACGCATATTCAGTTTGCCCGTGGCTGGCGCATCGAGAATATCTCTCGCTTGCCAGTCTGCAGGATTCAATGGGATCGTCATATCAATCATGGCATCATCGAAACCCTCGTGTCTCAGGAAGCCGCGAAGTTTGTGCAGTGCTGTTTCTTCCAATTTGCGTCTTGCTGTCCGTAAGTTTTCAGCAAGCGAATGAAACTTCCCAGAAGCGAATACAATTCCCAGTTTCTTTTCAATAAAGCGCTTAATATTGGATTCGGCGACCTTTCTTAGTGCTGCCGCGCATTCGTCGAGTTTGTGATCTGCAAGGTAATCTTCAGCCTGCTCCATATCTTCTTTGACAGTACGTAGGCGCGGAGACTCGTTATCATGGCGGTTTACCTCCAAGAAGGACCATTTCACATGTTGGTTGCCAATTGCACGACGAATCTCACGGAAGAACCCCCGGTCATGGGTCATGATGATCTTCTGGTAGTCCTGAAAATCGGCGTCGCTAAGCAGGATCTCAATCACTTGCATGCGGTTGCTCATGTCGAGACTGATGAGCAGATCATCCAGAATCATTAATTTAATTGGCGAATCTTGCAGTAGCGCCTTTGTAGCTCCAAAACGAATAGAGAGTGCCATTTGAGTGAGCAATGCTTCATTGAGAAAGGACTGGGGACGGGGGACAGGGATGGTGCCATAGGTCACTGTCATGCCTATTTTTGGTACTACAAGTTTATGCTCATCGCGGTCATAATCAGGTTCTCTGGTCAGGCTGATCGTAAACGTAAGTGCTGGGGCGTCCGTTTTGCGAAAGTGGTCATTATAAAACTTTTGGCCTGCCTTGCTCACAGTGTCGAGAACGTCCACGAGCGCATTTGAGAACGTTTTGATCTTTCGGACATACTCATCATAGATGGCACCTGCCACCTTTCCTCTGGCTTTCTTTTGCTGTGCATCTGCCTGTGGGTTTCCAATAAGTAAATCACGCCACGCAGTATCCATATTTGGCAGCAGGGTTGTCCAGCAGTACGGGAGTATCTCGCGTTCAAAAACCGGCCAGAGATCGATCTCATCACGATTTGAGAACTGATAGAAGCGGAACAGCACTCGGTAGGTAATGAAGTCACTAGACTTGCACGCCTTCTTAATGTCGGCAATGGCCGTCTCATGTTTGGCATCCGTAATCTGGATTGGTGGTTCTGGAACAGCACCGTCGGTTGTATCCTTAAAAGTCAGCATAATCGAGGCGGGGTTTGCCGGGACGTGGACATTGACCAGATGTTCGTCATTCGTACGGTCGAAGTATTTCTTAACCTGATCCGTTGTTTTTTCGCTACTCTGTAGAAATGTGTAGAGAGCCCAGTAAAGCGATGATTTACCGCTTCCGTTTGCACCGTAGAGGAGCAGGTTTCTGTTGTCCAGTACGATTGGGTCGGCATCCTGAAATACCTTGAAGTTCTTGAGTGTAATGGAGTGGATGCGTTTCATATCAGTTCTTTGATGCATTCTTGATAACACGCAAAAGGTCGGGGCTGTCAATCGTCAACCGCATGAGACGATTGCGGATCGGGTGTTTGGGCGCATTCGCCTGATCATAGAACGACTGAACTTGGTTCCACCGTGTCGAGGCACTGGCGCGGTCAGGGAACGGCGTTACGATTGCTTCAGCGGCGGATATGACGCACAGTTCCTTTTCCCTCATGTGTTCTGTAAAGTAAGTTTCCATCACGCAGGCGTCAATGACTTCCTCAAGGAAAGCGCCGAACATGTCACTGCGTGACCTGATGTCAGCCGTCGCGTCGTTCCCGACCGTTTTAACAAACTGTCGGTACTGGACTAACTGGGTGATAACGGACTCCTGTTGGGGTGAACACTGTGGGATCGGGAATGCCTTCAAGTAAGCAGGTTTGTAGCGGAAATACCCGTTGGCGAGAACGCTACCGGTGTTCTTCAGGTAAAACCAGAGAACTGTCGAATTCAACAGCGCCAACCAGTATTCGTAACTCTCCCAAACGTTGGAGTGTTTGATATAACCGTAAACTGTGGTAGAAGTGTAGAAGATGCCTTTAGCGTCGTAAGCGAAGTTGCCGCCAAGGGATATATCGGGCGCAAGAAGTCGCGGTTTTCGAAAGAGAGTTTGATTCTTTGGGTAGATATATCGATACCACTCTGGATCATCCTTTAGACGGTTATGCTCTCTGCTACGGAGAATATCTTCACATCGCTTAAGGTACTCCCACCCCTTTTTAAACTTCTTGATTTCTTGAAGTGTCATGAGTTTTGCCTTGCCGTCTGGATCGGACGGCAACTCATAGGGGAAGACTACGACGTTTGTAGTTGATAGCGTGTCATAGCGATGCACTTGGTCCCCCATGAGGAGGGGTTTTACAAGGTTCTTCTCGATTTGGACACGACAGTCGAGTTCAGGTGAATAGGCCTCGATAAGGTTGCCTTGATCCTCGGCATCGCGAAGGAAGTAAACAGAATCTTTACTGCTGGCAATGCCTTGGAACATATTTTCAAACACGTTCCCCAAACGGCGCTTGTGTACAAGCAAAGCCGTTAAAACGCTGGCAGACTCGTCTCCCGCCAAGACCCACGGTTCGTGCGTGAGGGTAGCGTAGTCAATAGTTGCGAACCGGCGTTCCGTTAGACTACCAAGTTCCTGCTCAAGGTCAACGGGCTCGTTCTTGGGCGGGTCAAACCGCGCATACCGGACTGCGGCATTTCTCTCGTTGGTTAACCAAAGCAACGACGAGTAGGTGCTTGCAGTGAACACCTTGTGCGCGCCTAAAGAGATCAATCGGTTGAGGCGGTGCCCGTCGGAAACCAAGCGGCGCAAACCCTCTCCTCCCCCCGCATGGACCCATTTGTCAGGCATGATATAATTCAGCACACCGCCAGACCCCAACAGTTCCAGCCCACGCTCAGCAAAGATGACGCAAAGATCAAATGACCCCGTACCGGACTTGTAACTGGATTGGTAATAATCTGCGGCGGCAGTATCCTGTTCCCTAATGCCTTGGATTCGCATGTAAGGTGGATTACCGATGACGATATGGAAGCCATTCTTGATCTCCGGAAAGAAGTGTTTGATGTCAAAGAACCTGACATGCTTATTTCTGAAAGCAAAAATGTTGCGGTAACTCTCCCAAAGGGTGATCTCTCGTTCCACATTTGCAATGGTTGCCTTGTTTTTGCTTCGCAAGACATTCCGAATGACCGAACTTTCAACGTCGTCTCCGCGGTGACGACCAAGTTCGGCCTCTTTCTCTGCGATTTTTCCGTCGATCAGATTTTCGATATCTCCGCGAAGGCGTTTTTTCTCAAGGGGGTCTTTGACAAAAAAATAGGCTTCGGCAGCTTTGGCAAATTTTTCGAAGAAAGGATCCTCTAGCGCCAGTTCATCGTGTCGGTATGCCCCCGGAGGACGAACGAGGGTGTCAGCGGCGACAAACTTGAAGTCCAGATTCGGAAGCGGAGGCACACCTAGGTTCTCGGCATTTACATCCACTTCGAAGTCCACGAGGAGGGAAATGAAACACCGCAGTTTGGAAATTTGCACCGCAATCGGCTGGATATCGACTCCATAGATGGCGTGTTGTATGAGGGCGAGCTTCCAAGTGTACTCGGCCGTACTTCGATCAAGCAGTTCCCGCGTCTCTGACCTTAGTGACGCAGGTGTGTCTTTAAGGACTCGGGTCTTCCATCGGTGGTGATCGTTGTCAAGTTTGCCGAGGATGAAGATCAGTTTTTGAAGCACTCCCATGGGAAAGGCTCCAGATCCGCAGGCCGGATCCAGGATCGTAATGTCGTAGATGGCATCTACAATGGTTTCGGCTTGCGACTTGGTGATTTCGGGCGCAGCCTGTCTGTACGCAAGCAAATCTTGAATGCGTACCGTGGCTTCGGTTGTTGAAAGTTCTTTGTGTTTTGACTGAAGCTGTTTCAGGAGATATGCCCCGAGGCTGGTGTCGACCATGTAGTTCACGATCGTCCGCGGCGTGTAAAATGAGCCTGTTTCTTTCCGCGCTGTAGTTCTGGTGTCAGGGTTGTACTCCGCCAGCAGATTTTCGAAGATCCGCCCCAACAGTTCAGGGTCTAGTGCAATTTCTTCTTCAATAGGTGTATTCTCCGCAACCGTGAACTTATAAGCGTTCAAGATGAGGAAAAGGCCGTCGATGATCACACAAGCTTTCTTGGTTGATCCACGGGCCTCGCCCAAGTCGGCGGGCATGTCGTGGCCAAAGAAAAGAGCATTAGCAACAAGCGGTTGGTTCTCAGGCACGTCTGAAAATCCATCTACTCGTACTTCCGACGATTTACCGTTCCGCTTCTCCCGGTAGTCGAGACACTCAAAGAGGCCGCCGTTCAAAAAGGGAATGTCAACAAACAAACGACCGAGTTCGTCTGGCTTTTTGAACAGCGCCTTATATCTGAACACATCATGGTTCATATAATCATCATTCCGCCCATGATATCGGCGACCGTCGCGAAACTCACGTTCAGTAATTGGGACACTGAGAGTTGGGAAGAATAAGTTTTGCAAGATGGCTTTGTAATAGGAGCCAGCCTCCATGGAGTCCGGGTCAAAGTTTTTTAGAACATCTCGGGCCGTATCCGCATCAAAGAGACGTTCTGGAATGAGGTTTTTCTCCTTAGCGAACCAGCAGAAGACGACGCGTGTTAGGAGGCGGATAAGGCCCGTACGGTTCCGGACATCTTCGTTATCAATTCCGCCATGAGGGAATCGCGCCTTTTGGGCCGCAAAAAAGAACCATTCTGCAATGCGGTCATAGAATTTTTTGTTCAATGCTTCAATATCGAGGACCTGGCGCCATGCGGCGTGCATATCGGCAAACTTTTTGCACCTATATTTGGACAAAAGAGATGGTAACGCCAGATCGAATAAAATTTCAACGTGTGCGCGATGCGGCCGACTGATGGCTATGTTCTTTATGACCGTGACCTTCTCTAGGACATCCCTGCTTTCATCACGTTTGTGGAGACGGCGTTTGATGATGGCGAGGGTGAGTGTGTCTCCGTGCCGGAAAAGAACGAGAGCAGGCATGGCAAAGAGCTTGTTTAGCTCGCGGGTGATGCCGGCAAGGGCTGTACGGGTGTAGTGGCTTCCTTTGAGTTCGAGTGTAAAGAAGAGGTAGCTCTCGATGACCGCGCCGTTGTATTCGCCTTTGCTTTCGAAGAGAAGCTGTTGGCCTCCTGCGGAGTTGATTTCGTCGTCCGTGAGTTGAAAAAGAAAATCGATGGACTTCCATTCATCTGAAAGGGCGAGTTTGTCGTTGAGTGCCTTGCCCTGTGCGAAGGTGGCGAGGAATTGCTCACGGTTGTTGGGCGAGAGTTTGAGGCGTTTCTTGCTCTTATAGCCAAGGACTTCAAACAGGGCGATGGCGGCATCGGCGAGCGGCTGATCCGCAAAGACCTTAAGGGCGGCTTCGATCTGGTATTTCATGTTGGATTCTGGCGTCGGCATAGTGTTATCTCAAGGCTTGGGCTGTGACGGGTTCGGTCTCGGTGGGCAGGCTGGGCTGTGCGTCAGACCGAATATTACACTCTCTTTTACACTCTTTCAAAGCGTATTACCCTTTTTACGCCACTTGGCGCCGGGGCCGCGGCCAACGCATTCGACGATACCCCGCTCTTTGAGGGTGCGCAACAGGTGCCGGATCATGTCGCGGCTGACATTCGGACACAGGCGTTCCACGTCCGTGACGCTGAAATCCTGCGCTAGGGATTGGATGGCCAGCTCGACCAGTTCGGTCTTCTCGCCGCGCGGGGCGGCGATTTCTCCGGCGCGTTCCTCGAATTCGTCGTAGGCCTTTTTGATGATGAACAGCAGGTAGCCGATGTATGGCCAGGGGTCGTGCTTGCCTTCGTGCCAGCCTTTGGAGCTTTGTTCTAGCGTTTCGTAGTAGCGCACCTTGTTGTCCTCGATCAGGCGCTCAAGGCTGACGTAGCGCCCGACGTCGATACCAGCGAGGTAACAGGTCTGAAGCAGCAGCAGGCGGGAGACGCGGCCGTTGCCGTCGCGGAAGGGGTGGATGCAGAGGAAATCGAGGTTGAAGGCGGCCAGCAGGATGAGCGGCGAGATGACGCGCTCGCGTATGAGGTCGGACCAGAGGCCGGTCAGCGTGCGGGTGAACGCGGGCGTCTCGACCGGCGAAACACTGCGGAAACGGACGCGCTGGTCGCCGTTGGGCAGACGCTCGATGATGTCGACCGGCTTGTCTTTGTATTGTCCGGCATCCCATATTTGGCTGCGGCAAAGCTTGTGCAGGTTGAGGATGGTCTCCTCCGAGACCGGGAGCTTCGCGCCGCGCTCGTGGATGAGGTTCAAGGCGTCGCGGTAACCCGCGACCTCCTCCTCGTCCCGGTCTTTGAGGGCGGGACGGCCGAAAACGACGGTGCCGATGCGGGACTGGTCGATCTCCACGCCCTCAATGCGGTTGGACGAAACGACGCTTTGAGCGATGGCGTGTTCCCTCAGCACTTTCAGGCGCTGGGGCGACTGCCGCTTGAACAGATCCTGAATGCCTTGGGCGCGTCCAATGTCGGAAAGATACCATGACACCGTCATGGGTATTTGAAGGCGATGGTCTTGGATTTGCTGGAGGGTTTTCACGGAGTATCCTTGATGACCAGCCAGGTGACGAGTTCGAGGTCGGTCTTTTCGTGAACCTGCTCCTGCTCGTTGGGCAGGATGAAGCCGCGGGCGGACTGGAGACCGGAGGCGGCGCGTTTGCGGAACGTGGCGGCAACGGACTCCACGGCCTTCTGCAGGAGCTTGTCGTAGTCCTTCATGTCGCTGCCGTGGTTGGTCTGCTGGTCGAAGAGGTTGCAGAGCCGGGTGTAAGCCTCGCTCTTGCCTGAACAGAGGACGCGGTAGATATCGAGGATCTGCTTCGGGTTCGCGAAACCGAAGCGGACGTTGCCGTCGGCGAGGACGTAAACGAGGAAGTAGGGCTGGAGCGGATTGATGGACTCGTTCGGGCTGGGCTTGGCACCAACTGATCCGCCGCACTGCCCCTCCTGCCGGAAGCAGAAGATGACGCCGGGGTGGATGACTTTGTAGTCCGGATGGGGCGGCACGCAGGTGTAGAGGCCGAACGGGGCGGCTTCGAGGGCGGCGCGGTTGGCCTCGATGTATTTCAGGAGTTCGAGGCGGAAGTCATCGAGGGTGAACTCGGTGAGGGAAACGCTGTCGCCCAGGTCTTCGAGGTCGAGCACCTCGTCCTTGAGACGGAGAAGCTGTTTGTCGCGGTAGCGGAGGTCTTCGGAGACGATGTCCTCGATCTCCTCGTTCTTGAGGACGTTGTCCTCGAAGGTGGCCGCGATGTCCACGAGGGCCATGCGGGCTTCAACGCGGTTTTTGAGGTTGATGTACTTGTTGAGATCCTCGGTGGGCCAGAAATTGACGAGCTGCACGGTGTGGCTGGCGCTGCCGATACGGTCGATGCGTCCGAAGCGCTGGATGATGCGCACCGGGTTCCAGTGGATATCGTAGTTGATGAGGGTGTCGCAGTCCTGCAGGTTCTGGCCTTCGCTGATGCAGTCGGTGGCGATGAGCAGGTCGATCTCGCCTTGCTGCGGCATGGAGGGGATCTTGGCGCGGTTCTTGGCCCGCGGGGAGAAATTGGTGAGGATCTGGTCAAAAGCGCTGCCGCCAAAATTGGTGCGGGTGTCGCCGCCGCCGCAGACAAGGGCCATGTTGATGCCGAGTTCCTTGGCGCCCCATTCGAGGAGCGAGCCGTAGAGGTAGGCGGCGGTGTCGGCGAACGCGGTGAAGACGAGAACCTTCCTGTTCGGCTCGCCGAGTTTGTTGACGGTGGGCTTGGCGACTTTGGCCGCGATGAGCTTCTTGAGTTCGGCGAGCTTGGCGTCGGTGGACGGCGAGACATTCTGCGCGGCGTTCAAGAGGATGCGGAGCTGGTCCTTGTCCTTCTTGAGGTCTTTGAGCCAGTTCTTGCCGTGATCCAACTCCAGATGCTCCAGTTTGTATTTGAACTTGCCGCCGACGAGCATGGCCTCTTCGAGTTCGTCGTCGTGACCGGGATCGTCAAGTTCGAGTTCCAGCTCTTCAGACTCGGGGTTCTGGTCGGGTGCCGCCAAGAAGTTCTTGATCTTCCGTTCCAGGCCCTCGATTTTGGCGATGGTGCGTTCCATCGTGATTTCGAACGACTTCACGGAGCTTTCGAGGCGCTTGAGGAAATTCACCTTCATCATGCCGATGAGCCACTTTTCGCGGTCGGCCTGGGTGAAGGGATCGTGGTTCGACGACTGGTAGCTAGGCTTGAACTCGTTTTTGACGTACTTCGAAGGGTTGAAGAGCGAGAGTTTGTAGGCCTCGATCTCGTCGTTGAGCTTATCGTAGGAGAGGAAACGGCCACGCAGATCGATCTCGGGGTAAATGGAGACTGGCTTCTTGCGCTTGGGAAAACCGCCGAGGGCGGCAATGCTCGCCTTGTAGTACTTCTGGATGTGCTTGCGGGAGCGGGCGATGGTCAGTTCGTCGAGCAGCTTGAAGAAGGCGGCGTTGAGCTTTTCCATCAGCTCGCTCGTTTTGCGCTCTGCGCTGTGCTTCTTGGCCCAGAGAGTGAAGACCTTTTGCGCGGTGGAGAGCGTTTCCTTCAGGCTGCCGATGCCGATGGACTCCGCAAAGGCGTCGTCGCGGTTCTCGGTCAGGAAATAGAGCTGGTTCCGGAGATCCTTGAGGTCGTTGTTGACGGGGGTGGCGGAGAGCAGGAGAACTTTGGTGCGGACACCCGACTTGATGATGTCATCCATGAGGCGCTGATAGCGGCTCTTGC
>CAZKZI010000096.1:0-13637 GCA_964557205.1 uncultured Lentisphaeraceae bacterium
CGCAGTTACCGGATGAAAACCGGATCTGCAGGAAACCAGGGTGAGCAATGAGGTGAGGTGTAAAATGATCACATGTGAATTAACACATGGGGGACCAGTCCCCCAAACCCCTGGGATTTTCCGCAATTAGAAAAAAGGCAGGCAGCTAAACTTGAAATCTTACTTGTTTTGCAAAAAACCGAAAGTAGACCAACCGCTTGACAACCACGTCAAAAACGATCAATAATCGTCCTCATGGGTGGTACATTTTGAATCGACCGTAAGTGGTACACTTTGAGTGACCGGTGACAGCATCGCAAACACATGAATTATGCCGATGCCGCTAAATCCGGACTGCCAATAGGAAGCGGGTCAATGGAATCTCAGTGTTCTCAATTTCAGAATCGTTTCAAAAGGACTGGACAATTCTGGTCCGGGGATGGGTTTGCCGCTCTGCTGGAAGTCGCAATAAGATATCAGAATGGTGAAGTAAGATCACTTTGGGCTGCTTAAATGCACCAAACGGGAGATGCGCCCAAGGCGCTCGGCGAAAACATGAAACAAACGACAACGGACTACTGCAAAAAAGCCATGTTGGCGGAGGCTCAGGACACTGGAAGTGAGTACTGCCCCGCCTGCGGCGGCAAGGACAAGACCATAGCCAAACAGGCCGAGTCGAGCGTGAACCTGACTCGCTCGATTGATAAGATCATTGGCGCGGGGCCATTGGAGAAAAAATTAAGACCGCCGCTTTGGGGCGTCTGTTTAGCTGATGTGCGGGTGTGTGAGCGGCTTATTTTGCCGGAATTTGCTCTGCTAACCCGTCGGCGATCATGCAAGCGGCATTCGGCAGATGGCTTCGGTGGGTCATCACGACCGTCAGAAGATGCGGAATATTATACGAATACCCAGGGGTGCTGCCGGAGGCCAAGATTTTCCCGTCCGGAACCCGGATCACGATATACCGCATAGTCGCGTCCAAAACCGGCATTTCTGCATCCGAAAGCGGAATATTAATTTTTTTTCCGGTTTTGCTTGAGTCGATTTCCAGCGTCGCGGCAAGGACAGCGTCGGAGCCGTTTGTCGCGAAAGCACGGGCGATCTTTACAGCCACGGCAGAATCTATAATCTCATCATTTTCGACCGTCAGACCGGCGGGGGTCGGCGCAACGGACACACTTTCCCGTATTAACCGTGTTTTGATCTCTTGCGCGAGCGCGACATCACTCGAGGTAACACCGTCCTTACGCAAAAACCCGCATACGCCGACAGTCTTGCCGAAGAAAGCGTCCCGCGCCGTCGGTTGCGGCAACTTCTTAAACATATCCGCCGCAGTTTGCTTGACTTTTTGGTCAGCGGTGCTGTTTGCAATGTCTGACAGCCATTGACGCGCCTTTATGAGCGGGCCTTTAGTAATAGAGAGACGAGCCAGTTCAAGTTTGACCTCTTCTCTCTGAAAATCCATCCGGGAGGCCATATCATACTGCGCGAGAATCTCTAGAAATTTGCTTTCAGCCGCCTCTGCCTGCCCTCTGTCAGCAAGCGAGCGGGCTTCATTCCAGAGAGCCTTCAAAGCATATCCGCGATTTATCTTATCCACGGCCTTGTTGTACTCTTGTTTGGGATAGCGGCACAGCACCCATACGACCCATCCACTGCGGTAACGGGCATGTGATTCGTCGCGTATACCCACGTCTCTCAGTTCAGCACCACTTTCAAAACGCTGACTGTTAACCCCATCCCCGCGCTCGATCTGTACTTTGGTGCAAATGCGCTCAGAAATCTGTTTTTTGACAGCATCCATGGCGACCTGCCTGGCTTCTTCAAGCCCGACCGGACTTGAGCCCCGAGACACAAAATAAAAATTGTCGCTGTCTTCTTGAATCGGGCTGGTGAACCAAGTCGGGGCATCTGCCTCTTGCGCGACAGGCATCTGACAGCCGCTTTCGACACACCAAAGGCAGAGCACGGAAATATTTAACAAGCGCAAGAAGGGGTTCTTTTTGTACTGCATTTGACAGACCTTTTATTGTTTCAAAGCTTTTTCAATTCCTACTTTCAGACGGGCGCCGTAGTCCTCGGGCGCTCCGGAGATGTCGTCTGTCACGGTACCGTCAGGCGCGATCACGAAAGTTCTGGGGATCGTGCTCACCCCGAACATTTTAGCCGCCCGCTGATATGGATCCAGCAACAGTTCTTTTGAGGGGTCAACACCTTGGCCGACAACGAATTCCCTGACCTTGTCCTTGGCGCTGAGCGGGTCGAGGCTTATAAAAAAAAACCGAAACGCCTTGTTGCCGCTGCCCGGCTGGCCCGAGAAAGATCGGACGGCCTCTAAAAAAAGCGGCATTTCCTTTTTACACGGCACACAATTCAGGCTCATAAAACTCAGCGCGACCGCACTCTTCTCCGTTTGCCCGCCGCCCGCGTCTGAACCGTAAAGTTTCGACACCCTCTGGTATTCACCTGATAGTGTCGTGAATATAGGTGCGGGGGCGGTTTTCCCGACCATAGTAACTGGATCATCGGCCACTACAGAGCCGCATGCCGCCAGCAGCAAAGACAGCAGTTTTAACCTTGTCATATTTATTTTAATACCTTATCTTATAATAAATTGAAAGCGTTATCTTTACTTTTATTTTTACATGTTGGTCTAGCCTCTGGTTTAGCCCGTCCGACTCGCGGTGACGCTACGGACCTTGTGATTATTTTTTCGGGGTCAGCCAATGGTATAATGCGCTCTTGCCACTGTGCAGGAAACCCTTGGGGCGGGCTGGCGAAGCGCGCCTGGCTCATGCGCGAGATAAGGTCGTCTCGGGGGGCTTTAAATGTGCTTTCCCTCGACTCCGGAGATTTGTTTGCCACCGATGAAAGCGCGAATCAGGCGACATGTGTGTTGACACAGGTGGCTCACATGCATTACGACGCGGTCGTAACCGGTGACCAAGATTTAGGCGCGAGCATAAAAGAATGGGTCGATATCAACCGTAAGGCAGGATTCTGGGATGAAGCCAATAACAGATCCGCTTTCCCCTGGATGTTTGGGGGACACGCCCGTGCGCCGGAGAAGCGAGTGCTTGATTGTTTGGGCCCGACATGTAAGACACTTGAACGTGCGGATCTACGAATCGGTGTCGTGGCTGTTGCGGACGCAAAAAAAATGGCAAAGGTGTACGGAGTGCCAGAGAACGCGAGCTTTTATGACCCCGCAACAGCAGTTCGGCGGTTTTATGAAAAAAACCGGAGGGCGATAGACCTTCTGGTTGTCCTGTCCCACCTCGGAATGGATGAAGACCGGCTTTTGGCTCAACAATGCGATGGCATTGACGTGATCATCGGCGGTCATTCCCAGACATTGCTGCTGCATCCGGAAACTGTTAACGATACCGTCATATGTCATCCAGGAAAAAACGGCGAGAATCTGGGAGTGCTTATGCTTTCCGTTCGTCCCAAGCATAAACATCAATCCTTCTTTAAAAAACGTGAACCGGAACTGAACAGCAGCGAAAAGCTTCCTTCAAGCTTAACCCCGACCGGCGGATTATTGCCGAAATGGCGCTTCGCTTACAGGATCATACCGCTGACAACCTCTATCGACGAGGACGAACAAGTTGCCGGGCTGATATGCGAATATGAAGAGATCCGTGACGGACAGATCGCCGCGAGGCTGCAAAAACCTGACCCGCGGGCGTCTGCGCCTGACCCGAGCCTGCTGATATCAATGCCCAGCAACCGCATCACCATGTCCGCAGGCATGCTTAAAGAAGTCCCTGTTTGCATTCATAACGCTGGCCAGAGTGTGTTACAGGTAATCAAGATACGCAGCAGAAGCCCTTGGATGCGTGCCCCCGCGACTCCTTTCGCTCTGTCGCCCGGATGTTCCACGCAGGTTTTTTTCGAGGTTTCCGCAAAACATATAGACCGTTTCTTCCGGTGTGATTTCACTGTCACATCAAACGACCCCGCCAGACCGGTAGTGCAATACGCTTTTAAAGGGCGTGTCAAAGGGCCGCTGGCCTGCGCCGAGAACATTGATGCGCTTCTCTCTGAAGTGGCCAGCTTTTTGCCGGGAGCAGAAAAAGCCCATGCCTTGCCGCCGCTTGACCCGCTGCTCAAAGACATTCTTGAGCCTAAAGGTGAAGCGCCAGATGGCAGCCGGTCTAACAGCAGAGTAATACGGTTAAATTTATTCTATTCGCCTGGCTGCAGCGATTGCGATGACATAACAGAGCGGGTGTTGCCTGAAACGCTTTCGTTATTCAAGGGACACATTCTGTTGGTCAAAAACGACATCACACAGCCGCACAACCTAAAAAGTTATTTGGATTTCTCCTCAGGCATCACGCATCAAGACGCTCTGATGATTGTGATAGACGACACAATTATCCTAAGCGGGAAAAGCATGATCGAGAATCACCTGGAACGTACAATTGCGGAGCGTCTTAAATTGATCCCGAGTATCAGCAGCGGAACCAAAAAATAAACGAACCGGCTTTCACCAAAAGAGTTAAGCCGGTTCGTTTTACGCAAGTCAGCGTTTGCACATAGCTTATTCGGTTGGGGCTTTATTAGCTTTATTAAACTCCGAGGTGTTTAATTGTACGATAACCTGTTTCAAGCATGAGTTCATCTCAGATTTCAACGAGGTCTCAAACCCGGCCATGTACACCAGAGACGGGCAGAAGCCCCAGCCTGAGCACAGGTCGCCTTTCCAAAGTATCTTGCCTTGATTGTCATACAGTATCGGCGTCATATGAGATCGGCCGGTTGTCAGACCGAGCGGCCAGAGCCAGGAGAAAAGGAAGTTACGTATGGAATCTACCTGCAAAACCAGAACCGGGCCGTCAGATTGGTCAAGCGCGGTAACGACCTCGACATTGTAGCCCGACTCCTTTAGCGCCTGTACGAAAACTTTTCCGACAGCGTCTTTGATAAGATCTTCTGATTGCACCGAGATTGTCGGTATCATGAATATTGTGAAAGTCTGGCGTCCTATGTGCCGCTTCGGCTTGTTGCTTCTGGCGTCTGTGGCCTCTTTAAGAACACACAGAGCAGCCGACTTCGGCTCGGCTAGCCTTTTAACAGGACTCGCTTTCACATAAACCGAAGTTTGACAACCGCTGTTTAAAAGAATAGCGGCCATAAACATGGAGGCGACACAACATTTTTGCATATGATTTAACCTCTTTAATTGATACGTTTTGTTTTGTTAACAAAATTGCTAACTGATTTTTAATTTTACTCCTGCTCATATTAGAATGGCAAGCGCAAAAGCGCAAAAGCGCAAAATTACGCTTTTGGCGCGATTGTAAAAATGTTGCGGTCACGCCCCTATCCGCGCCGCGGGTTAGTTAATTGCCGCTCGCGGCACGCCGTTGTTTTTCAATAATACTGTGCAGAAGACAATTAACCGAACGGCCAACCCCGGTTTTCAACAAGTTCTCAACGCTGCCGAGGTGTGACAGCCTTGCGCTCTCGACGCTTTTGCCCAATTCAACATCTGTCATTGATATGTTAATAAAAAAACTGCGCTCCACTTTCCCGATGGAGCCGTGAATAATATACCTGACCTGCAGGATCTGGCCCGCTTCGATCGCGCACGTCTCACTGTTGCAGGCAAGATCAAACTTCTGATAAGAGAGGACTTCTCTCATTTGCTCTAAATTAACAACCGTTTGCACGTCAGCTCTGATGAAGTCCGTACGGAAGTTTTTTGAAAAAAGTTCCGCCTCATCAGAGGACAGGCCGCCTCCAGTCACATCGAAATTCAGAATTGCGGCGTTCGCATCCTTATACGGATATTGACTGAGGTTTTTGGGCGGCCGTGCGTATTTGTCGATCTCCTGTCCAGCCGTGGCGCTTATGGGCGGCGTGGCGATGATTTTACCTGACTCGCTGCTTATAGCCGCCTCGATCAAAGGCGCACAACCTGGACAAACAACGCTTCCAGCCAGAATAAAGGCGAGCAGTATCTTCGGCAGTATTTTTTTGACTATGCGTTTCACGTTTTGTAAAAAAAACTTCAACTGACCACGTTGAGCCTGCACCGCCGCGTCCCACGCCGCGCCCTTATTTCGAGACGCCCCTCCTTATCTGGGCTTGGCAGCTCTCACGCTTCGCGCAGGCGCGCCTTCTTGCCTGTGAGTTTGCGCAGATAATACAGTTTAGCACGGCGCACATGAGCTGAGCGCTCGACCTCGACGCGGGCAATGTATGGCGAGTTCAGCGGGAAGACCTTTTCGACGCCGACACCGAAAGAGATGCGGCGCACTGTGAAGGTGGCGGAGTTGCCCTTGCCCCCGTCACGGGCGATGACCGTTCCCACAAAAGCCTGCAGACGTTCTTTCTCGCCTTCCTTGATCTTCACAAAAACTTTCACGCTGTCGCCGACCTTAAACTCCGGCGCACTCTTGCCTTCGTTCGCCTTGGTGACCTGTTCGGCATTGATCTTGTCAATCGCTTTCGCAATCATTTCCCTACTCCTTACCTATCAACTTCAATCCTTTGACGCCATCTGTCCGGCGCTCACTTGAGCAAGTCCGGACGCCGCCTGGCCGTCCTGTCCAAAGCCTGCCGCGCACGCCAGACATCAATTTCGCCGTGGTTCCCGCCCTGCAGGACCTCCGGCACCGCCATGCCCCTGTACACCGCCGGCCGCGTGTACTGCGGCGATTCCAGCAACCCGTCCGTGAAGGACTCGCTCCTCACCGCCTCCTCGCCGCCACCCAGTACACCGGGCAACAGCCGCACCACCGAATCCAGCACCACCGCCGCAGGCAACACGCCGTTGGTCAAAACATAGTCGCCGATCGACAGCTCGTCGGTCACCAGCGCCTCGCGCACCCGCTCGTCAATGCCCTCGTAATGGCCGCAGACGAAAATCAAGTGCCGCGCCTTAGCCAGCCTGCGGGCCTCGGCCTGCCGGAACCGTTTGCCGGACGGGGTCATCAGAATGACCCGGGCCTCCGGTGTGCGCACGGTTTCGATCGCCTCGAACCACAGCTCCGGCTTCATGACCATGCCCGGACCGCCGCCATAAGGCCGGTCGTCGGCGGTTCGGCGCGCGTCGTGCGCGAAATCCCTCAAGTCTACAGTTCTGAAAACCGCCAGTCCCAGTTTAGCCGCCCGCCGCAGCATGCTCTCTTCAAGGAACCCACGCAACATGCCAGGGAAAACCGTCAGCACATCTATCTGCATGGGGTCGCTCATGCCGGGTTAAATCCGTCAGACAGCGGCGGCGGCCTTGCGCGTTTTTTTGACCATGCTGGCAACGGTCTCGCTCATCTGAGCACCCTTTGAAATCCAGTAGTCAACCCGATCCAATTCCAGCTTGAAATTATCGCCTTCCTGCCTCGGCAGGTACCAGCCGAGTATCTCAAGAAACTTGCCGTCGCGTGGCGAACGCTCGTCAGCCACCACCACTCGGTACGCGGCATTGTTGTTGTTACCTGTTCTGCGAAGTCTGATTTTGACCATTTTTTCCTCCGTGAAACGCAATATAGTATCAATAAGAGTTCGCTTGACACAAGTGTATTTGGCAGCAAGCGACATTTTTTTAGGCGGGGGGGGTGTCCGACAAGTCGGACCTGTCGGACTGGTCTGACTTTTGCGCAGCCCCCGCGCCCCGGTCAGACCGTCAGGAAAACGATCAGGGCGGTCAGCAGGAAGCCGGCCACGGTCGCTATCAGGATCTTGTCGGTCAGCAGAACCTTTTCCGGCCTGCCGCCTGCGTCATGGCGGTAAACCAGTTCCATATAACGGAAAAGACCGAAGATCACAAAGGGTATGGTCAGCCCCAGACGGTTTGTGCCGAAACGGCGCACTGTCTCTTCCGAAAGTGTGTAGATGGCGTAACAAACCAGGGTCGCGGCCGCCACCACGCCGATCTGCATATCCAGGATATAGCGGTCATAACCCGCCAGCGCCGCGCGGTGGAGTTCGCCGTCGGCGCCTTCCAGCAAGATCTTCTCGTGCCGCCTTTTGCACAGGGCCAGAAAAAGTGCCAGCAGAAAAGTGCACAGCAACAGCCAGGGCGAGATGCGTACACTCAGAGCCGTGGCACCCGCCACAGCGCGCAGCACGAACCCCGAGGCAATCACGAAAACATCCACATACGATATGCGTTTCAGGGCGAAGGTGTAGGCGGCCTGCATCAGCAGGTAGCCGCCCAGCACCACGCTGAAAGTCGGCGGCAGCGCCAGCAACCCGCCCACCAGCCCTGCCGCGAGCAGCATAGCCGCGACTGCAGCCGCAGCCTTAACACTGATGACACCCGCCGCCAGAGGGCGGTGGCGTTTGAGCGGATGCACACGATCGGACTCTAGATCGCGGATGTCATTGACCAGATAAACTCCGCTAGAAACCGCGCAGAAACACAAAATCGCCGCGAACTCAAGGCAGACGGGACGCAGACCTTCGACATAGGCCCGCTGGCTGGGATCCCAGAGCGCGAAGAAATAGGCGGCAGGCAAAAGCGCGTTCTTGAGCCACTGCGCCGGACGCAGGGCGCGCAACCAGACTCTGGCACGGTCCTGACTCAAGAACACTCCTCCGCCTGTTGTCGCGGCGAGCGTCGGAAACCGCAGCGCGCCCAAAGCTTCAACACGACCATCATGGCCTCGGTCGCTATGTCCGGCTTCATCTTTGAGTAGCCGGTGCGGCGCTCTTCGAAAACTATCGGCACCTCCTTGATCTTAAAACCTTTCATCCAGGCGGTGTGCGACATCTCGATCTGGAAGGAGTAGCCGTTGGAGGTGATGCGGTCAAGGTCGATAGCCTCCAACACCGCCCGCCTAAAACATTTGAACCCGCCGGTCGGATCATGAACCGGCATGCCGGTTATCAGTCGCACATACTGGGCGGCTACGGTAGATAGCAGCAGGCGGCTCATCGGCCAGTTCATCACGCGTATGCCGCCAATGTAACGGGACCCCAATACCAGATCGGCTCCTTCGCGAGCGACATTAATAAGAGAAGGCACTTCCGCGGGATTATGCGAGAAGTCACAGTCCATTTCGCAGATATAGCCGTAGTCGCGCTCCAAGGCCCATTTGAACCCCGCGATGTAGGCGCGCCCCAGCCCCTCCTTGCCGGCCCGGTGTAAAACAAACACGCGGGACTTCGAAGCGGCGATACCGTCCAGTACCGCGCCGGTACCGTCCGGCGAGTTGTCATCGACAAACAAGATGTCGCAAAGCGGCTCTTTACGCAGTACCGCCTCGGCCATCGCAACCACATTCTCGCGCTCGTCGTATGTCGGTATGATAATCAATGCTTTGTCTGTCATCAAAAGTTATTGTATAAACTTTCACGCCTTTCGCGCCACATGTTTTTTTGGGGTGCGATTCGCCTTCGCCTTTGTTGAATCGCACCCGGGAGCGCGTCGGCCACACCTTTGATCTTGCGTATGTGACAAAATCCGATAAAATGTCATTCTCAATTTACGAAAGAAAGGTTAACGAGCGATGAGCGACACTCACCAGACCATGAAAATGCTGCCCGGCGACGAAGTACGCCAGATCATGTGGCGTTACGCCGACCGGTTCGACATTCAGATGGCCGTGATGGGATCCCGTTCCGTAGCGCGCGGACTGATCGCCCGCATGGTCGCCAACGGCGAGCGCAAAACGCACGAATGGACCGAGAGCAAGAACGAGCTTTACAAGGCTTTTGACGTGTCCGGCATCACCGCCGCCGGCCTGGAGATGGAGTACGGCGGCATCATCGAAGGCCCCCGCAATCTGGCGCTGAGCCTGCTCGCCTTCGAGCTTGCATGGGTGGACGGCGGTGCCGCAACCACCAGTCTGATCAACAATCTGGCGCTCGGGCCGATCGTCGAGAAGGGTACGCCGGAACAGCGCGAGAAGTACATGCGCGCCTGCATGCCTCTACAGCCGGGCGAGGATCGCAAAGTGTGGCGCGGGGCCTTCGCCTTGACCGAGCCCCTGCCCTATGTCGGCGTGGACACCGGGATGGTCAGCGGACGCATGACCGTAGCCGATTGGCAGGAAGGCCGGGAGCCGATGTTGCAGGTCGAAAAACGCGGCCGTTTCCTGACCAACATGGCGGTGGCCAATTTCGTGACTGCGGCGGTCGGATCCGGCGACCCGCGCATAAAATCTTCCTGCATGGTGATCCTCGAGGACACCGACGAGGGCACCTTCGACCGCGGCGCGCCTACACTCAAGATGGTCCACCAGCTCTCTAACACGCAAGACCCGATCTTTAACCTGAAAGTGCCGGCCAGCCGCATTATCGGCGGCTACACGGTCAAGGACGGCGTGATCGTGCCGAACTTCACGCACAGCGAGATTATCGAGGCGGTTTTCGCCCGCACGCGGGTGACGGTAGGCCTGATATCGGCCGCGAAACTCATTTCCGCCGTCGAGCCGGTCATCCGCTACCAGCGCGGCCGCTTCCGTGGTGCGGCCGGGGTCGAGTCGGGCACCCCGCGCTACGACCTGGGTCTGCAGATGAAGGAGGACACCCTGCAGCGTCTAGCCGACGTCTGGGCCACCGGCGAGGCGGGCGCCGCCCTCGGCTTTGAGACCACCCGCCTCTTCGATGCCTTCACCTCGGTGGAACAGCAGGCGCAGGAGGCATTCGCTGCGCAAGGCGTCTCCGGACGGGCTCTTATGAAGGTCCTGCGCAAGCCGCAGGCCGATGCCGTGGAGCTGCTCGGCCTGCTGTCGCAGACCGCAGAGTCACGCGACCAGGCGCGCGTGGCAGACCTGCAGTCCGACCCCATGGTGCAGTATGTCTGGCAGAGCGCTCTCGGCAACGTGCTCTGCCCCGCCACCAAACTCTGGGCCACCGGCTACGGCGCCAACGTGATGCGCGAGGCGGTCAGTTTGATGGGGGGCTACGGCATCACCGAAGACTGCCCGGGCTTCCTCTTCCAAAAATGGACCGATATGCAGCTTGAGGCCACTTACGAGGGTCCTGAGGCCGTGCAGCGCCGCCAGATCAGCGTCACCATGAACAACGAGGTCTTTCTGGCGCAGGTCAAGGCCTGGGTCGCCGAACTGAAGAGCTTGGCCAAGGCGCAGCCGCAGACCGGCGCGGCCGCAATCGCCGCCGCCTTCGAAATGTGGCTGTGGATGCGTGACTACATTTCGTGTCACAAAGACGCCAAAGGCCGGCCGCTGGCGCAAAACACCCGCCACGGCGTGCTTTTCCCGATGGCTGATGCCATCTCTTGGATTTTGGCCGCGCGCTCGTTCCTCTCGGATGTCCGCGAACTGGCGGCCAAGGGCCCGGAGCACCCGGTAGTGGGTCCGGAAATCGAGGGTTACCTCAACACCTTCACCGACCTCTGCCACCTGCAGGCCGCGCACACAGCCGGAGAGATCGGCCGCATCAGCGCCGAACTCTTCTACGGTTACGTCGCGGCGGAGGAACAGATCGGCGAGGCCGGTGCCGAGTTCCAAAAACTGCAGACCGCGCTCAACGTCTCCATGGTCGGCGCACGCCTAGCCAAGGACCGTGCCGCCAAGGCTCTCAGCCATGTCATGATTCCCGAAGCGCTCGACTACCCGCAGTGACTGGTTTTTCGCCTTGTCGGACACGTCAGACCTGTCCGACATGTCAAACCTGTCCGACACTAAAAACCCCAAACACCAGATAACTATGTCCGAACGCCAAACCATGGAAGCCGACATCGTATGCGTGGGCTTCGGCCCTGCCACCGCCGGCTTCTTGACCACACTGACCGGCTCCATGCTGAAGCCCGACGGCACACCGGCTTTTGAAAGCAAAGTAATGCCGGGCATGCCTTTGCAGATCCTCTGCTACGAGCGCGCCGACGACATCGGCTTCGGCGTCTCGGGCATCGTCACCAAAGGCCGCCATATCCGCGCCTCGTTCCCCGAGCTGGATCTGGCCGCCGAGATCCCCAACGCCGTTGCCGCAGGACACGAGACCGTGGCCTACCTCTTCGACCCGATCGGCGCCAGCCGCCGCAGCGCGGGCACGAAGTTCATGGACGGCGTGTTCAAATACGGCCAGTTCGCCATGCGCAAGGCTCCCTGCGCCACGGAGCTGCCTTGGATACCGCCGTTCCTGCGCAAAAAGCCGGGGCTGGTGTTAGGCATGGGCTCCTTCATGTCATGGTGCGGCGCGCGCCTGATGAGCTCGGGCCTGACGCAGATCTGGCCGGGCACACCGGTCAGTGCTCCGATTCTGGAGGATGACCGCGTGGTCGGTGTGCGGCTGGCCGACCAGGGCGTGGACAAGAAGGGCAATCCCGATCCCGCCGCCTACATGCCGGGCATGGACATCCGCGCGCGCCTGACCGTGGTGGGCGATGGCCCGGTGGGTGCCGTGGGGCGCAAGCTAGACCGCCACTTCGGTCTGCCGCAGGGGCATAGCCAGCACGACTGGGCCGTAGGCATGAAGGCCGTGGTAGAGCTGCCGCCGTCCTGCGGTCTGCCGCCCGGCACCGTGATACATACCCTTGGCTACCCCGAGCCCGAGATCTTCGGCTTCCTGTACGTCTACCCCGACCGCACCGCCTCGCTGGGCATCTTCGTGCCCTCTTGGTTCGATTCGCCGGTGCGCACCAGCTACACCTATCTGCAACACTGGATGCGGCATCCTTACCTGTGGCGTTATCTCGAAGGCGGCACTTTGCGCTCGTGGGGCGCCAAGTCGCTGCTGGAGTCAGGCGCGCGCGGCGAGCCCTATCTGGCCGGCGACGGCTACGCCCGTATCGGCGAAGGTTCCGGCTCAACCAACGTGCTGACCAACTCCGGCGTGGACGAGGCCTGGCGTAGCGGCGTGCTGCTGGCCGAGGGTGTAATCAACCTGCTCAAGCAAGACGCGCCCTTCACCAAGGAGACGCTCACCTCGGCCTATGTCAAACGGCGGCGCGCGGACAAGCTCGAAGCCGAGCTGCAGGCCGCCAAGAAGGCGCGCGACGGCTTCAACAAGGGCTTCATGCTCGGCATGATGGGCACCGGCATGACCGGCATGACCAACGGCACGCTCAACCTGGCTGTCGAGTCCTGCCCGCCCGCGCAGCGTATTCCTACAGTCGAGAGCTATTACGCGGGACGCGTCGCACCCGACAAACTGGCAGAGGCGGTGGAAAACTGCGCCAAGTCCAAGCAGCCGTTGCACGACACGCTGATGCGGCTGGCGGGCTGGCCCGAGATTCCCTTCGACGGCACACTCTTGATGTCACACCAGGACGTGCTCTTAAAAGGCGGCAAAGTGCAGGCTGCGGCAGGCTTCGCCGACCACATGACCTTCGCCGATCCGGCCCTCTGCGCCACCTGCCGCGAACGCACCTGCATCGAGATTTGCTCGGCGCAGGCGCTGATGCCCGGTGAGGAAGGAGCGCCGCCGGAGTTCGACCGCGAGAAGTGCATCCACTGCGGCGCCTGTACCTGGAGCTGCTCCAAGGCCCTGCCGCAAGACCCCGAGCGCGCCAACATCGAATTCGGCGCCGGCTCGGGCGGCCTGCATTCGAACGAGAACTGAGCGAAAACGCCCCCGTCTAAGTGCGATGCGACTTTGTTGACTCGCCGGTCTCGGCATCGATGCCCGGCCGGTGCGGAAGAAGACTCATTGCCCCCAACCATCCGGCTGCCATTTGGCAGAGTCATTGCCCCTACCCTAGGAGCATTTACTTTGTCAATTCACACACATTAATTTTC
>CAZKZI010000097.1:0-12846 GCA_964557205.1 uncultured Lentisphaeraceae bacterium
CCAGGAAAGTTTCCTGAGTTTCGGTGTCGTTTTCATTTGACGCAACAGGTTCAACTTTGTTGCATCGCCCCGAGGATTCAGGACGCCTATTCATCCTCTCGTAACGGCCCATGTTTTTTGACATCTTTCATGGGGATGGTCTGACTTATGCCGGGGGTAGTTTCTAGCCGTATGCCTTCCTCATTTAAAAATTCCAGCACCCCCCTATAGTAGGAGCGGGTGGTGGTCACCTCATAATTCGGAATAAACTTGCGTTGTAACTTGAACTGAATTGTCAATGTATCACCGCGTTTGAGGTTGATTTGCCTTTTCTGGTTCGCGAAGCCCTTACGGAATATTTCAACCTCATGTTCGCCTTCCGCAATGTCTTCCACCGCAAACGGGTCTGAAACGGCATTGGAGTCTATGCCTCGCGTAATGGTTATGCCAACCTTTTTGCCATCCAAAAGTATTGTGCCAGCGGCCGGAGCGGTGACGATCTCAAGCCTGCCAGTGTTGCGCGTAAGTCTGAATTCCTCCGTGATGGAAGTGCCTTTGGGCAACTTGACGTCACGGGCTGTCGGTTCGTGGCCGGGCAGATCAACCCGCACACGGTAATCGCCGGGAACAATATCAACCAAATCCAAAGGCGCTTGCCCTTTGTATTCATTATTGACATACACACGTCCGTTATCGGGAATCGACACGACACGGAGTGTCCCCGGCAAAGGTTTAAGTTTAATGTCAAGCGATTGGACTTCACCTGCGGCTAGAGAGATTTCTCTTTTTTGGGACTCGAATCCGACCGCCTTTATTTCCAGAGTGACTGTGCCTCCCGGAATACGGTCGATCCGGCAAGGTGCGTGCCCGCGGCTGATTCCGTTGACCAAAACTTCAGATCCGGCCGGGTCGGATGAAATTGATATCGTGCCAGAGTCTGACATCAAAGATACATTTTGCTTTAACGGTATGCGGCCTTCAATGACAACCTCGATTTCTTTAGTCTGGTAACCTGGCGAGGCTATCGTCAGTTTGTGAGCGCCGTGTTCTAACGAGGTTATCAGTAGGGGCGTTTTACCTAGTGAAATGCCTTTGGAGGACACCTCACAATCGGGAGGATCTGAAGTTATCAGCACGATGCCGGTTATGGGTTCTAGTTTAACAGTCAAAGTGCGGTTGACACCTGATTCCAATAAGACTGTTTCGAAAGCATCGCGGTAACCCATTTTTAGCGCTTGCACTAGATGAGGCCCCGGCGGCAGATCGGTGATGGTTATAGGCGTTGTGCCTTGTTCAATATGATTGATTCTGATGACGGCTCCCAAAGGTTGTGAGGCAATGTCTAGTCTGGTGGCAGGTCCTTGGCCGTCTGATGCGCACAGAAACTGACATAAACAAATGTGCGTTAAAATCAAGTAAATCGAACGTTGCATAAAGTGCTCCCTTTATTGACGAGGCAAAAGTCAGCGGCGGGCCTTAGTGAGTCGGGTTTCTACATCCAAAAGCTTGCGTGCGGCTTCCTGATTGCGGCTGTCAGAGCGGTCGGGCACCATCTCATAAAGGATTTTGAGTTCTTTGGCTGCGGCGGCCCATTCCGACAGGTTTATAGCTCTGTCGGCGCGGAAACGTTGTTCCTGATAACGTTTGTCCAGTTCGTTTTCCGCAGATTCAAAGCCTTCTATGATATCAGTATAAAATTCCGGTTTAGGGTTTATGGTGTCCAAGTAAAAGATGGCTTCTCGATAAGCCCGTATAGATTCAAAAAGGTTGCTGTAGCGCACTTCCCGTTCATCGAATTTTTTTCTGGCCACTGTTAACGCGGCTTGAGCCAGGTCAACAAGCTTTTCAGACGAGAACTGAATCGCCCAGATTCCCAGTTCGTTTTTGCTGAAGGTTTCAAATTTATCACGTAACGCTTTAAATGAATCCGGTTCATTACGGTTAGTAACTCGGCAGGTGTGTGCATGACTTCCTAGAGCGATAGTTAAGCTAAACTCGTTTAGCGTGTTGGGCCTTGCAGCAAATCCTGTGTAAGTTTTTTCGAGGCTGAAAAATCCGCTATTTTCAATATCCGTTATTAACCCCGCCAACAATGCGGCTTCCACTTTTTTCTCCTTGCGCACATGCCGGTTTTTACCTGAAAGGTCATCAATTTTTACCGCAAGAATACCTTCGGGGTTTATTGACATTTCATACCGGAAAATATTTTCGGCGTCCGCTTCGATTTTTTCATATTGCAGCAACAGCCGCTTTTCTTGGTTAGGCGGGCTAATTGCAGCCGCAGGCTTTTTCGTGAAACCAGATGGATCCAGCATAAGGGTTGTGCCGATCGTCAAAACCAGTATTGCCGACAATGTCCAAAGCGCAGGCCGCAAAAGTGACTTTCTGTGATGATCGCTGTCTGATTCTCTGTTCTGGAAACCTAAATCAATGATCACTTCAGGAGAGGGGATCTCTGATGCCTTTTTGCTCCACTGGTCCAGTTCACCGGTGGTTTCAATTGTGAGCACTGTTTGGCCTACTGTTACCCGGTCTACAGGTGAAAGCTTGATTTCATCAACCGGCTTGTCATTTACCAGCGTTTGGTTAGCGCTGGCAAGATCGATGACCCACAAATCCGAGTCGCGCAGCTCAAATCGACATTGGCTTCTTGAAAGTGCTGGATCATTGAAGCTGACATCGCACTTGCTGGAACGTCCCAGCGTCAAACCCTCGGGTGGAACCGGGTAACGCCTTCCTTTAAACGGTCCGTCAACTATAATAATGTCATAAATAAACGAGCTCATAATTTCAGAATAGATGTTCCAGGGTTTGCCGTAGTACAGGGCCTAACAGGATTATGAAGACAGCGGGGAAAATGAACAGCATCAAAGGCCCCAACATTTTGACAGGCGCCTCGTTCGCGAGTTTCTCTGCGCGACTGAATCTGCGCGAACGTATCTGTTCCGCTTGAATGCGCAATATTGCACCTATGCTGACGCCCAATTCATCTGCTTGTATCAGAGCGTGCGATACAGATCGCAGGTCAGGCAGGTCAACCCTTTGGGCCATGTTGCGCAGAGCGACTCTTCTGGGGGTGCCCACCTGAATCTCGCGCATCATACGGATCAGTTCTTCGTTAAGCGGGTCGAGCTTTCTTCTTTCGCAGTTGCGTTGCAGGGCACTCATAAAATCCATGCCTGCCTCCACCGAGAGCGTGAGCAGGTCTAACACAAACGGCAGAGCCCGCAGGATTGACCGGCGCCTAAAAACCAGCGCTCGTTTTAACCATAATAACGGGTAAAAATATAACATGCCTATTCCCAGCAACAACAGCAACGCTATGTTCATTGCCAGTGCGGAGGTGGGGAATAATGTGGCTAAAAGTCTTAAAGCCGCAAACCAGAATGCGCCGCCAACCACGGGCATCAATATTTTTAAAGATACCAACTCTTGGCCATTTAATAAACCTTCATACCCTGCCGCGATAAGTTGTCGGTCGGCGGTTATGCGCGAACGGGTGAAATATGGACGCAAGGTCAGACGGTCTAAGTTTGGCGCGAAAGGAAGCAAAAGTCGGAACAATAATGGTATTCTGCGCTCTTGTTTGCGACCGTCAGCTAATGTTACATAAGTGATCTGACGGGCGATGTTCAGGCAATACCACGACAAGCCGGCTACGCATGTAGCCCATGTGCACATGGTCACAAACAATAACAAATGTTCGTTCATGAAAAAGCCGATCCGTTGCCAAAACATTAATGGACAGCTTTTATTATGACTATTTGAGCTGGGATGTCACGGCAGAATGTGCCGAAAATATTAAAACCTATGGCAGGATGTGGTTCATCTGGTGAATCCCGCCGCAAAGGACAGCGCCAGGAGCGAATATGATGTGGCCAGCACCGGATCGTTTTCCCACCAGCGGTTATTTTCGTTTACCCAGAACCCGTCTGGCTTCTGAAGCTCTATAAGTTTACGCAAAACCTCTTCCCGCCATAAAATATCGCCGTTTGAAGCTTTGCGACTCAAAGAGTCTATGTCGGCAGCGCTGAGAGCCCTAGTCATGACGTTATAGTAAAAATACAGGCCCTGCTGCCCTTGACCCGGGTTTTCATCCAGCGTCCAGAACCGGGAGGCATATTTCACAGCCGACCGCACACGAGGGTCACTCTTTTCTAGCCGGGCATGCACAATTGACAGCAGACCTGCGTAAGTCATGCTGCCATAAGCCCGCAACATTAACCTTCCGCTGGAGTTGGTCGCTATCCCGCTTTTCGGATCTTGCGTGTTATATGCGAATCCTCCGGCGGTTTCCCCTTCTGTGTTTTGCATCTGCATGACGTACTTGAGCGCAGCGTCCCATCTTACGTCCACACGCTTTTCGCCCGCAGGACGCAGATCTTCCGCGCCTTGTGTGCGACGCATGGCGTCTAACGAGAAATGCGTGTTGTTCAAATCGCTGTATCTTCTCTCCGCGTCTTTGTCATATCCGAAACCGCCGGCGTGCGAATCATCTCCTATGTGTTGTGATGCCGCGATATAGCTCCTGCCTTTCAAAACAGCCGGCATCACGTCAGAACGACCGGTGGCATAAAGCGCGGCGATGCAGATCGCTGTGTTGTAGTTGCCTAGGCCGCCACCTTGCCGCCCGGGAACCGGCTCATAAATGCCGCCATCCGGTTGCTGTTTGCTCAAGATGAACAACACCGCATTCTCTTTCACGTCGGCATACCCGGTCTCGCCAGATGCGGCTAATGCCCAAAGCGGCAGGGCCGTCATAGCGGGCATAACGGTCGCTGACCAAGATCCGTCCGGCTTTTGATTAGCTGCCAGCCAAGCCAGACCTTTTCGGATTGAAGACCTGGCATCCTTTAACAAAGCCGCGTCAACAGCCTGCGCATCGGTCTTTGACACCGCAATCATACCAACTATAACCGCTACCAACACTTTTTTCATTTTTCGCCTCGCATGAAAAGCAAAACAGATGCACTTGCAATGCATTAATCGGTTGTCATTATAACAAAAGCGCTTTTATTTGTTAAACGCTGCTGACCTCGTTGGGGTTCAGCAGGGTTATCATCGATATTTAATATATTTTTCCAGATAAGCGCGCGCGCGGTTAATTTCAGCCGTGACATCTTTGGGTGTTTCCAGAATCGGTACACCGCGCGGTGTGGCGTGCATGAATATCTCAGTCCAGCCGTCGTAATCAATTTCGCGCAGGGCAACCAAAAGTGGTTTAAAATTCAGCGTTCCTCTACCTGGCATCTGCAGCAGTTCATCATCTTTGGGCATTCGCGTCATGCAGCCTTTACCGTGCTGCCAGGCATAGAAAACACTCAGTCCGTCATTACCCAAGGCGCGTATCAGATCAGCCAGCATCTTTTCGTCCTGAGGCAGGTGGTAGGGCGCTAGCGCGACACCCAGATGTTTCGAAGGTCTAAGTTCGACCAGCCATTTCAATGCGTCAGGTGAATCGATGAGGTTGTTGCCATGGTTCTCGATGGCAACGGTGATGCCTGTAGCGGCGGCGGTATCAAGGGTTGGCTTCAAGGCTTCTATGAAAGCGATGACTGCCTTTTTAAGCTCGTCTCCTCTCAAGCCTTTAGGTCCTTTGCCACCGGTTACTATGGTTTTGCATCCCAACCTCGCCGCCAGCCGCATTTCGTCCTGCAAGTTGAACGGTCCCAGCTTATATTGCGTTATGCAGCCTAATGAGACGTTATGCCGCTTGATCAGTGCGGCAAAGCGCTCCTCGCCCATATCCTCAAGTTGCTCACGTTGGCTGCCGTGAACCTTTGGCCAGATATCAATAGCGCCAGCACCGGTCAGAGCTGCCTGCGGCAGGATGGTGCCGAGATCCATGTAACCGTACAGACAGGAACCGAGCAGAAACTTTAAAGCCAAATCCGGTTTTGCCGCCGCGTGTGTAAAGCCGTTTGCCACGCCTGCGCAGGCGGTTCCTAATGCCTTACACATAAAATCTCGTCTAGTAGGTGACATATCTCACCTCGTTATTTGACTTTCAAGTTGTCCAATGAAAATTTTCATATAAGGCGTGCCGTAATCGTGCCATGTGCGGCAGCTTATCAGGTTGCCGTCGACTACCAGCGGTTGGTTGATGTATTCGCCGCCTACCAAGGTAATGTCCATTTCGCATTTGGCGACAGTAGTTATTTTACGCCCCTTCAGAACACCTGCAGCAGCCACGATTTCCACACCATGGCACACGACCGCAACAGGCTTTCCAGTTTCGAAGAAATGCCGGGTTACGCGCATCAGGTCCTTATCGTACCGCAGGTACTCCGGTGCCCGGCCACCGGATAAGAACAATCCGGCGTACTCTTCAGCTTTAACATCACGGAAAGCGATGACAGCTTGAATATGATAACCCGGAGCTTCCTGCGTTATGTCCCAAATTATGGGAGATTCAGGAGGAATCTCATGCGTTACCATATGATACATACGGGCTTCCGGTCCAGCCACAACAACCTCGTAACCTTCTTCCTGCAGGCGGAAAAAGGGATAGAGCGTGTCAACCACCTCAGTGGCGTCTCCCACCGGCATCAATATCTTGCCCTTAGGCGTGACCACTTGTGCGAAAGATGCGGATGCCGTTGATATTAGTACCAAGCCGGTAAAAAAAAGCCCTGCTAAGCGTTTGATCTTGACGGTTTTAATCTCTAATCGTTTCATTTGAAGGTTCCTTTATTGTTTGCCAGAAAACACTTTGATTATCAGTATTTCCATCCCTTGCGGACAAAAGGCGTGACCAACCGGTTCGCGTCTTTATTCCCTTTGAACGTCTGTGTCTTTGTGTCCCAGGTCAGTTTGCCGGGGATTATTTGGGCGGCGCAGCCCACCAGCACTCCTTCCATCATCGGAATAGAGACATTTATGTCCGAATAGCAGGACGTCTCTCCCTTGCAGGCATGCACGAATTCCGAGCGGTGGTTTGCGCGTGACGGCGAAACCCCCATGCTGACCATTTGCCACTCGCCGTCACGCTGGACAAAGCGTGCTTCCTTATGCAGTTCCTTGCTGTCCTCCTCTTTGCATCTTACGACAGTTTGAGGAAGGCCAGTTACAGCTTCATGTTTGCTGACCGAACGTATCTTGGCTTCACCCTTGAATGCGACATAGGCGGTCTCGCCGTAATCATTGGTGCTAAGCATGATCCCCTTCTCTCCGATTATCAGGCTGCCGCTTTTCGGAACCTCGCCCATGGTCGCGACAACCTGCGGCATCACTTCCGCTGACGGCAGAACCCCGCCGTCATACCAGAAAAGATCCACGGCCGGCATATTTTCCCTGGCGGCATAACGCAGCCGCACAGAGTTGCGTGAAGGATATGTATCGCTGTTGCGGTCATCCGCGATCATGCTCTCCGCTTCAGTGACCTCGGCCAGTTTCAGCCCGCGGAAGGGCATGTTCATGGTGTGGCAACCCATGTCGCCGAAAGCGCCGCCGCCAAAGTCAATGAAGCCGCGCCAGTTGAAGGGATGGTAGAATCCTTTCTTGTAAGGCCGTAGCGGAGCCGTTCCCAACCAGCAATTCCAGTCAAGTCCGGACGGTACCGGGTCGGAGCCTGCCGGACGCGGCACTCCTTGCGGCCAGTAGAATTTCCCGTTGATAAAAGGGGATCTTACCCATACATGCGCTTCTTTGACAGGTCCGAGTACGCCTGAATGCAGAATCTCGACATTACGGCGCAACCCATTGTCGCCGCTGCCCTGATTGCCCATCTGCGTAATCACGCCGCACTCTTTGGCTACCCTCTCGAAGTAGCGGTTTTCCCAAAGGGTGCGTACCAGAGGCTTCTCGACATAAACATGGCAACCCATTCGCATTGCGCGAATCGCGGCGGAGGCATGGGAGTGATCGGGGGTGGAAACCAGCACCGCATCCATGTTTTTACAGGCGTCAAACATTTTCCGGAAGTCGGTGAACCCTTGCACATCATTGTTGCGATTACGCACAATTGCCAGCGCGGCGTCAACCGGAGCTCGGTCAACATCGCACAGCGCGACAATATTCTCACCCATCTTGAACATGGGTTCCCAGTTAGACCAGCCCTTGCCACCCACACCGACAACACCTATGTTCAACTTCTCGCCCGGCTTGCGGAAGCGAGGTGCGATGCGCGTTGATGTGAGTTTGGCCTTGCCTATAGCGGAGCTGCATCCGGCAAAGGCCAGTGTGGATGCCGCTCCCGCCACACAACGCATAGCGTCGCGCCGAGTGATTCTGTGTTTTATGTCACGTGTATTCATGTTTAGACACTCCTGTCTTCATTGGATTAATTTGTACGAATCAGTAACGTGCAACAACTCCTTTAACCGATTGCGAATAGGATACTATGTCGACTAAAGCAAAACCACATACAAATGCGTATAAAAACATGACTTATTGAGCACATAAGGCTTATAGTCTTTGCCGCCGATAGTGTTATCCGCTAAGATCATGGCATTATTTGGTGACACTGTCACTTGAGGCGATTTTATGGCGACGTTTCTGAAAAAGATACCGCGTGTGCTGGTGATGGTCACGCCGACCTCGCAAAAGGTGTTGCGGGAGAAGACCTAGGGCATCATGCGGTACGCGCACCTGAACGGACCGTGGGAAGTACACTTCCTTGAAAACAGCCCTTTTGTTTCGAGTTTAGGTTCTTTGAGCAACTGGCGCCCTGACGGCATTATCACCCGGTCTAGCCCTACTGAACTTTACGGTCTGATAAAAAACAGCGGCCGGATACCGACTGTTTTTCTCGACGCGCCGCAGGCATTTTATAAGCGTTGTGTGTCGATCCACCACGAGATGCATCGCGCCAGCGAGGCCGTGGCTGACGCCTATCTGCGGCAGGGGTTCAAAAACTTTGCCTATGTGGGATCGGCATCAGTGCCGCAACCGTTCTGGTCATCAGAGCGGGGCAAGGCTTTCGCGGCATACTTGCGCCGCAAAGGATACGACTGCGCGTTTTACCGTCCCAAAACAAAAAAAGACTGGGGCATCGAACAGAAGCATTTGATGGAATGGCTGTCGGGATTGTCCAAACCGTGCGGTCTTTTCGCGGCGTTTGACCTGTTGGCCAAACAGGTTCTGGACACATGTTTGGCAATAGGTGTCAACGTGCCTGATGATGTGGCGGTCATCGGTGTGGATGACGATGAGACGATTTGTGAAAATACCGTGCCGACGCTATCCAGTGTCCAGTCGGACTTCGAGGGCGGCGCGTACCGGGCTGCGGAATTTCTGGATCAACTTATGCGCGGCAAAATAGGGAAGAAAGCCCTGACCGTAACATACGGTTTCAAGCGTATCATTCACCGGCAGCGCTGAAAGCTGGAGCATCACCCTATACGGGTGACTGCGAGGCGTCCGTGCTGGATGCCTTTGGTGGCAATCAGGCGGTCGGACAGCTCGCGGATGCGGCCGGAGCGTCCGCGCACAGCCAGGATCTCCATGCACACGTGATGGTCAACATGCACATGCAGCACCGAACATATCAGATCATGGTAATCATGCTGGATGTCGGTAAGGGTCGCGGTCAGGTTGCGCTTGTGGTGGTCATATACCAGCGTGATCGTGCCTGCGATACGGGTGTCGGACGCCTCTGCGCCGGTCGCGGCCAGATGTGCGCGCAGAATCTCGGCGATGGCTTGCGAGCGGCTGGGAAACCCTTTTCGCGAAACCAGTTCGTCGAGCGCTTCCGCCAGATCTGGCGTCATGGATACGCTGAAGCGGGTTTTAAGCTGATTTTTCATCGTTTTGCCATTGGTGTGAGCAGGTGTGCTTTGAAGGCGCAGTCCGATGTGAATTTTGGCACAGGAATCGGCAGCCGGTCTTCTCTAGTGCGCGCGTCGAAACGGCGTACGGCCTTGCCGGTTTGCGTGTCGTAAAACTCGACACGGAAAAGCCCCGGCGTTACCCCTGCGATTTCCACGGTGAAATGTTCGGCAACAGGCGGCGGTTCGCCTTCTCTTGCGAACCTGACCGGGTGTATATAGCCGCGGGCTTTTTCTGGCGAGGCAGTGCATACCACCGCAAATTGTTTCAACAAAGACTTGTTAACGCGTTCGTCGGCGGTCAGCACGGCGTCCGCGTATTTGGCAGTGATGTCCCGCGGGTCTACACCTTCCATGAAATTGCGGATTGCGTTATAACGTTGGTACAGGTCGTGTTCATCGACCACCTGCCACCACCAGAACATTGGGATACCGGACATCGGCACGCAGGCGCCTGCCCAGATGGCGGCATGCTGTTCGATCATCAGATGTTCCAGCCCGGCCGCCATCGGCGAGCCGCCGAACTCCGTGATCAGGATCGGCTTGTTATAGGCGAGACCAGCATCGGCTGTTTCCTTCACTAGGCCGATGATCCGTTCCGGCTGGCCATGGTGATAGGCATCCAGCGGGTTGAAAGCCATTTCAGGCATTCCAGAGATTTCAGGGTTGAGGAATTTATAGTCGTTTGAAACATGAGCCGACACCAGATGTCCATAATGATCGATTTCCTTGAGATAGCGTCCCAGTGTGCGGCACCACTCCACGACGACCGGCTCGAAATGGGTTTTGTGATGGCTCTGGTGTCCCGTCAGATTGATTTCACTACATAACTCGTAACCGAAAATTGTGGGAGCCCATCCCCAGCGGGCGTGGGTGTAACGGCAGAAGCGCTTCTGCATTTCGATGGCCAGCGGGTCGCTGAAGAATTCCAGCGGCATATCCAGCCACCCGCCAGGCGTCTTTTTGTTGTACGGGTGCAGGTGCCATTCAGGATCACACCAGGTGCTGATGCGGCCGTGATAATTGAAGACGAGGTTCACGTAAATGCGATGGCGCATGGCCAGGTCCAAAACTCGATCGAGTTCCCATGCGTTGCCCATGTGGTAGTCGTTCGCGCCATGATAGCCGCCAATTCCTTCTGTCCACTCCAGTCCCAAAGACCATGCGCTCATCCAGACCTCGGCCATGTTTTCGCCGACATCCTGCATTCGCTTGAAATAACGGCGATAGGCGGTTGTGCCCTCTGCTTTACGGAAAACCCAAGGGAATTTGTCGTCCATACGGTCGTCGGTGGCTGAGCGCGTGTTGTGCCCGATCGGATAAAAAAAAGAGCCGTCGCAAAACTCAAAATAGCGCGGGTCTTTCACTGACACCCTGACGAACTTCAATGCGTCTTCGTCAGCCGCCGCGGCAGTGAACCGCAACGCGTTGGTTATGGAACATTCGCCCAAAAAATCCTTGACGTACAGAGTGACGTTATATTCACCCGGCATTCGGGGGCAGTAGCGCAGGCGCCACTCGGGTTGACCGTCCGGCTCAACCGGCTCTCCGAGTTCGTCTTCCAGTCGGTAATGGGGCTGATAATAAAAGGCATGGATGGTGTTTGTGGTGCCTTCTGGCGTGACGATAATGGCACCTGTATCAATCTGGCCGGGATCAAAAGGATTTACATAACGGTCGGGCAGATCGAAGCACGCTTCGTATAAGGCCAAAGCCTGCGGAAAGCGTGTGAGCTGGCGGATTTTTGAGATGGCCGGGGGCGTGAAGGGGGGAGTGGATGTCAGCGTTGCCGACACCAGGACGCATTTTCCGGTGAATGCCGCATCCGAAAAAATGCGGAAACCTATCGATTGCGGATTAATGCGGACGCGGTAGTGCCAAGCCAGCGAGTGGCCGGGAGTTTGCCATCCTGTGGCACCCGGCTGAAACGGAACCTCGACCAGATTGGTAAATCCGGGTTTTAGCTTTGTCGGCGATATGCGCTGATGCCAGAAATCGTCACGGTCTTTAAGCCAGAAGAGCGTGTCGGCTTCAGGAGCGTCAGCAGGCCATAAAATCTCAACGAGTACAGAACTGGAGTTAAGCCAGTTGGTCGCATGCTGCGCGGCCAAATTGAAGTTTTGCTCGCCGGGGTACGACAGAGCCGCCTCAAAAGGCAGGGTGACTGCCGCTGTCAGAGGGTCTGCCCTAATTTCCAGCGGAAACACATCCGTAGCCTCTGCCGCCAGATGTAAGTTCAGCAGCGAAGCGGCGATTAAAAAGGCTGTTCTAGTTTTGGTTACAGTCATGTACTAGCCGTCTTAAACAAATTGGAATCTTAACAAATGAGACACGTTTTGTAACTAAGGTTTGTTGGTGATGGGGGAGATGCAACAAAGTTGAATCGCCCCCGCTCCGCGATTTGGATTCTGCGTTTCCGTGATGCGCGTCAATATGCACCTTGTTTCAAAAAACTGTGGCTTGATTTTACGGAGGCATTTGGTATCTTGATGTTGTTTTCAGATGGCGAAAATAGCTCAGTTGGTTAGAGCAGCAGATTGTGGTTCTGCGGGTCGCGGGTTCGAATCCCGTTTTTCGCCCCAACTTTTACCCCTTTAAAACCTCGTTTTTATTGGGGTTTTTTGTTTGTTGGCTTTTTACCCTGTTTTTACCGCTTCCCACCAATACCTCCAATTATCCCCCATTGGGCGCACGTTTAATATACCTTTTATATACCTCAGGCAACCCCGCTCGCCGCCAGCCTGAAAAGCAAAGGCCGTCTTGCCGGGTATCTGACGGACGGCTCGCCATATATCGCGCCCTAGGCAGACCTGCACATTGTTGGAGGGCGTGGCCTCGAAGGCGAGTTCCAGACGGAAGACGCGCAGTCCGTCCAAGCGGCCCGCGGGCAGGGCGGACGAGGCGGAGAGTTTGAGAGTGTCAGGCATGGCGGGGTTCTTGTTTGTGAAATTATTGTAACCACGGAGTGGTTACAAATGCGAGGGTAAAAAGGGGATAATTTAACGCAGCGGCGGGGGAGGCGCAGAGGAAGCCTGACTCGCTACGCTCGACCAGGTCGGCGAGCGTCTCCCCCCGCGTGAGTTCCGCAGTTTTCTTGCCA
>CAZKZI010000098.1:0-12710 GCA_964557205.1 uncultured Lentisphaeraceae bacterium
TTCCCAGGAAAGTTTCCTGAGTTTCGGTGTCGTTTTCATTTGACGCAACAGGCTCGCGTCTATTGGCCGGAACTCGCCGCAGGCTGCCAACCGCGCGGGCTGCCGACCACGCGGATGCGATCGCCAGTGCCAAGTTTATCGTAGACCTTCCGCGTATACGCGTAAGCCGGAGGTATCGAGCCGACAAACGTGATAGGACGAGGCCATAGCAAAGCGAGATTGTGCGGCAGATCACCGATGCGGAGGACACCGAGAAACTCGTGCGTCTCCGGGTTCTCGTGACCCTCGGGCAAATCCGCCAGGATGACCTCGCTCACAGCGGTGTCAAGCAGAGCCGCATACACAGCTAGCGGCGCGGTGTACCCCTGCCCGAACAACGCCACCGGCCCGGTCGCCGAGTCCCGTCGCAGCAGCGCAACGCCTGCAAGCAGATCATAAACCTGGCGCTCGGGCAACGTCTGGCCCAATAGCGGATAGGTCCGACGCAAGGTCCACAGGTAGCCCGGACCAACCGACGTGACACCCGTATTCCGCACCTCCACGCCTGCCGTCGCCAGCGGCGCGGCAATGGCCGGGCGCGATGCGCCGCCGCCGGCGAACGTGCTCTTGGCTTCCGGCTGGATGGCGTAGGCCACCGTAGGCATCGGTCGCGGCGCGTTGGCATAGCGCATGGTCTTCACGCGCAGGGTGAGTCCGTCGCGGGTGTTGAAGCAGTAAGTGGCGAGGCTCACACCGCTTCGTGGACTGCCGTCCTTTCGTACGTCGCCGGTGCCCGGCGTGCGGTCATCCGGTATATTGCGAAACGTCAAGGCGCGTAACCGGGCCAGCGACGTTTGCTGGTGAGCGCGCCATTGGGCTTCATCGGTCACCTCGGGAGCCTCGCCTTTCTTTACCAGCAGGACATCGATATTCCGCATCCGGTCGTTTTCGGGCAGCTTGCCGCCGAAGACCAGCAGATTCTCCTCCGGCTCTACAAAGTCGGTCACATCGTCTTCCACCGGCGTCGGATCGCCCTTCAGGTGCGTATTGAACCAAGTGAAGACGGCCTTGCGCAGCTTGGGCGTGTAGCCGTGCGGCGTGAGGTCTTCGACCAGATCGAACATGCCCGTCACACCCAGTGCGGCGTACTGGTGGCGAATGCGGTGCGAAACGTCGCGGAAGCCCGAAGGCCGCCACAGCACGTCTTCCGTGCCAGATGCGATGAGCAGGGCCCGCGGGGCGATCAGCGCGCCGATGTCGGACCAGCACCAACGATAGTAGTTGATCCAGAACGCGCAATCGCAATGGCCGTCAGTCGCTCGGTCCACCACCACGTCTTCGATACTCCCGCTTTGACATACCGGAACGACAACCTTCACCCGCTCGTCGGACGCGCCAAGGCACCAGGAAACCACGCCGCCACCGCTCAGCCCGGTCACGCCCATCCGATCCGGATCGACGTCGGAGCGGGTTTCCAGATAATCAAGCGCGCGCATCCCATTCCAGACCTCCGTGCCCACAGGCGTATAGCCCCGGCTGGGCCAATCCCATCGCCCTTCGCGATAAGTGCCGTGATGCAGACCCTGCGACTCGCCAAGTTGGATCGGGTCGAGCACCAGTGCCACATAGCCGTGCTGCCCGAACCAGCGCGGGTTGGCCTGGTACGGCGCGTTGACCTTGCCCTTGGTATGACCGCAAAGATAGAGCACCGCAGGCAGCCGACCGGTCACTTTGGCCGGCCGGTAGAGATTGCCGATGACGTGCGCGCCGGGTATGCTCTGGAAGTGGATCTTTTCGACCACGTAATCGCCGCGGTCAAGCACACCGGTGACAGTCGCCTCCAGCGGCGCGCGTTCCGGCATGGGCGACAGACCGAGCATTTCATGCCACATAGCACGTCGCCGGGCGAGTGTCTCCTCCCATTGCCCGCGCGGCATCGGTTCGACAAGCGCACCGTGCGAGATATGCCTGGCTTCGCTGCACACACTCTCGTAAATCGTTTCTCCCGAAACGCGCGGCGCCGCGATGGCAAGTGCGCCGCATAGAAGTAACACATTTGAAACACGCATTTTTCTTTTCATTCTTTTCATATCCACTGAAGCTGCGCCTCAAGCCGATAAGTAACGCGCAGCGTGTTATTCCTGTTTGGTTTTTCCCGCTAATCTCCGCGAATGGGAACAGCTCTCATTTTTCCCGGACTGCGTCCGTCGCTAATCGCTAAAAAATGAGCCCTGTGACCAATGGCAAAGAAAACTCTACACCTTCTTTCTCGCAAAACACCAATTTTAAACGGTTTATTCATTCGGTTCAAGAGTATCCGGTTACCGTCACCGCCTCGACCGGCAGACGCGCTGGGGTTCCCAGCACCGCCGTGCACTCACCCACCCAGACCGTCGTGCGGATGGACTCGTAAACGTAAGCCTTGCCTTCCGTCACGGCCTCGACCAAACCCTTGCCGCACGCCAGCGCCGCGGTTATCGCCGCGCTGAGCGAACACCCCGTGCCGTGCGTCGAAAGCGGATCATCTAAGCGCGGCGTTGTGAAACGAACCAGACCCCCGCCGTCGAACAGCACGTCCTCGGCTGTCCCTCCGCCCCTGTGACCGCCCTTAACCAGCACCGCGCAACCGAACATCTCCGAAAGTTCCTGCGCCGCTTCCGCAACCTCTGCGTCCGAACATATACTTCTGCCGGTCAACACCTCCGTCTCCGGCAGGTTGGGCGTTATCAAATCCGCCAGCGGCAGCAGACACCGCTTGAGCGTCTCTACCGCATCGTCCTGCAGCAGCTTCGCACCGCTGCTGGCCACCATCACCGGATCAAACACTTTGACGATACGGCGGTGAAGCATCAACCTGCCGGCCACGGCCTCTATCACCTCGGCCTCTGACAGCATGCCGGTCTTGAGCGCGCTGACCGCATAAGCTTCCAGCACCGCGTCCAACTGCTCACCGACAAATTCCGCGTCTGCCGTGCGGATCGCGCGCACACCGAAGGGATTCTGCGCCGTCAGAGCCGCCAGAACTGTGCAGCCATGTACGCCGAAAACATGAAAAGCGCGCAGGTCAGCCTGTATCCCGGCGTTGCCGCCGCTGTCGCTGCCCGCGATCGTCAAAGCCACAGACCGCCGCATGATGCCCATATTCTCCGCCTGTTCCGTCATAACCATCCTTTTTTCAATGCCCGCCCCTCTGCCGACTAGCCCTCAATTTGCGGCAAACGGAAAACTTGCGCATGTTCCGAAACCGCGTCCAATCGCTCTGGTTCGGAAAAACCATGCCGGGATCGCAAAACCTCGACGACCTCATCCAAAAACGACTCGGGGGTCGATGCCCCGCTGGTAATCCCCACGCTCTCCACGTCACGCCACCCCAATGCGTCCAGTTGCGCAAGGTCGCTGACCAATTCCGCCGCAGCCCCGGCGGAGCGGGCCGTCTCGGCCAGGCGCAGGCTGTTGGAACTGTTGGCCGACCCCAAGACCAAAACCCGCCCGCACACCTGCGCCAGCCTGCTCACTGCCTGCTGACGGTTGCGCGTGGCATAACAGACATCCGTGCTTTCCGGCAACCGCAACTTTGGAAAGCGCCGCAACAACACCGCCATCACAGCATCCACCTGCGCCTGCCCCAGTGTGGTCTGTGTCACCACCGCCAACCAGATTCCGTCCGGCAAAGCCAACGCCTCGGCCTCGGCCGCGCTCTCGACCACCACAACATGCTCCGGCGCCTCGCCAGCCACCCCGACCACCTCCTCGTGATGACGGTGGCCGATGCACACGACCTTAACGCCCTCGGCGGCAAAGCGGCGCACTTCCGCGTGTACCTTGGTCACGAACGGACACGTCGCGTCGATCACACGCGCCCCGCGCTCCCGCGCCTGCCGAACCACCGCAGGCGAGACTCCGTGTGCGGAAAAAAGCAGTCGCGCGCCAGAGGGCACCTCATCGAAACTCTTGACAAAAATCATGCCCTGCGCGATTAGGCGGTCAACCACCTGCTTGTTGTGCACAATCTCGTTTAGACAATAGACCTTCTCGCCGATGCACCGATCAAGAACCGTTTCCGCGGTGGCGACAGCGCGCGCCACGCCGGAGCAGAAGCCGTGAGGATAGACAATAACTAAACGCTTCATGACATCGGCTCCGTATCCGGCCTGTCCGCCTGTCTTTCCAACTCCGCCAGAATCCGCTCGGCAGGCGTCAGCAGTCCCTTGCTCTTGTTGCAGGCATCGCAGGCCGGCACCACATTGCCCTTGTTGCTGCGCCCGCCGCGCGCCACAGGCACTACATGGTCTAGCGTCAGCGCCGCGGCACCGACCTTCCTGCCGCAATAGTGGCACACGCCGGCCTCGATCTGACGCTGCCACCACGCGCTCTTGCGCAGCTCACGCGCTGCCGCACGCTCGCGCGCGACATGTCGCGCATCCTTTCTAACATCAATCCACTCTTGCATAACCGATTCGTTTATTTGGCTGTCGCCGTGCTTCCAATAGCCGTCGCTTCCGCAGAAGTACACAGCGCCCTCAAACGGCGCGCGTGATTCTCTTCTGCCACAGACAGCGCCAAAAAAGTCTCGCGCAGCCTGGGGGTCGCGCTTTTCTCTGACAGCGTGCGGTAGAATCGCGCCGCAGCCAGCTCGTGCCGGATCGCCTGCTCGACCGCCTCCGAGGCTTTGCCTGCCGCGCCGTGCGTCATATCTTCCAGCGGAGGGAAGTCATGCGCCATATCAGCCGTGACCCGAAAATCCTTCTCCGCGCCGGCAGCCAAAGCGCCCAGCATGGCCTCGTGGTGCCAGCGCTCCTCAACCGCCAACCTTCGGAAAACCGCCTGCTCTGCCGGATCGATCGACTTCGCCGCCAATGCCTCATAGTCCATGGCCGCCAACTGTTCAAAGACCGCCGCCTGACGGATCACGAAGCGTCCGACCCAGCCTGCGGGCATTTCCGCCGCACTGACCTCGCGCTGCACCTTGCGCGGCAAAAATGCCTCACGCAACATCAGCATACCGAAGAGCAGAAACAGCACGCCGCCGAAGCATTTGATGACACGCTCGTCCGGCACGAAACGACGGATAAGCTCACCCGCAAGCACGCCGATCACGGTCGAAGCCACCAGCGCCACCGCCCCGGCCGAAAACACCGTCCACTTCGCCGACGTGGCGGCCGACTGGCTCATCACCACCAACTGCGTCTTGTCTCCCAGCTCGGCAAAAAAAACCAGAACAAATGTACTGCAAAAAAGCGGCCAGTTCACCGTTGTCTCCTCTTGAAAAATTATTAGGAACTGTTCATTATATAACTGTGCTGCCGTGCAATGCTAGAAAATCCGATTTCATACTTGCTCCTGCCGCCGCTTGCGTCCATTATTATGTCATGAAAAAGACGATGGTTTTTTCTCTGCTCTTGACCGTATCCATAATCTGCGGCTGCCGTCATTTCTTCGACTACCCTTTTTTCACCGTCAAAGAGTCCGGCCTCAACTGGATAGCGATACGACACTATAATTTCCGCACCACGCCGATGCAGCGAGTCAGCGTGCGCGTGGACGGCAACGGTCTTGTGACTGTCAGGGAAGGCACCAGCATACTGGTCACAAACCCGTTCGCGGCCAGCCACACCGATGCGAACTGGAACGACATCCGTGAAAACCGCATTACCGTACCGCGCGAGGAGATAGTGCCGATGTTCCAGATGCTGGTGGACGCCGGACTTTTCAAAGAGCGACGCAAAGGCGATAGCTCCAACACCAACGAGGCCATCTTCGTTTCCGCCAACATCCAGGCCAAAACCTGCGGGTCAGAGGACGATGTCTACGGCAGCGACCCGGAACTGGCCGAACACCTCAAGAATATCGTCCTGATGTTCTATCGGCCGCAGCCCGTCCGCAAACGGTAGCTTGTGTCGAGAAAACAGCGGACTGACACCCGAAACGCGAAGCACAACGTTCCGTTTTATTTGGAGAACGCCATCCTTTTCGAGCAGCCCTCCCGCACCAACCTCGCACCGCGCGTCGCCGTCGCGCAGTCCGACAATCACCTTTTCATTACTGCTATCAATCATTCCCTTGTTTTGTATGCAAGGAGGGACTATCTGGCTTTACTTGCAGTGGATACGGATAAACCGGAAGTGTGATTCTTACCTCACGGGTAGTCAACACGCAGGCGGTAGACGGCGGCGGCGGCGGGGGTGTTTGTGTCGATAATGGTCAAGTCACCACCGTCACCCACTGAGAGAGCATCCAGCAAGGTCCACTGTGCATCAAGCAGTGAGTTTTTGCGCTCAATGGTATACTGACGACCAAAAAATGACCGAAATCTGATAATACCCTCTATACCGTTATGCTCAAATGATGTGATTTTAAAGAGCGAACCGGCATCCTTGGCATCGGTTCCGGCAATATATTCATTGAGATTACTTACACCGTCTACATCTTCATCTTCAGTGGGATCTAACGCTGTTGAGCTTGCTGAGTGTGCACTTTCATAGTAATCAGGTATGGTGTCTCCATCGCTGTCAATAGTCAGATCATCATCCATCAGCCAGGCAACGGAAAAGTCATCCAGCTCATAGCTTTGTTCTTCTGTGCCGGCCCGGGTCATGTATAACTGTACAGATGAAACAGACTGAATAATATTAGTGAAGTCCTGTGCTGTGCCGCCTACCCATCCGGAGGGATCGTTTAAAGGAATTTCGATTGTGTTCCAACCTCCTGCAGCGCTGATGATCTGGGCTGTAAAGGGGTAGAAGATTGTCGTGTTTTGCGGAGATCCACCTGATAAACGGATTGAAGCATAAGACGGATTCCTTTCGATACAGCGCAGATTGAACCACATGAATTGTGGTATACGGCTTCCCGGCTGAAGATACTGTCCTGTAAAGCGTCCCATGGTGGCGGCACTGGATGCAGTGAATGCGGCGCTTTCGGGTATTGGGATGGAAAGTTCGTAAAAATTACCGGAAAGGCTTCCCGCATGATTGCTGCCGCCGGTTGCAGACAGCTCCATTATTGTATTTGAAGTACTGGTCCACCCTGAACTGCCTGGAGGTGTCCATGTTTCCTGCAGCAGCAGATATTCATCGGCGTGGGCCGGTGTGATGCATATAAACAGCGCGAATATTGCTGCAATTATCAATCGGTTTAGTGTTTTCATAGCATTTGTTCCTTTTTTATTCTCTCAGACTCACCACGGGGTTTAACCCCGTGTAAGCTCTGTTTTAAACAGGCTGAAGCCTGTACTACAAACATTATCTATTCTTCTGCGACTTGCACACTGTAGTAATAAATCACTTCGCCAGATTGCAGCTCAGGATCGGTGATTTCCTGTGATACTGAATCAACCCAATTCCCGTCCCAGCTGGCGCCCCAGCCGTCAATCAGAATCAATCTGTGCTGTGTGCCTTCATTATCCCAGTAGACAACCTGGTCTTTCGGAGTGGCGGGTACACCGCCAATCGGGGTGCCGGATGTTTCGGCGATAAATTTTGAGAGGTGCAGAACTCGTCCATCGCCGGGTGACAACAGATTCCAGCCTGCATTGATAACAACCTGGGTTGCATCCTCTGTGCCTGCCTGTCCTGTGAAGGTGGCCGTGCCGCCTCCCGCACCGCGTGCCATGGCGGCATGCCCAGCGGCTAGTTCGGCTGTGGCGAGGGTTCCATCGCCATTGCGCCAGCTGCCGGCGGAATCGAGATAAAGAACTTGCCATGAGCCGTCGGAATTCAGCAGATAAAGTTCTGTGCCTTCGCCACCAGGCCCTTGGTCATCTCCGAGCCATGCTTCTGTCAGAGCGGTTCCGAATGTACCCGAGAGCATGCGTGATCCGCGAAGTGGCGGAGCCACCAGAGAGTAGGCGCCATCGGCCAGCTCCATGCGCATAACACCCCAGACACGTCGTTCATTGGTGGGATCACCTGAGAGCAGCACCTTGTAGTAGGCGAGGTCTCTTTCCGTTCCCAGTTCAGTGTCGGACCAGGTTTCAGTGTGGCCCTGTGCAAGAATGTTTGAGGCCACTAGAGTCCAGGTCATGTTGCTGACGGAGTATTCATCATAAGAGCGGTAGATATCGTACAGGATGCCGCTTGATGTGACCCAGTGAACTACGGCTGTTCCGCTGTCTGATGTTGCGGTGATATTCGTAACAACAGGATCCCAGTCCGAGAGTGATACCGGAATGTCGTTCTCGTCTACGGATTCATCCTCTGCGCCGACATAGATCCTGATAGTTTCTTCATCGGTGTATGTGCCGTCACTTGCGACAAAGCGCATAGGATAGACACCTGTCTGATAGGCCTGTGGCCTCCAGAAGAAGTCACCCTCAGCGATTACACCATTGGTTGTTATGGTGAATTCAGCACCACTCGGAAGCTCTGAAGCGCTTAGCAACGGAACAGTTCCGTTTATATCGGTGGCTTCTACCATAAAGCCCAGTCCAAGCGGATCACCGACAAAGGTGACTTTGTCGCCGATGTACTGAATAACCGGTGGCTGTGGAGTGGCTGAAATATCTTCGACAAGAATTGTATATGTGTAACCGCCTTCCATATCAAATAGACGGAGGTGATGCTCCCAGGGGGAGTTGCCGTTAGGTCGGTCTTTTTGGAACCAGACGTTGTCCAGTGGTACGGGTGTGCCGTCATCGCGCTGTACAGAGAGAATGTCTTTGTTGTCGGAGTCATCGGAATCCAGCGAAACATAGAGCGGCCCGTCATTGGCGGGAGTGGTCAATGTGTAGGTCGTGCTGATCCCAGAGGCACTTTGAGTGGAAAGGGTGGCGCCGCTACTGCGGTCGGTTACAGATGTGTCTATATAGTCGCTTTCATAAGCGGTGATAACCTCTCCGTCAAGAGCCAGAAAGTCATGTATGCTGTCGCGACCGTTGGAATAGCAGAGAACTCTTTTCAGCAGGAAATGGGTGTTGACTTCATCGATCAGTGATGTCAATTCTCCGCCTAACTCGTCTGAGTGTGTGAAACTTGCGGTGAACTCCGTGAACTCGCCGGAGAGGGTGCACTCCATTGTCCAGCTGGCAATGCCTGCGGTGTCAGCATTAACGTCGCCGAAGTCAACGAGCAAAGAATCTGTTCCGTCCTGGCCGTTAACCTCGCTTCCGGTTATGCTGAAACCGATCAGCAGGCCCAAATTGTTTTCAATGACTTTGGGTTGGCTGGATTCAATTTTCAGATCAACGGCGTTGCCGGGGCCATCATTGCCGACACGGACTCCCAGCGAAAAGGGGACTGGGGGTTCAATCAATTGGGTAAAAGCATCGTCGCCGTAGACATCCTCCGGCAGGAAGTAGTCCAGCACGAGCGAGGGCATGGGTTTGACGAAGATAGAATCCGGGGTTACATCCATTTCGTGGTGATCTCCGTCAAGGTCGTAGCTGAGCGTTGCCCCGACGAAGTAACGTAATCCTGCCGGAGATTCTCCGCCGGCTCCATGTGATGGTATTATCAGCCAGTGAATATCAGCAGAAGTTGAGGCGAGTACGTTTCCATTGCCATCAACATCGGCTATCCCCTCCATCCGGTCAACCCTGATATAGAAGAGAGCATTTGTATTGGAGGGGTCGCTGGTGGCCAGTACGGTGTTTCCATCGGCATCTTCAAAAATAACGTCAATGTCTACAGAGGTGAGTGGGGAACTGGGCAGGCCGTTGTTTATGCGCATGTGTGCGTCGAAAGCCTGTCTTTCCAGAGTAAGCTCCTGCTGGATCTCAATTTTTACAACCGCGCAAAGCGATTCATCAGCCGCACGCATGTTAATGCCTGTGAACACTAGAATCATTGTTAGAAGCAAGGTTCTTACAATTGAATCCTTTGAATTATTGCTGTTCATAATCACTCCATCCTAACTTTGATATTGCTGTTGGAAACTTTGTAACGGCGTAAATAACTATCTGGAAGTTCCGTTCCGTAAATCCATTCGAATGCGATATAGTTTGATCCGTCGCTGTTGTAATAGTTGTATAGAGGGTCGGCTATGCTCCATTTTCTGTTCGCGTAAACAGCACTCCAGTCATGATAGTCCGAAGGATGCATGACCCGGTTGCGGAAGGTGCGAACGCCACTGACTCCGATCGCCGGTATTGCAGACAGCCTGCATAGGGCTGTGGCAAGAGCCATCTGCTCACTGCAATCGCCTTTCCCGGTTTTCAATGCAAATGCAGCTCCTCGGTTTTTGCTGCTGTAGGCCGTCATTTTAACGATCTGGTGTACCCGTGAATTGATGCTGTTGGGAAGTTCGGCAGGATTTAAGACACGGTGTTTTAAGCGACGCAGCTCTTTCTGAAAGGCAATGTCATCTGCCTGGAATAGCCCCTCGCATTTCAACAACTGCTCCCTGTTCATTTTTTCAAAATCTCTTTGCTGCATTTCAACGTCCACATCAATCCAGATGACACGTGATGCAAAAGGCAGCAGATCAGTCAGGCAGAAGTGGATTATCTGCCCTCCGTCCGGTTCGTTGACAGTTTCAAAAGGGACCGAAGCTGTGATATTTGAACAGCTCTGCCACGGTGTTTGAGCTAATGGCACCCGCACATAAAAATCGCTCTGCTGAATTAATTCATTGCTGGTATTACGCAGTGTATAGCCCATGCGCAGGTGGCGGTTGAGGGGTTCGGCAGCGGTTAGGGAGAGGTAGAAAAGAAGGGTTACAGCCAAAATTAATTTGCCACGAAGCGCACGAAGAACACGAAGATTGTTGCTCCGCTGTTTTGACTTCACACACAAACACTGCAGCATACCGCAGCCCTCTGTGCTTCTGTACCTCGGTAACAGAAATAAAGAGCAAAAATTATGACAGCTATATGTATTTAACCGCCGCATCCGCACCCCGATTTCAGTATCTGCCAGCGTTTGCTGGATATTCTACTGCTTGTTTTACGTGTCTGTGTGTAGCGCATCGCCGTCATACGGCGGTACTCTTCCTCTATGGCCGCGATGCCTCCCTCAAGAGTGAAGAGTACAGTGTTCTCAGGCAACCGGTTGTTAAGCTCATGAGTCGAGCCCAGCAGCAACAGACGTTTTGCCGAACTGTTGAGTTCCGGAAGAGCGGCGACAGTCTCAGGCAGCCATCTCTGCGTTTCCTTTATGGTTGTTTCGTTTTCAGTGAGCACAACCCATGAGTCTAGTCCTCTAACAGCGAGAAACTCCCGAGGGGTTATGACTGTAAGTTTTCCAGGAGATATGCCCGGACCATCAGTGCGGTTTCCACTGTGGACCCAGGCGTTAATTCCTCCGAAAAGGATATGGCAGCCGGCATTTCCCGCCTTTCTGATGGCGGCGCAGGCGCGTTCGGTATCGCGGCGACCCCAACCCTCATCAACCAGCAATACTTGACCGTTTTTAAGAAATGACTTGGCGCGGGCTTCAACAGGCGTCATATTCAGTGAGTCGGGCAGGCGACAGCGTTGATACTTATCAGAAGTTCGCAGATCAATGACGCGTATGGTTTTGTTAAGCACTCGGGACTGTACACTCTCCAGCGATGTATATAGGGAGCGGTCACTACTGCGGGTGACTCTGCGCATGACCTCTGGAACGATTGGTTTGGGTTTGCCGGGATACCATTTCTTTCCTACACGGGGCGGCGCCATACTTACGGACGCAGGCGGCTCTTTTAACGTGCTCTTCTCCTTGACAATAACCTGCGCTATGAGATAGCGCTGAGAACCGTCTTCAAATTGCAGTGCAACAGCGAAAGCGTATGTGCCTTTCTCTTCTCCGAACAGGTTGATCCGCACCTTTCCGACACCTTGCGGCTCTATCTGAGAGGGGTGTTCCAGAACAGTCATGCAGTCGCAGGAACTCTCTATGTCTTCGATGATGAGTAGTTTCTCAGTTGAGTTGGTAACGGCATAGCTTACTGTACGGTTTTCCCCTACATGTATCGTTTCAATCTCGGCGGTGAGGGTGTCACTGCCGTACAGCACTGGCATATCCTTTGCTCTGGTGGTAGACGCAATTGCAAAAATAACTGCCAGCAGACAAAAAATCACCGGGAATGGGACGTGTGTCCGTTCCATTGAAATGTGATGTTTTCTCAATAATCGGCACACAGAAGTGTGCGCTACATCATGGAGACCGTTTGTAGCACAGACTTCAATCAGTGAAATCAGATGATTTTTGGTTAATCTTTTCATTGTTAAAAGGGCCATCGATACGTATGATTAAATACGGTTATGGGATCACGGGTTTCTTCAAACTCTTTGCTAAATCCAACCGAGCCCGCTCCAATGCCTTTAGAATTATAGGCCGTATCAGTTGTCGTTATTTTCACGTTTACGCCTGACAAACCAACTGTAAGATATAAATCAAAGGTGGTTTTGACTCCGGTTGCCTGTGAGTATCCTATTCCATATTCAACGTCCACGGCAGAGCCATTGTACAACTCGACATTTGCGTATTTCTTGGTTGTCCAGTTAAACCAACTCTCATTGCATTTCTTGGTAATGGACGCTCCTAAATTCAAACCGATCTGCTGTTTTGTCTCGCATACTTTGAGTTTTACGCCGGGTATTTCACCTTTGAATCCGTTTCCATATCCAACTTTAGCTGAAACTTCCGCTTTAAGGTCGACATGATCTTTTGTACGTAGAGTGTTCGATTCCAAATCGCAGCAGTCGCATACGGTTACCGATAATTCGGCATTGAGTTCACCTCCGATATAAATGTATGTAACCGTTCACGGGGTAGCATCACGGGATGATTACGAGACGCAAGTCTTATTCA
>CAZKZI010000099.1:0-12654 GCA_964557205.1 uncultured Lentisphaeraceae bacterium
CGAGATGGCCAAAGCGCGGATGCAGTCGCGGATGAAGTTCACGCGGCAGCCGATCGGATCTTCGGGGTCGCCGTCAGCCCGCAGCATGTGACAGTCGTACTCAATCACACCCTTCCAGCCTACCTGGCGCAAAGCCCAAAACATCTGAACCGTCTCTTTAAGCCCTTCGGGGCCGATCAGCGGCGGAAAATCGTTGTCGAACTGCGCCTTGATCTGGCTGCCAAAGTGCAGGAAGAAAAGTTTTTTCATGCTGGTCAGATAGCCCACGGTGTGCACGGCGTTGAGCAAAGCCATGCTCTCGTGCTGCAGAAGCTCCGGATTCACACCGTAGAACTCGGGATGTTTCAGATGTCCGTAAATGAACCCTACGGCATGGCCGGATGTCGGCAGGAACATGTGCCCGCGCGGCTCGTTGGGCTTGGGCTCGATTGTCACACCGGCATAGTTGTTAAGTTTCTTGGCCTTGATATAATCGTAAACTGAGTTCAGCCCGTCGGCCAGCCACGAATAAACCTTTTTCCAATTGACATTGACCGGCACCTCGAAACCGTCGCGCGCCACCCAGTAAGTATAATGTTTAGCTCCGAAGAATGCGCCGATGCGCAGTGTGCGCTCGACCTTCCTACGCGCCAGTGCCCGTAGTTTAGGGTCGGGGTTGGTCAAGCCGCCTTTGCGGAAAAGTACGTTGCCGTGCAAGCAGCAGGTGGCAGTGTTGACCACAAGCCCGGCCTGATCCAATATTTTTTTTGTGGCCCGCAGTTTCGCATAAGTCTCGCTTTTAGGATTCAGGTCGTCGTTAGGATTTGCCGGATCCCAAGACACCAGATCATCGTCATGAAACGACGTGGCCTCGATAAGCCCCTCTTCGGCGGCTTCCGCCAGAAGTTTGGCCACCTCCAGCGAGTCAATCTTAGGCAGTACAGGACCGCCGAAAGGGTCTCCCAGCGGATTGCCGACGCACCAAAACGGCATGGATCTTAATGTGACCGGGTCGATGTTGTATTGCCTGCCCTTCATGTTTACTCCTCACTTTTGATTAAAAATTCTGGTGTAAAAAGGCGTCCAATACGACAAAATAATGTCCGCCCCGGCGCGGTCAATCGCTGTCAGCGACTCGCGTGCCATCGCGTACATATCGCCATATCCCTTTTCCGCCGCCGCGTGTAACATACTGTATTCGGCGCTGACATTATAAGCGGCCAATGGCAGTTCTGTCCGATCCCGCAAACGCGCGAGCACATCCAGATAGAATAAAGCCGGTTTAACCATAAGGATGTCCGCACCCTCAGCCTCGTCGAATTGCGACTCGCGTAAAGCAACCCGAAGATTGGCGTAAGATGCCTGATACCCCTTCCTGTCGCCCGAGGAAGGTGAAGAATTTTCAGCGTCCCGGAAAGGCCCGTACATAGACGAGGCGAATTTGGTCGAATAGGACATCAGAAGAGTATCTTCCAGGCCGTTCTCCGCCAGCGCCTCACGTATCGCGGCGACCTGTCCGTCCATCATGGCGCTAGGCGCAACAACATCCGCACCCGCAGCGGCATGTGAAACCGCCACGCGCGCCAAAAGACCGTTGGCCGCGTCATTGTCCACACGTCCGTCACGCCCGAGCGGCCCGCAGTGGCCGTGATGTGTGTAAGCACACAGGCACACGTCAGTCATAACGACCAGATCCGGGAACTCGCGCTTGATCAGTCGCACCGCGCACTGAACAACCCCTTTGTCATCAAAAGCACCACTGCCGCCATCGTCCTTGTCGCCTTCCGTCTGACCAAACAGCAAGACGCCCCTGGCTCCTTGCTCGACTACCGGAGCCAAAGCCCGCAGCAGAGCATCGGCACTCAGGCGGCTCTGCCCCGGCATGGAACTGATCGGCTCGGCACGGTTCTCTCCCTCAACGAGAAAAACCGGCCAAACGAACTTGGAAAGCGGAGGCGGGGCGGCATCGAACATTTCACGTATGGCAGCAGTCCGTCTCAAGCGACGCAAACGCACATCTGGAAACCCCATTATCACCTCAATCCGGGATAAAAAGTATTTGCCCTGCCCTCAAAAGCGAGGGATCGGAAATTTTGTTGGCCTTTACAATCGATTCGACGCTCTTCCCATACCCGCGCGCGATTTCTGAAAGAGTCTGCCCGCGCTCGACCCTATGCTCATAACCGCTGCGGCCGGCCGATGCTGCCTTCGGTGCCCGCGCGCCCTGCTGCGACGTGCGTGCGGCGTTGATATCAGCCTGCTGTCTGGCAGCTATCTTCTCAATGCGGGCAGCCAGATCGTCCGTGATCTCTTTCCGTAACGTCTCACGCTCGCCGCGTATGACCTGCACATCGCGCCGCAGAGCGGCTATATCATCCTGTGAGCGCCCAGTGACGCCGATTTGAGCCTCAAGCTGCGCCAAACGCGCGTCGAGCAGTTCCTGATTGCGGTTCAACACCATCATCTGCTCGGACAACTGACGAAACTCCAGACTCATCTGCTGCGTGTTGGTAACGACGCGCGCCACTTCCAGATCTCGTTTTGGCTGCGTCTCGAAGACCGTCCCTTCAAAAATGGGCGAAGTGCATCCCGTAGCCAACAAAACCAACGACATACCGAAACCTGCGAAATGAAACCTCATAAGAAACCCTTCCTCTAGCCCCTACACGCTGGGCATAAAATAAAACACCATCCAGCCCAAACCGATCAACATCACAAAAATCAGAAATTTACGGCGGCGGTACTCGTTGATGTCATCAGCCGATGTCCGCCGCAGTTGCCGCATGCCGCCCGCCGCGATGTAATGGAAAAGCCGACTGCGCACCCGCTCCGTACCGAGACGTTTGCGCTTGCTGAAAAACAACCGGTTGCCCCTTGCATCCTCACGCACGTCAAGCCGCCATGACAGCGGTGAACGCCGGACGCGACAGCCGACAAACACGCTGGAAGTTCCCGGTTTCAGGACACGTCTGCCGACTTTTGGTGACATCCCCCCCCCTCTGATTCGCTATGGAATACTTATGATCTGGCCTGCCCTTATGCGCCCGTCCGGATCGATCCTTGTGCGGTTGGCTGCTCGGATGCGTTTCCATAAGTTGGCATCGCCATAATACTTTTCCGCCAAGCGGAAAAGCGTGTCGCCCGGCTGCACAACATAAGTGCGAGCTTCACCGCTTTTATACGACTCTTTGTTCCGCTTGGTCTCCTTCGCGAAGATTGAATAAGCCGACAAGTCAGGCTTTTCAGTCCTGCCGGGCAGTTCTACCTTGGCAGCCTCGCGCACCTTTGTCGCCGGCGGCGCTACCGGCGACTCTTCAGTAAGACGCCTTTTGACCTTCTGCAAAACTTCTTCGTCACTAGGGATAACAACCAGCGGTTTACGTGTCTCCGTAGCTTTTTGGCCGCTCTTGGCGATGGCCGCAGCCTCCTCCCGCAATGCCCGAAACTGTTTGGCATCGGTGCGCACCGCCGCCGTCTGTTTATCAGCAGCTTCAACCTGCCTGGACAACGTATCAGGAGGAGTGCTTGCGCTGTCTTCGCTGACACGCAACTTCACCAGTATCTCGCGCAAACGGCGGTTGTCGTTGGCCAGCTCCTCCAGTTCCTTGTCACCCTTTTCCCTCTCTTCCTGCAGCACCGACTTCTCACCCTCGATTGAGGTGATCAAACGATTCAGCCGGTCATTCTCTTTCAGCAAGTGAGAGGCGGACAAACCCTGCACGGAATCGCCGACTTTACGTAGTATCTGCGGAGCCAGCAACTGCTCGGCAATCCTTATGCGGTCTTGGGCCAGTGCCTTTTTCTCAGCCTCCGGCCGCAGATAAAGGTACTGCTTGTAATGGTATATGGCGCCGATGTAATCCTCCTCTTGATCGTGCAACAGCGTGGCCAACTGGAAGTGCGCGGAGAAAGCGCGCGGTTCCTCTATAAGCACCCGGTTGAAAAGCCTGATAGCCTCTTTGATATCCCCCGACTGCTCGGCCGCGAAAGCCTTGCGGTATAACGCCGAACCTCGCTCGTCACGCTCATGCTTGGCCGTGCTGTTATCGTTGCAGCCAGACCAGACCGACAACAGGCAAGCCAAAACCAGCCACTTGATTTTTACGGACATGCTATTTGTCCCCTGAAACTGTTTAGAAAACGTCAATTTTCTTTTTTGGTTTGGTTTAAGGCCGGAAGTGGCATATTATTCTAAACAAACACATAAAGTGTTTTGACTCCCGCGCCTTTACGCTCAAAAAAGAAAAGACTATTTTACTTATATCGCCAAGAATGACCACAGAAAACCGAAAAAATCTTTGGACGTCCGCATTAGATTGCCTGGGGGAATCCGGCATGCTAAGCGTGATCATGCCCGTTTACGGTCTGGAACCGGTCGTCCGGCGCAACATCGAGTCTGTATGCGATTATTTAAATGGCAATTTGCCGTTTGAGGTTATCCCAGTCGACGACGGTAGCCGTGATGGCACGGACGTGGCATTGCGCCTGGTAGCGGCGAAAGACCCAGAACACGTTCGCCCGGTCTTCATCAAGATCAATTCCGGTAAAGGCAACGCTCTAAAGCGCGGATTCGCATTGGCTCGCGGCACGCACATCCTGTTGCTCGACGGTGACCTCGACCTCTCCCCCTCCCGTATCACAACCTTTTTCGAGATAATGCTCTCCCAAAACGCCGCGATCGTTATCGGATCAAAACGACACCCCGACTCGGTGATCGACTACCCTTGGCACCGGCGTCTGGCCAGTTCCATATACTACAATCTGGTCTGGTTGCTGGTGGGGCTGCCAGTGTCGGACACACAAACCGGCATGAAGCTCTTCACCCGTGATGCTTTGAGCTGGGCGTTGGGCCGTATGCTGGTCAAAGCCTTCGCCTTCGACCTCGAGATTCTTGCCATCGCCAACTCCAAGGGTTTTAAAGTCACTGAAGCCCCGGTCGAGATGCATTTCGGCCATAAGGTCGGTTGCCTGACATGGCGCAACGTGTTCCAGGTCATGCACGACACCATGGCAATCTTTTACCGTCTCAGAATCCTGCGTTATTACCGCAGCGTAGAAGTGGCGCCTCCCGCCGCCGTCCCCATAAAGGTTTCGGTGGTGATAGCCTGCCCCGCCCCCAGCCCCTATCTCGATGAGTGTCTGGAGGCCTTGGCATGCCAGACTTACCGGCACTTCGAGGTCATCGTATTGCCCGATGCCCCCGCAGATCTGGGCTTGCGGCAATTCCCGTTGCGCGTGATTCCGACCGGCAAGGCACGCCCGGCTGAGAAGCGCAACAAGGGTATCGCCGCGGCTGAAGGTGACGTGGTGGGGTTTATCGATGACGACGCCTTTCCCGCGACGAACTGGCTGGAACACGCGGTCAAGTATTTCACGCTGGCGGATGTCGGCGCGGTCGGAGGCCCCGGCGTGACCCCTCCCAACGACCCCTTCATGGCCCAGGCCGGCGGACGCGTCTACGCCAATCATCTGGTATCCGGCAACTTCCGTTACCGTTATGTCGGTGACCATGTACGCTCGCGCGTGGATGACTTCCCGAGCTGCAACCTTTTAGTAAAGACCGAAACCCTCAAGGCCATCAACGGGTACCGCACTGATTTCTGGCCGGGCGAAGACACCATCCTCTGCGCGGACATCGTGCTCGGACAGGGAAAACGCATTGTCTATGACCCTTGGGTCCAGGTTTTCCATCATCGCCGTCCTCTGTTCGGTCCCCATCTGCGCCAGATCGGTCGCTACGCCCTGCACCGCGGGCACTTCGCTAAGCGTTTTCCCGACACTTCCCTGCGCTTGAGCTACCTGATCCCCACCGCTTTTGTAGTGGGAATCATTGTCGGCGCGGTCTGCGCACCGCTGCATCCTTGGCTCAAAACCGCTTACTTGGGCATCATCTTGTGTTACGCCTCCGTGACCTTCATATCGGCCTTTTCCGTCAGGCCGCTGCTTTGGATCGTCACATGGCTCGGCGTGGTAGCCACACACCTCGTTTACGGTGTGCGTTTTGGCCAAGGCATACTCTCGCGCCGCATGCCGTGTGAAGTCGCCAGTTTCGACCACCCCTCAGAAAAACCCGAGGGCTTTCCAGCTTGAGAATCAAAAACCACCTTGTTCTTTTCACGCCAGGTTTTCTGCTGCCGCCTACGGCCAAAGCCGAACCCTAAGCCACAACCGACCCCTTCAAGGACCTCTTCCGATGCCATCCCCCTTCGTCCATCTCCATCTGCACACGAAATACAGCATGCTTGACGGCGCATGCCATATACTGCCGCTCGTTCAGCGCGCCAAGGAACTCGGCATGCCCGCCGTGGCCATGACCGATCACGGCGTGATGTACGGCGCCATCGATTTCTACCAGACCTGCACTAAACACGGGATCAAACCTATCTTGGGTTGCGAAATTTACATCAACGGACACGAACACCGTTCGGTGCGCGATCCTAAAGTGCCATATTACCATCTGGTGTTGCTGGCAGAGAACGAAGAGGGTTACCTGAACCTGGCCAAAATCAACTCGATCGCCCATCTGGAGGGCTTCTACTACAAGCCGCGCATCGACAAGGAGACCCTGCGTGCCCACGCGGGCGGTCTGATCGGACTTTCGGCCTGCCTCCAAGGCGAGGTGAACATGCACCTGAAAGAACGTCACCTCGACGAGGCAGAGAAGGTGGCGCGTGATTATATCTCCATTTTTGGCCCCAATAATTTCTTTCTAGAAATGCAGGATCACGGCATTCCCGATCAGAAGACCGTCAACGAAGGCGTACGTGAGCTATGTAGCCGCACCGAACTGCGCTCCATCATCACCAACGATGTCCACTACCTGCACCGCGAACACGCCGAGGCGCACGAGATCATGCTCTGTATCCAGACCTCCACCGTCCTGAGCGACCCCAAACGCATGCGCTATGCCACCGACGAGTTCTATTTTAAATCCCGCGAGGAATTGACAAAGTTCTTCCCGAACGATGCCGCCGCTTTCGAACTGACCGGTGAAATTGCCGACCGCTGCAACGCCAAGCTGCATTTTTCTGACGGCAATGCCCAAGACCTGCACTTCCCTGTCTATGAGCTGCCGGATGGGTTCGCCAACAGCTTGGAATACCTTGTCAGCCTAGGCAAAGAGGGTTTAAAAAAACACTACGGATTCGATTACGACCATCCTGCGAATGACCAACATAAAGCACTCGTCGAACGTTTTAACTTTGAGGCCGATATTATCCGGCAGACCGGCTTTATCAACTACTTCTTGGTGGTTGCGGACTTCATCAACTGGTCGCGCCGCAACGGTGTCCCGGTCGGACCCGGCCGCGGTTCCGGCGCGAGTTCGCTGCTGGCATACTCGCTGGGCATCACCCAAATCGATCCCATCCGTTTCGATCTGATCTTCGAGCGCTTCCTCAATCCTGAACGTGTCTCTCCGCCTGATTTCGACATCGATTTCTGCCAGTCGCGCCGTGAGCGCACCATCGAATACGTTAAACAGAAATACGGCAAAGACCGTGTCGCGCAAATCGTCACCTTCGGTCAGCTCGGCGCAAAAACCGTCATCCGCGACATCGCTCGCGTGCTCGAAATACCGCTAAATATGGCCACCGAATACGCCAAGATGATCCCCGAAGACCCGAAGATGACGCTAGCTAAAGCCAAGAAGGATAACCCGACTTTCGCGGCAGCCTGCAAGACAGACCCCAACCTCCAGCGTATCATGCGCTATGCCGAAGTGCTGGAAGGTCTTTACCGTAACGCCGGCGTACACGCCGCCGGCGTGGTGATCGGTGACAAGCCACTGGCGGAGATCGTGCCCCTGACCCGCGACAAGGACGGCTCGCCGGTGACCCAGTACGCCAAATCGGAAATCGAGAAATGCGGTCTGCTCAAAATGGATTTTCTGGGTCTGAAGACCCTCACCGTGCTTAAGGAGAGCATCGACCTGGTAAAAATAACACGCGGCCTTGACGTTGACCTCGACAACCTGCCGCTGGATGACGAGCAGACTTTCGAACTGTTCCGACGTGCGGATACGGTCGGCGTGTTCCAGCTCGAATCAGGCGGCATGAAGCGGGTTCTGGAAGAACTGCAGCCCAACCACATTGAAGAGATCATAGCTATTCTGGCGCTCTACCGTCCCGGCCCGATGGATATGATTAAGGTCTTCGTGCGCCGCAAGAAAGGCTTAGAGAAGATCGTATATGACCACCCGCTGCTGGAGCCGATTCTCAAAGAGACCTACGGCATCATGGTCTACCAGGAACAGGTCCAGCGCGCCGCACAAGCCTTGGCCGGATACTCTCTCGGCCACGCCGACATGCTGCGCAGGGCCATGGGCAAAAAAGATCCTGTGGTTATGGCCAAGGAGCGTACCGGCTTTATCGCAGGTTGTCTTAAAGTCAACGGCATCAAAGCCGCCCAGGCCGGGCAGATCTTTGACAACATCCAGAAATTCGCCGGCTACGGTTTCAACAAGGCGCACGCGGCCGCCTATGGTATCGTCACCTATCAGACTGCCTACATGAAGGCACACTACCCGGCGGAATTCATGTGCGCGCAAATATCTTCTGAAATCGGCAATTCCGATAAGCTGCCGGGCTTTGTCAGCGAAGCCGACAACATGGGCCTTAAAGTCCTTCCGCCGGATGTCAACCGCAGTTTTGAGCGTTTCATACCTCAAGACGGCAAGATCCTTTACGGGTTAGCCGGCATCAAGAATGTCGGCCAAGGTGCCGCTGAAGCAATCATAAACGAAAACAAGGCACACGGGCCTTTCAAAAGCCTGACCGACTTCTGTGAACGGGTTGACCCTGCCGCTGTCAACAAACGCGTGCTTGATGCGCTGATCAGGTGCGGCGCTATGGATAGCTTCGGCATGCACCGGGCCAGGCTCTTCAACAACATAGACTTCGCGCTTTCGCGCGCTTCCGAAAGGCTCCGCGAGAAGGCCAGCGGCCAAAGCAACCTCTTCGAAATGTTGATCGGCTCAGATGCCGGATCCGCCGCCCCTGACCATCTGCCTGATTGCCCGGAATGGCTGGAGAAGGAAAGACTCGCCTGTGAGCGCGAACTTCTGGGCGTGTACATGACCGGCCACCCGCTGACGCGCTTCCGGCGAATCATCAAGGACATCCAGACTGTCAAGCTCGCCAATCTCGACACCGTTCAAGACAAACAGGAGATCCGCGTGGCAGGCATGGCCGCCGCAGTCACCCGCCGCATCAGCAAACAGGCCAAGGCGGCTTATGCCAACATGATTATTGATGACGGCGACGCCACGATCGAGGCGATCGTCTTCCCCAAGTCGTTCAGTAAATACGAGAGCGCCTGCGTCTCGGACACCCCGGTGCTGGTGTGCGGGTTTCTGAACCGCGAGGAACAGACCAAGATTTACGCGGAAGAGGTTTATGCCCTGAACGAAGGCTTGCGCTTATTCTGCAAAAAAGTCATCGCCGCCATCTACGTGACCACAGAAAAACGTTATGTCAGGCAAATCGACAGCTTGCGCGACCTCATGCGCAAGCACACTGGCAAAGTGCCAATGAACATCTGCCTGACATATCCCGACAAGCGCAAGGTTGTCGTGCAGCCCGGTGCGGCTTTTAACGTCTCCCCCACGCCTGACTTCATCGCCGGGGCCGAAGCTTTGCTGGGCGAGAACAGTCTGCGGCTGATCTTCGCTAAAGAGATTTTCAAGGAACCGCGCTCGCACCGCTACAACTACAGAAAAGACCGTTGACTTTGCACCCTCACTTGCTTATTGTTTTAAAGATGAATAAATTATGTTTGAAATCGGGAGTTTGGCGGCGCAAGTTCGGATGGATGTTCGCCATCGGTTTGGCTGGGATCACCTTTGCGGGGGGAGCCGGAAAAGAGGCGGTACGCCCGGCTGACGGCGACGGACCGCCGGTCATCGGCGCGTGGTTCTGGTCGCAAAAAGAGTTGGAACCGGACGGGTTCAAGCCGTTTCTGGACGCGATAGCCGCCCATTCGCCGTACACGCTGCTGACGACCGCCTGCCGCCGTATCGAGGTGACGGAGCCCGCGATGCACGACCAGGCGGCCAAGGCCGTGCGGTATGCGAACGGGTTGGGCTTGCAGATCGCGCTGGAGGTCGACATCCGCTTGGCGCGGCAGGCCTTCCGCACCCGGTATCCGGATGAGCAGCAGGAAGAACTGGTGCTGAAAATGGTCGAGTTCCCCAAGGACGCCTCGGCTGAGGCGGTGTTCCGAGGGAGCGACACGCAAGACCACATGATCGGGAGTCTGCCCAAGTATGCGTGCCTGACGACGCGGCTGGTGCGCATCTATTCTTTCGTGCGCGGGCCAGAGGGCATCGATCCCGCGACGGTGCGGGACATCACCGGCGAAAGCGGCATCGCGACGGCCGAGGGGCCGCGCAAGCTGACGGTGCGCGTGTCCGCGCAGCCTGGACGCGACGCATGCGTGATTGCCTCGCACACCTATCTCACACCCGATGTGTTCGCTCCGCATTTGCTCGACTACCAGCGCGACATCATCAAGCAATACGCCGATCTGCCGCTGGCGGGCATCATGAAGGATGAGTGGGGTTTTCCACCGGATCATACCGGGAATCCCGCGCACGACCGCTACTGGTACTCACCGGCCATGGCAGCGGTCTACGCAAAGGTGCCGGGGGGGCGCGAGCTGGTGCGGGATGCGTTGCTGATGTATGCAGGCGAAAAGGGGTTGGATCGGGAACGCGAGGCGGCGATCAACCGCTATCGAAAACTGTGCCGCGAGCGCAATGTGATGATCGAGAGCGACTTCTACCGCGCCGGTAAAGAGGCATTCGGCAAGGATGCCTTCATCGTGACGCACGCGACGTGGACCCCGTATCCGGGTGCGCAGGAATTCCGCAAAAACGGTTTGTTCTGGTGGGATGCGACGCGGGACATGGGGCAGTCGGACGAGTCCACACCTTACCCGTGCCGCACCTCGCTGGCGAAGCGGTGGGGCTTCCCGCTTTGGTATAACCAGTATTACGCTAAAGAGACCGCCTCCTATATCGGCGAACTGTGGGCTGATGCGTTGAGCGGCGGCCGTCTGAATGTGCATCCGCTTGGTCCGCGTCCGGATCTCAAAACCAGCGAGCGCTATTTCAGACTGATGCGAAGTGGGCTGATAGCCGGAATGACACGGCTGCGCATGCTCGACTTTGTCTCCCAAGCCCCGCTGGATTGCCCTGTGGCGGTGGTGTTCGGCCATGCGTGCGCCATGAACTGGACGCAGCCCTCCTATAACAACGTGGGACTCGACATAGCCTCGGCGCTCTGCGCCAAAGGGTACCCTGCGGACCTGTTCCCCTCCAGTCTGGTTACGTCGAAGGCGTTGGTGATCGATGCCGAGGGGTATGTCCGCCTCGGAGCGCAACGGTACACGGCGGTCGTGTTGTACCAGCCCGAATTCGGGGACGAGACGGAGTTGGCGTTTTTCAGCCAGGCTGCGGCGGGCAAGAGCGCTTTGTTCAGGGTGGGCAACTGGACCAAGGATTCCGAGGCGCGTCCGCTCGACGCTACGACGCGGTTGGGCGCGAACGTTCTGGGATATGCGGACGACAAGGCGTGTGTTGAAAGCGTGCTGCGGCTGCTGGACGATGCCGGCGTGGCGCGCGTCACGGGGTGGTCGGCTGACAGTAAGAGGTGGGGGCATCCGGGCGGAGGGCTGTTGGCCGCTCCGCCTGCCGACGGGCACGGCAGGCTTACGGATGGAACGTATGTGCGGATCGCAGGTGCCAAGGAGCCTGCGGGCGATCTGATCAGCGAAACGTTTCAGTGGCAGGGGCACACCGTGACCGTGGATGCGGTCGGCACGGTTGCGATCCGCTTCGCGCCGGACGGCAAGGTTGCGGCGTTCGCGGCCGGCGGACTCAAGCGGCTCAAGACGGACGAACTCGAGATCGCTTTGCAGGAGCGTACCGATCTCGCGTTCCGTACAGAAAAAAACGGGCGTGTGCGCGGTGTGATACAAGGCCAGTCGGGCGCTATGCCGAAGGCGTTGCAGACGATCACCGCAGATTGGCAACGGCTCGCTGTGCCAACACAGTACTCAAGCAAGCTGACACTGACTGAGCAACCAATGAAAGAACACGGCGCAGGTCAGCCGCTCTCGGTCGCGGTCAGTGAGAGATGAGAGGTAAAAGGGCGTGTTGAGTGGCTCAAATTCCAGACCTGCTGTGTTTTGCGGCAGGTCCGGAAAACAAACATGCGCACCACCTACTGTTCTGTCTGGATACGGAAAGCACCGGGCAGCAAACAGGCTTCGTTGTACAGGTTGCCCTCGCAGGTCTCGTCCCACATGAACCGGAGCTGTTTCGGCTCGGAAACCTTGGTGGATCCGACCAGAAGTTGCGCACCGCTGATCTCCGCAACCGCTTCGACGAACGTGCCGTCTGCTCCTGCGACTTCGAAGTTCTTAACAGGCTTATTGCCAGTTGTGTACCAGCTTTCAGCGTGGTTGAAGCTCAGGACAAACTTGCCGTTTTCGATCTTGTGCGCTTTGAGTGTCGGAGAATCGGCTTTAATGTGCTTCATGCCGTAATCGCGGTTAAGCGCCAGCAGTGCCAGACGGCGACCGACTGGTTCTTTATCATACGGGTGGATATCATGGAGATTGGTCACCTGTCAAAGTAAATGCTTCTAAAAGCGGGTCATCATGGCGCATAGG